>CALMRC010000001.1 GCA_937873275.1 uncultured Spirochaetota bacterium
AAGGGCAAGCTCACGGGCATGTCCTGCCGGGTCCCCTCCGCGGACGTGTCCGTCGTGGACCTGACCTTCCGCGCGACCCGGGACACCTCCATCGAGGAGATCGACGGCCTCCTGAAGAAGGCGGCGGGGTCCTATCTCAAGGGGATCCTGGGGTACACGGACGAGGAGCTCGTCTCCACGGACTTCATCCACGACCCCCGCTCCTCCATCTACGACAGCCTCGCGACCCTGCAGAACAACCTCCCCGGGGAGAAGCGCTTCTTCAAGGTCGTAAGCTGGTACGACAACGAGTGGGGTTATTCCAACCGCGTGGTCGACATGCTCAAGTACATGGCGGGCATGAAGTAAGATCCCGAGGGCAACCGTCCAAAGACCTTTTTGGTCTTTTTGGCGGCTTGTATTGGTGCGGCGGTTCCTAACGTTCTCATGGAACGTTAGGAACTGCGAGGGATGGCCGACTTGTCGGCCATCCCGGCCCTTTTCATTCCGGAGAAACCATGATCAAGACGATCAAGGATATCGAGCTCGCGGGCAAGCGCATCCTCATGCGCGTGGACTTCAACGTGCCCATGAAGGACGGGAAGGTCCAGGACGACACCCGGATCACCGCTTCCCTGCCCACGATCCGGTACTGCCTCGAGAAGGGCGTGAAGAGCCTCGTCCTCATGAGCCACCTCGGCGACCCGAAGAAGGACGCCAAGAAGGCCAAGGAAAAGGCCGAGAAGGACGGCAAGCCCTGGGACGAGGAGAAATACCTGGCGGGCAAGCACCGGATGCGTCCGGTCGCGGAGCACCTGGCCAAGGTCCTCGGCAAGCCCGTGATCTTCGCGGGGGAGGACTCCTGCTACGGCAAGAAGGCCTTCATCGAGTCCCAGCCCGCCGGATCCGTCATCCTCCTGGAGAACACCCGGTTCCACAAGGAGGAGACCAGCGAGGATCCCGCCGAGCGGGACAAGCTGGCCCGGGAGCTGGCCACCTACGGAGAAATCTTCGTGAACGACGCCTTCGGCACGGCCCACCGGGATCACGCCTCCACGGCCAGCGTATCCAAGTTCCTGCCCGTGTCCGTGGGGGGCTTTCTCATGGCCAAGGAGGTGGAGTACCTGGAGCCCATGGTGGTGAACCCGCCCAAGCCCATGGTGGCCGTCATCGGCGGGGCCAAGGTGTCCTCCAAGATCGCGGTCCTGGAGAGCCTGCTCAAGAACGCCCATGCCCTGGTCATCGGGGGCGGGATGGCCTACACCTTCCTCCGGGCCCTGGGCAAGAAGACGGGCAAGTCCCTGGTGGAGGAGGACATGGTCGGCACCGCCCGGTCCATCCTGGACGCCGCGGCCGCCGCGGGCGTGGAGATCGTGCTGCCCCTGGACCATGTCTGCTCGGCGTCCTTCGACGCCTCCGCGGCCCCGGTGGCCGTGGACGGACTGGACATCCCGGACGACCTGATGGGCATGGACGTGGGGCCCAAGACCCTCTCGAAATACGCCAAGGTGCTGGAATCCGCGAAGAGCATCGTCTGGAACGGACCCGTCGGGGTCTTCGAGTTCGAAGCCTTCTCCAAGGGCACCGGGGAGGTCGCCAAGCTCGTGGCCCAGGCCACGGGCCGGGGGGCCGTCACGGTGGTCGGCGGCGGGGATTCCGTCGCGGCGGTCAACAAGTTCGGCCTGGCCGACCGGATGAGCCACGTGTCCACCGGCGGGGGCGCGAGCCTCGAGCTGCTGGAGGGGAAGAAACTCCCGGGCATCGAGGTCTGCCGGAAGTAGGTCCCGTCCGTCCGTCGGGCCGCCGGCGGGAACCCCGAAGCGGGTCCGCCGGCGGCACTCTCGCATCCTGACATCGAGGAGAACCCTATGCGTTCCTATTACATCGCCGGCAACTGGAAGATGCACAAGACCGTCGGCGAATCCGTCGCCCTCGCCCAGGCTCTCGCGTCCGCCCTCGGGGACTGCAAGGAGAAGGTCATGATCGCCCCGGCTTTCACCTCCCTGGCCGCGGTGGCCCAGGTCCTCCGGGGTTCCAAGCTGATCCTGGGCGCCCAGAACATGGCCGCCGAGGAACAGGGGGCCCATACGGGAGAGGTGTCCGTCCTGATGCTCAAGGACCTGGGGGTCCGGGCCGTGATTCTCGGTCACTCCGAGCGCCGCCATACCTACGGGGAGACCGACGAGCTCGTGAACCGCAAGGTACGCCTGGCCCTGGCCCACGGCCTGGATCCGATCCTCTGCGTCGGGGAAACCCTCGAGGAGAGGGAGGCCGGGCACCTCGAGAAGGTCGTGGGAACCCAGATCCGGGAAGGACTGGCGGGTGTCTCCCCGGCGGAATTCGCCCGGGTCACCATCGCCTACGAACCGGTCTGGGCCATCGGAACCGGGAAGACCGCCACCCCGGAGGACGCCGATTCGGTGCACGCCTTCTGCCGGAAGGTTCTAACGGAGCTGTACGGCGAGACCGCGGCCAAGTCCGCCTACATCCAGTACGGCGGCTCCGTGAAGCCGGAGAACGCGGCGGCCCTAATGGCCAAGCCGAACATCGACGGGGCCCTGGTGGGCGGTGCGAGCCTGAAAGCCGAGACCTTCGTACCCATAGCCAAGTTCCGGTAGAACCGGAGCTCGCCTATTGATCCTGCGGCCGCCGGCGCTGTATGATGCCTTGCCCCGAAGGGGCGCGCGGCGGCCGGCGGGCCCGGGGTCGCGGAATCCGTCAACGGAGTCTAATCCATGGGTCTTCTAAGTGTCATTCTGCTGGTATTCTTCATCGTCGTCTCGGTCCTCCTGGTTCTCCTCGTGATCGTCCAGGATTCGGACGGCGACGACCTGGGCGGGATCTTCTCCGGCGGGAGTTCGTCCGCCTTCGGGTCCCGCGCCACCAACGTGGTGGTCCGGGTCACCTACATCCTGGGCGGGCTCTTCTTCGTCTTCGCGTTCAGCCTGGCCCTTCTCAACCGCACCCCGACCGGGTCCGTCGAGGCCGCCGCCCTCCGGAAGGCCGGCCAGGGGACGACGGAATGGTGGTCCGCGGAAAGTCAGGCGGCGGCCCCCCTGCCCGGTTCTGAGGTCCAGGGTCAGCTGACCCCCCCGCAGGACGAACCGGTACCGCCTTCCCAGAATTCCGGCAACTGATCCTTCGACGGCGTCCGTTCGGCTCGGCCCACCCTGCGGCTCGGCCGACCGGCACGCCCGTCCGGGACGGACGCCTTCCGTCCGCATCAAACCCGAATCCCTTCCGTTCCGGAGCCATCCTTGGTAGAACAACCGCTGGCTACGTATTACGAATTCCTGGGTGTTCGTCCCGAGGCGTCTCCCCGGGAGATCAAGAGTGCGTTCCGGAAAAAAGCCAAGGTCTTCCACCCCGACACCGCCCGCAGCGACGACCGGTCCATGCGGTTGCTCCTGGAGGCGTATCGGACCCTCTCGGATCCCCAGCTTCGACGAGACTACGACCGGAAGCTGCGAAGGACCCAGGCGAGGAGCCGGGAGCACCCCTCCTTCGAGTACCGGACCTGGCTCCTGGAGAGGCGGGAGGATCCCGAGTACCGGGCCAAGCTGGTGATGTACGACCTCCTCCACGACCGGGACGACGAGGCCCTGGAGTACTACGAGACCATCTCGGGGGACGAGCATACCCGCCTGACCCGGTATTTCGAACGGGCCGAGGCCATGGACGCGGAGTTCTGTATCGCGGAGCTCTACGAGAAACGGGGAGAGTGGCGAAAGGCCTACGGGGTATACCGGACCTTGATCGAAATGGAACGGGAGAAACCGGCTTTCGGGTATTTCTTCGACGTGGTGGAGCTGCAGTTCCGGCGCTTGGTGCTCGAGGGTATCTGCCTGCCGGACGGGCGGGAGGAATACCTGGATATCCTGGAGGAAGCCGCCCGGATCGCCGCGGACCCGGAGGACTCGGCCCGGTTCCTTAGAAGGAAGGCTGAGATCCTGGCGAAAGCCGGACGGGGACGGGAAGCCCTCGCCGCCCTGGGGGAGGCGGAAATCCTGGCGCCCAAGCTGCCGGGGATCAAGCCCCTCCGGAGACGGCTGGAGGCCTCCGGATCCCCGGGAGGACCTTCGCCCGCCTCGAGCCTTGCATAAACCCCGGGATTTGTTTACCTTTCTTCGGATCGTTTGTTCTAAGTACATGGGCGTACCGTCCCGACGGGGATCGCCGATTCCATAGGACAAGGAAATTTTATGCGTCGCAGTCTTGTATCCCTGTGCCTTCTCCTGGCCGTCGTCGCCCTGCAGGCCCAGACGACCATCGATACCCCGGTGGCCACGGTTCGCCTCAGCCGGCAGGAAGTCATCTCCCAGCGGAGCCTGAAGACGGACTTCGATCGCCTGGAGACTGTCGCCAAGCGCAAACTGACCCCGGAGGAGCGCAAGCAGGTCCTGGACATGCGGATCAACAACGTCCTCTTCTTCCAGTTCTGCGAACGGGAGAAAATCACCGCCGCGGACGCCGAGATCAACGCCCAGATCACGAATATGCGGTCCCAGCTGGGACCCGCGGCTACGGACGCCAACCTCGAACAGCTCCTCCGGGCCCGGGGCGTCACCCTGGACCTCAAGGTCTGGGCCCGCCAGCAGGTGCTCCTGCAGAAGTACATCCAGACCAAGCAAGCCGACCGGCTCAAGGCCATCCCCCAGCCCACGGCGGACGACATCATCAAGGAATACGAGTTCAACAAGAAGGATTACTTCCTGCCGGAAATGGCCCGGGTATCCATGATCTACGTGGACCTGAAGGACAAGGGACCGGAGGACCGCAGGAAGGCCCTGGAAACCCTGAACGGACTCTCCACCCAGATCAAGTCCTCCCCCGACAAGTTCGGGGAGTTCGTGACCCGGGCCATCGCCGGGGGGATGCCCTACAAGGCTTCCTCCCAGTTCACCCTGCCGAAGACCGCCGACGCGGTGCGGGCCTTCGGGCAGAAGTTCACCGATACGGCCTTCACGGTCAAGCCCGGCCGCATCAGCGACCCCGTCGAGAGTTCCGGCTCCCAGCTGACGGGCTACGCGATACTCCGGGTGGAGGAGCAGAGCCCCGAGCGGTTCCTCGGGCTCGCCGACCTCATTCCCGGCCAGAACCGGACGGTCCAGCAGCTCATCCAGTACAAGCTCGGAATGGAGCGTCTCCAGAATACCCTGGACCAGATCGAGAGCGACCTGCTCAAGCAGTTGCGTTCCGAGGCCACGATCAAGATCGTCGACGAGAAGCTGGAGTTCTAGGCATGGCCTCCCGAAGGAAGGGGAGGATCCTGGCCTTCCAGGCCCTGTACGCGTGGGAGGCCTCCCGGCAGCCTCTGGAGGATCTTTTATCCTACGAGTGGGTGGAGGATGCCAAGCGGGAATCCCTGGAGGACGAGCTCAAGGCCTTCGCGGGCCTGCTCATCTCGGGTACGATCGAGAATATCGAGGCCGTCGACGCCTGCATCCAGCGGCACCTGGAGCATTGGACCTTGGAGCGTCTCAAGAAGGTGGACCTGGCGGTCCTCCGGCTCTCCGCCTACTCCCTGATGTTCCAGAAGGACATACCCGCGCAGATCACGATCGACGAGGCCATCGAGATCGTAAAGGAATACGGATCCGAGGATTCCTACAAGTTCGTGAACGGGGTTCTGGATGCCATCTGGAAAGCGGAATCGCAGGGATCCTGAGACTTTCTGGAGAGACCGCGGGACGGTCGCCGCGATCCTGGCGGTCCTCCTCCTGGGGGCCTGTTCTCCCGGCGCCGGATTCGAGCGGTCCCTTGCGAGTTTGGATGCTTCGGGAAACGACCCGGCCCGTCTGAGCCGTCTCCTGGACGCGGGATCCCGTCGGGCCCGGAGCTCCTCGGACTGGATCCGGCTCCTATCCCGGGCGTTCCGGGCCTCGGAGAAGACCGGGAACCCGGCCCTGGCCGCGGAGGTCGCGGAACGGGCCCGCAAAGTCTATCCCACCTACGAGGACATCGCCCTGGCCGCGTGCCGGGCCTACCTGGACGCCGACCGGCCCGGGGACGCCCTCGCCCTGTTCCCGGCACCCCTGGATCCCGAGCTCCGGCCGGCCTGGTTCGCCGAGGCCTACCTGGAATGCTCCCGGCTTCCGGGCGGCGACCCGTCCCGGCCGGGAGAGGAGGACTCGCTCCTGCGCGTGGCGGACGCCTCCGGGCGGGGGGAGCCCGCGATCGACGCGGCCCTCCTTCGGATGCGGGCGGGAGACCGGGACGGCGCCGCCGCGTACCTGCGCCGGGCCGTCGAGCTCGGAGCCGCCCCGGATCCGGACCTGGCCTGGGATGCCGGAGCCCTCGATTCCCTGCTCTCGGATTCCCGGCGCGCCTTTTCGGGCCGGGACCTGGAACGGAAGGCCGACGCGGCCTTCCTGCTGGGCGAACGGGAGTGGGCCCGGGAATACCTGACGGAGCTGGTCCTGGCGGATCCCGGGTATTCCTGGAAGGTATACGCTTCCCTGGCCTCCCTGGAGGAGGATCCCGTCCGGGCCGACTATTGGTACGAGGCGATGGCCGCGGCCTTTCCCTCGGATTCCGGCGCACTCCGCGCCCGGGCGGCCTATCTGGCGCGGACGGGGCGGGAGGAATCGGCCCTGACGATCCTGGCCGACCGGCGGGAGGATCCTCCGGACCTCCGGTCGGCGGTCCTGGAGGCGGAGATCCGGCTTCGCGGCGCCCCGGTAGAGGCCCGCGCGGCCCGGGCGATGGAACTGGCCGACGCATTCCCGGACGACCCGTACCTCCAGTCCTGGTCCCTGGGAATCCTGGCGTCGGCGGAACGGTTCCCCCAGGCCGCGGAGGCGTACCGCCGGCTCAAAACCCGGGGCGTGGACCTGGGAGAGCCCTGGTATTTCGAAGCTCTGTCCCTCACCCTGGAGGGCCGGATCGCGGAGGCCGTCGAGTTCATCGAGGGGGCCGGGCCGGCGTCGGAGGGCCCGGATGCGCCCTTCGCCCTGGGAGTGCTATATTCGGAGATCGGGAACCATACGCTCGCCGCCGAGAGGTTCCGGATCGCGGCTTCCCGGGCCGGGGACCCCGAAGGCCGGGCTCGGGCCCTGACCGAGGAAGGCAAGGAGCGGGCGGCCCTCGGGGACCGCCGGGGGGCCCGAGCCGCCTGGGAAGCGGCGTTGGAGGCGAAACCGGATTACGCGGAGGCCCTGCGACTGTCCGGCTCCCGATAGTCCCGGAGGAAAAGAGGAATCCATGCTGAAGCTGAAGAACGAGGAACAGATCCGAGGAATCCGGGAATCCTGTCGCCTGCTTTCCGGCCTGTTCGCGGAACTCCGCCCCCAGGTGCGGGAGGGGGTCTCGACGCGGGACCTGGACGATTTCGCCCGCACCTACATCCAGAAAGCCGGGGGACGGCCCGCCTTCCTCGGCTACGAAGGATATCCCGCCTCCCTGTGCGTCTCCGTCAACGAGGAGGTCATCCACGGGATCCCGGGCCCCCGCCGGCTTCGAAGCGGCGACATCGTGGGACTCGATTGCGGGATCGACCTCGGGGGATACTTCTCCGACGCGGCCATCACCGTGCCGGTGGGGCGGGTTTCGACGGACATCGAGGCCCTCCTCTCGACGACCCGGGAGTGCCTGGACCGGGCCATCGCGGCGATCCGGGTGGGCGGACGGATCCACGACATTTCCCGGGCCGTGTACGGACTCGCCCGCAGCCGGGGCTACGGGGTCGTCCGGCAATGGTGCGGGCACGGGGTGGGCTTTTCCCCCCACGAGGATCCCCAGGTTCCGAACTACGTCGGGGTGGGACCGAATCCCCGCATCGTCCCCGGCATGGTCCTGGCCATCGAGCCCATGATCAACCTGGGAGGGGACGACGTGGAAACCCTGGACGACGACTGGACCGTGGTCACCGCGGACGGGAAACCCTCCGCCCATTTCGAACACACCGTGGCCATACTTCCGGACGGGCCCGAGGTCCTGACCACCTGGTGAAGTCGGCACTGTAACCATTGCGGTCGTCCGGTAGTATATTTTAGCGAGAGCGAATCGGACGAACGCAAGGAGTGTGCCATGTCGCTTCGGGATAAACTAAGCTCAAGGAATTTTTTCCTCGTCAACCTGGTCCTGTTGGGCATCCTGATCGGTTTTTCTGCGGCCTTCGTTTCCCTGACCTCCTCGGCCCGGGCCCAGTCCCCGGCGGTAGTATTCGCGGATGGTCCGGGTTCCGGCACGGTGACGGAGGACCAGGCTCTGACCTACGCCGAGTCCCTGCAGACCGCCTTCAACCGGGTGGCCGAATCGGTCCTGCCCTCGGTGGTGGAACTCGATGTCGTGGAGACCGTGACCGCCCAGGCCCCCAGTCCGGACCAGTTCCCCTGGCGGTTCTTCTTCGGCCCCCAGGAGGACGGGCAGGGCGCCCCGGCTCCCCGGGAATACCAGGAACAGGGACTCGGGTCCGGGATCCTGGTCCGCAAGGACGGACGGACCGTCTACGTCCTGACCAACGCCCACGTGGCCGGAAACGCGACGGAGATCACCGTGAAGCTCCACGACGAGCGGGAGTTCAAGGGCGAACTGGTCGGCAAGGACGAGCGCAAGGATATGGCGGTGGTGAAATTCACCGTGGACGACCCGGACAGCATCCGAATCGCCAAGCTCGGGGACTCCGACAAGCTCAAGGTCGGCGACTGGGCCATCGCAATCGGCAGCCCCTTCGGGCTCTTCTCCTCCGTGACCGCGGGCATCGTGAGCGCCCTGAACCGTTCGGGCGGACCGGACGGGAACATCAGCGACTTCATCCAGACCGACGCGGCCATCAACCGGGGCAACTCCGGCGGGGCCCTGGTGAACATCCGGGGCGAAGTGGTCGGGGTCAACACCTGGATCGCCTCCCCCAGCGGCGGGAACATCGGCCTGGGATTCTCCCTGCCCATCAACAACCTTCGCAAGGGGATGGAGGACATCATCGGCCGGGGCAAGGTCGAGTACGGCTGGCTCGGGGTCCTGCTCCGGGAGGCGGACAAGGCCACGGCCCGGGAGATGGGCCTGGAGGGTCGCAAGGGCGCCTTCATCAGCAACCTCTACCTGGGCAGCCCCGCCGACAAGGGCGGAATCCAGCCCGGGGACTTCGTGGTCTCCCTGAACGGACGGCCCGTAGCCTCCGTGGACCAGCTTGTCCGCCAGGTCGGGGACCTACCGGTCGGGCGCAAAGCCGAGTTCGAAGTCCTCCGGGACGGAAAGAGCCGCACCGTCACGGTCACCATCGAGGCCCGCAAGGAAGGCGCCGTCTCGGACAATTCCAAGCTCTTCCCCGGCCTCGAGGCCGTGTCCCTGGACGCCGAGGGAATCCCCGAGGGTCGGGTACCCAAGGGAACCTCGGGGGTGTACCTGTCCAACGTGATCGCGAAGACCCCCGCGGACACCATCGGAATGAAGCCCGGGGACATCGTTCAGGAGGTGAACGAGCGAAAGGTCCGGAACGTCGCGGAGTTCTACCGGGCCCTGAACGATCCGAAGGACTCCAAGATCCAGTTCAACTTCCTGCGGGAAGGGCAGACCCTCTCTTCCCTTGCCTTCGTCCGCAAGTAAGGCTAGAATTGGGGCCGTCCCGGATTCCCGGGGCGGCCCCTTTTTTTCGCGGGCCGCGGGATTCCGGAACCCATGCGGAACATCGGGCGGAGCGATAGACGACCGACCCGCGAAAGGACGGCCATGCGAAAGGAATTCCTGCCCTACGATACGGTCCGCAACAACGCCCTCAAGCTGGCGCACCGGATCCACTCGGACGGATTCGTCCCGGACATCATCTACGTCTCCCTCCGGGGCGGGGCGTATCTGGGAAACGTGATCTCCGAATACTTCAAGATCGTGCGGAAATCCGACCGGCCGGTCTTCTATGCCGCCGTCGTCGCCCATTCCTACACGGACGTGCAGGCCCACGAGCAGGTCCGAATCGACGGCTGGACCTACAGCCCCGAATATCTCCGCCACGGGGACCGGGTCCTCCTGGTGGACGACATCTACGATTCCGGACGCACCATCAACCACCTCGTGGAGATCCTCCTGGAAAAGGGAATTCCCCGTACGGACATCAAGGTCGCGGTCCACGACTACAAGGTCGCGAAGTACCGCAAGGAAGAGCTCCCCATACGCCCGGATTACTACTGCCGAAGGGTCGAGGTCGAGTCCCCCCAGGACGAGGTCTGGATACACTACATGAGCCACGAGCTCGTGGGCCTGTCCGAGGAGGAGTTGAGGGTCCACTACTATCCCGAGGATCCCGAACTCAAGGACATACTCTCGGTCCTCAAGAAGTAGCGATGCGGTTCCGAGCCGGCCCGGTACTGGTACTCGCGCTCGCCGCGGCGTCGGCGGTTTCCCAGGAAAGCGGCCTCGCCTGGACGCCGGAGCCCGGGAGATATTCCTCCGCCCGGGTCCAGGCCGTCCTTCCCCCCGGCGCCACCGGGGAGTACCGATTCCAGGAGAGCGGGGACGGCATCTGGCGTCCCCTCTCGGGCGCCCTCGAACTGACGGCCTTCCCGAGGGAGGAGAGGACCTACGTCCTGGAGGTCCGAGGTGCTCGAGGCACCGAACGGTTCGAGGGGCAGGCCCGGTACGTGATCGACCGCCTTCCCCCGCCGGCTCCCGTCCTGTCGCCCCCCCCGGGATCCTACGAGGGACCGAGGGAGATCCGGCTGGCTTCGGAGCCCGGGGCGGCGATCTACTATTCCCTCGAAGCTTCGAACCGGCCGTCCCGGGGGTTTGTGCCCTTCGACCCCGCCCGGCCTCCCGCGATAGACCGTCCTCCCGACGGAACCCGCTCCTGGACCCTGTCCGCGTACGCCGTGGACCCGGCGGGCAACCCGGGACCCATCGCGACGGCCCGGTACGTCGTGGAACCCGCGCCCACGGGTCCCCGGGATCCGGGCGTCGGGGATTCCGGGAACCCCCCGATGGGAACCGGGGCGGAGGCGAAACACCGGATCGAGCGAAAGGCTCCGGGATCGGCGGCGGTCCTGTTCGAGGTCGCCGAGGGAGTCCGGATGTACGCCGCGGTCAACCCCCGGGACCCCTCCGATCCGGCCTGCTACGTGGAACTTCCCGCCCCGGGCGGCACGGCCGCGCTGGAGTTGTCCGCCCCGGCCGGCTGGGTCGGGCCCCTGGCGGTGTATTATGCCCTCCGAGAGGACGGCCGGCTCGCCCGGGCGCCCGAGGCCCTGGAGGTGCGCTTCACCTTTGAGGATCCGGGCAAGGCCCCGCCGTCCCCTTCCGAACCGACCGTCCTGTACCCGCCGGGAACCCGGACCGCCCTCGTATCCTGGGGGCCGTCTCCCTTCCGGATCGAGGTATCCGTGGGAACCGGTTCCTTTTCCCCGTATTCGCTCCCGATTTCCCTGCCCCTTCCCGAGGGAGCCGAGGGCGTACGGATCCGGTACCGCGCCGTGGGGCCTTCCGGCACCGCGTCGGAGGAACGGTCCCTGATCCTGGCCGCCCCGACTCGGCCGGGACTCCCGGACATCTCCGGCCTTCCGGAGGGGGGGCGCACGGCCCGGGCCGTCCTTCCCCGGTCCGCCCCGGGCACCGTGGTGCGGTACGAAGCCGCGACCGAGGGCTTTCCTCCCGCCGTGAGCGCCTCCTCACCCCGGCTGGACGAGAGCGTCTCGTTCGCCGGGGAGCCCGGACGGGACGTGCGGTACACCCTGCGGTTCCGAGCCTTCGCCGACCCCTCCCCGGAATCCGCAGGATCCGACGAGCGGTTCGCCTCCTTCACGGTGGATCGGAGTCCCCCTACCGTTCCGAGGCTCGCCGCGGGAAGCCTCGCGGGGGACACCGAGGAGGATCGGGTCATCGCCTTCGAACCCGGGGAGGGGACCATCCTGTTCGCCGCGGTCGAGAGCGGCAGCCCTCCGGAGGGGAAATTCCAGGAATACTCCGGCCCCGTGACCCTGGAGGGGAGCGGCGACCGCCCTCGGGCCTACGACGTGTACGCCTACGCGACGGACGAGGCGGGAAACCGATCCGAGACCCTGGGGCCCGTATCCGTCCGGATCGACCGCGCGTCCGTGTACGTCGCCCCCTGGGGCAGCGATTCCGCGGGCGGAGGCCCCCGGAACCCCCTGGCTACGGTGGCGGCGGGGGTGGAGGCGGCGGCCGCGACCGGCCGGAGATTCGTCCGCGTCCAAGGGGACGTGGACCTGGGAGGCCCGATACGCGCCCGGGCGGAGGTGGAGATCCTGGGGGCCTGCGATGACTCCTGGGAACCCGTTCCGGGACATCGGAGCGCGATCGGGGCTTCCGGGATTCCGGGGCCCTGGTTCATCGCACAGGGCGCGACCCTGATCCTCCGGAACCTGGCCGTCGACGTGGACGCCCCGGGGGATTTCACCCTGGCCGAAATCTCCGAAGGAAACCTTGAAGCCTCCAACCTGAACGTCCGGATCCGGGCGGGCGGGGAGCTCGTCGTCTTCCGGGCCCGGGATTCCATCGTGGACCTAGCGGGTTCGGACGTGGAGATCTCCGGAGCCCTCTTCGCCCGGGTCCTCGAGGCGGCCGGGGGAGGGACCCGGATCCGGGACCTCGGGCTGCGCGCGGAGGATTCCCTGACCTACCTGACGGCGTTTTCCTTCGCCGGCGGAACCGCGGATCTTTCCCGGATCCGGTCCCAGACTCGCACGTCCGGTGGATTCACCTTCGCCCGGGGCGTGGGGGCGCGGATCGAAATCCGGGAATCGTACCTGAGATCCCGGGGAACCGGTTTCTCCGAGACCTTCCGGCTCGAATCCTCCCGAACGGCCCTGTACACGGTTTCCTCGGACGCGGAATGCCGGGGGCCCCTGACCTTCGCTTCCGTGGAAGGCGGAAGGACCGATATCCTGCACTCCACCTTCGCGCTTCGAGGGGGCCCCCTTCTGTTCCTGGACCTCCGTTCGGCCTCCCTCCGCCTCGGCAACTCGATCGTCCAGGACGCGTCCGGGGAAGGCGTTTTCCTTCGAACGGACGAGGCCCCGCAAAAGGGCGGGGTGGTCCGGAACGCGCTTTCGGGATTCCGGACCTACGTCGCGGGGGCCGGGACCGCGGCCACCGTGGATGCCCTCAACCGGCTTGCCGCGCCGCCGGACGGATTCAACTTCCAGGAGACCTTCCTGGAATCCCGGGATCCGGGCAGGCAGGGACTGCCCCTCCTGCCCCCGGGATCCGCCGGGGCGGGGGGCGCCTATCCTCTGGAGATACCTTCCGGGGATTCCGGCCTCCCGGCGATCCGGAAAGGGGATGTGGGAGCCTTCGAGGTCGAGCCCTGATGCGGGTGCGCGGATACTCGAGTCGGGCGATGAGGTTCCGGGCGGTCCTGGTCGCGGGGTTGCTTCTCACGAGCTCTGTCCCCCGCGGCTTCCCGGACGCGTTTTCAGCGCTGCCCGCAAAGGACGCCCAGAGGGCCCGCCTGCTTCTCGTCCGCCTGGATGCGTCCTTGGACGCCTGGATCGACCTTGAGCGCCGGCTGGCCGCCGAGGTCCAGGACGCCCGCGACCCCGATTCCGAAATCGAGGGCTCAAAGCGGGTGAAGATCCTGCTGGAGGCGCGGCTCCGGGGCACCTGGACCCCGGGAGCCGGACCCACCCGGACCAAAGTCCGGGAGGAGACGCGAAGCCTGGCGGGACAGCTGGAATCCATCCTGGCTCCCCGGCTCGATCGGCTGGACCCGGCCGCCCTGGCGGGGCTCATCGCGGAGTGGATGCCCCGGGCACGAAGGGTGCCTGGAGCCGTACCCGAATACCTCTTGTTCGCGGAGCGGGCGGCCGCGGGCGGCCCTTCCGGGACCCGCTTCGCCCTCCGGGCCCTGCTGGCCCTGGATCCGGAATCCCTCTCCCTCCGACTGGCGCCGGAACCGGGCGATCCCGCGAAACCGGCTTCCGGCGTACCCCCGGAGCTCGAGGAGGAAGCCGGTCGGATCCGGCGGATTCGGACCGCGGTGGCCGCGCTGGAACGCTCGTCCCCGGCCCTGGGGGTTCCGGAGCTGCCCTGGTCGCGGGAGGAGGGCTCGGATGTCGAGCGGGCTGCCCGAGCTCTGTCCCTCGTGGAGCCATCTATCCGGGCAGGGATTCTGGAAGCTTCCGGGATCCCGGGTATCCAGGTCCTGCCGGCCTTCCTGGCGGGGCTTTCCCCGGAGGATCGGGGCGAATGGATCCGCACCCGGAACATTACCCAGGGGGCGGCGGAGGTCTTCCTCAGCTGCGTCCCCGGGGCGCTCGCATCCGCTCCCGGGGCGCCCTCCGGCGATGCCTCCTTGCCAGCGCTCGCAGCTTTGGGGGAGCTCGAGCGGGAGGTCGCCCGGGGTACGGCGGGTGTTTCCCTGCTCCGTTACCTCACGGACCCGACCCTGAGGCTAGCCCTCCGATCGCCCCGGGCGGCTCCGAGCGTTCGGACCGCCCTGTCGGATGCCATGATCCGCCTTGCCGCGGACCTGGAGGCCGAGCTTGCGCGAACCGCGGCCGGGGCCGCGCATCGAGTCGAGATCGTGGAGATGCCGGGCGCTTCCGGATACTCCGCGGTCCGGGCATTCTCGGTATCTCCGGACGGCGGTCGCGTTCCCGTGTCCCCGGACACGGTCCGTTCGGCCCTTGCAAGGGTCCTGCCCGGTTCCGCGGAGGGAACCGCGAGGACCGTTTCCGGACCGGACCTCGGGATCGTCGTGGAACCGGAGCGCACACTGGCCGGTGACTCCGCCTCGGGCGGCTCTGTCCCCGCGAGTCGGCTCCTGGAAATCCTGGATGCCCCCGGAGCTCTGTCCCCGGGGTCCTTCGCGGCCCGAACCGTGCTCGTCCAGGATCGGTTCCATCAATCGGCAAGAACCTGGGGCATTCCTCCGGCGTACGTGATGCCCGTGGAACTGTTCCGGCTGGCTAAGATTTGCCGGGAACGGTGCCTGGGGCTGGTCGGGGATTCGGAGGTGGATCGAAGCCTGGAAGACCTCGGAGACGATCCTGTAGCCAGGCGGCTGTGGGAAACGGCGTTTTCCAGGCTGGAAGCGACACGGCTTTGCATTTCCACCTATCTCGGACAGGAGGCCATCCGATGAACCTCTTGTCGAATGTCCCGAAGGTTTCCAGGGCCCTTCTTGGTATGGTTTTGGGGGCTTCCGTCCTCTTCGTCCAGTCCTGCGGGAGGGAGGGAAAAGCGCGGGGCTCCACGGATTCGGGTACGGCGCCGGCCGTCCTGCGTCCCCGGACCGCGGACGATTCCGGCTGGTTCGGGGTCTCCGGACCGGAGCGCTTGGACGGGTCCGAAGACCTGTTCCTGCCCTCCGGTGCCGGTATCCGGGATCTGCGGACAGCGGGGCGGGATCTCCTGGTACTGGACACGGCCGGGCGGCTGTACAAGGTTACGGAGGGGCCGGGGGCTCAGGACGTCCTGGCGGAGCCGGAACGGGGCGAGCGGATCTCCGCGATGGAATCGGGACCGGCCGGGTTGGTTCTCGCCGAAGAATCCGGAAGTGTCCGGGCGTATTTCCCGTCGACGGATTCCGGCCAAGGCAGAGGTCCGGGGGCGGAGTCCTGGTCCTCGACCCCGGGGTTCCGGTCCGACTGGGTTCTGGACGCGGAGGGAAGCTTCGTATGTGTCGCTTCGGATGGCCGGATCGCCGTGCTGTCCGCCTCGGACGGGGCCGTCCAGGCATTTCGCGACCTGGGATATCCGTTCACCGGGAAACCCGCCGTCGCGGGGGACGTCCTCGCGATTCCCCGGGACTCGGGTATCGTCGCCTTGGCGATCCCGAGCCTGGAGTTTCTCTGGAGCGGGACCCGGATCCCCGCCGGTTCCGCTCCGTTCCGGACGGTTGATTCCCTCCTCGCATTCCAGGATCGGGACGGTCCCGTCCAGGTGGTGGAAGCCCGGAAGGGGACAGAGCTCTACAGCGTACCCGCGGAGAAGGACTCCTCCTTGGCCTGCGACGGCGACCGATGGTACGTCGCGGGACCGGACGGCCGTCTCGGCGCGTTCCGGGTCTCGGACGGGGTGCCGGTCTGGACGGCCGGCTCCGCAGGCGCCGATCCGAATAGAGAGCGGCCGCTGCTCCGGGCCCGGCTTGCGCTGGACGATTCCCGGCTGTACCTGGCGGGTGCCGAGGGGCTGGAGTCCTGGAATTCCGGGACGGGTGAACGGATCGAGAGGGTTCGGGTGGACGGCGAGGTGGACGGCCTTTATCTAACCCCGGGCCGGCTTCACATCCGGCTGCGCGACGGAAGCCTCCGGACGTACGGCGGGAAGTCGGAAGGGGGATCGTACCCGAACTTGGATGCCCTCATCCGGCCTATACCGGGAGTCGAGGAGAGAATCGCCCGGAGGCTCGAGGCCTACGCCGAGCCGGGTACGCCGGTCGAGATCGCGTGGCGTACGTTAATTCCCGGGGCGGTCCCGTCGCCGGATTATCGTTTCACGATCTTCCGATACGAGGTCGGGGAGGCGGGAACCCGATCGTTCTCCCAGAGGTCGGACGGAGCGGACCGTATCCTGGTCGCCGTGTTCGACGCCAACGGCGAGGAGCGTCACTCCAACGTCGGAGAGCTCGGGGTGGATCTCTCCTTCGAATACTGGCTGGAAGCGGGTATCTGGTACATAGCCGCAGGCCGGCTTCGAGGCAGCGAGCTGTCGGGCCCCGTGTTCCTGGATATCCGTTGACCGGCCGGGAAAACGCCTCGGGTCGAGGGACAGAGCTGCGAGGATGTGAGGGACAGAGCTGCGGGGTGGAACCCCGGAGGTAGCTTTGATTGACATTTCCATAACAAGTCGCGAGGCTTTCCTGGTATAGGGGGATACACGATGCCGGAAACCAAGCTCAGCGTATTCGATTACGCGATCCGTTCGGAGGAGGAGGGTGCCGCCTTCTATGCCAAGGCGGCCCGAACGTTCGGGGAGGGCCCGGAGAAGGCATTCCTGGAAAACCTCGCGGCCGAGGAGACGAAGCACGCGGCAACCTTCCGGGAATTGAAGGAGAAAGCCTCCCGGAAGGGAACCGCTGAAATATTCGCGTCCGCGGAGGTCAGCGACTACCTGGACGCTGTGGTCCGGGGCGGCCTCTTCGAATCCGCCCGAGGGGCCGTACCGGACGGGGCTCCCCCGGAGAGCATCGAGGACGTCTACGCCGTCGCCATCCGGGCCGAGCGCAGTTCCATCCTGCTGTACGGAGAATTGGCCCGGCAGGCCAAGGATAAACCGATCCGCAAGATCCTCGAGCAGATGGGGAGGGAGGAAAAGTACCACCTCGTTAGAATCGTGGCCCTCCGGGCGGACCAGGATACGATGTTCGCTATCGAGCGGTTCGGCTGCGTGTGTTGAGGCTCGATGGCGAGAAGGAAAATCCGGTAGAAGCCGCTTCGCGGGATGACCGGTGCCGTTCGGACGCCTAGTTCTCCGAGGAGGCTCTGTCCTTCTCGCATGGTTCATCGAGACAGCTCTGTCCCTCCCGCGCTCCCGGGACGTTTCCCTGTCGAAGCCCTAGAGTTCCCGTAGAAGCCGTTCGGGATCCCCGCAAAAATCCGCGCTTGAAAGGATGGTCCCGCCGCAGACTCCCCGGGAGGCGAAGAGGGAAGCGAAATGCTCGTCCGCCCCGTAGTCCGCCTGGGCGTCCTCGATATGGAGGATCCGGTAGCCCCGGTCCGAGGCGTCCCGGGCCGTGGTATCCACGCATTGGCTCGTGGCGAGGCCCGCGAACGCGATCGCCCGGGGGCGAATCCCCTCGAGCCACCCGGAAAAGCCCCCGGACGCGAAGCCGCTGAACGTGGTCTTGTCGAAGACCGCGTCCCCCGGTCCGGGGGCCGCTTCGGGAAGGATGTCCGCCAAAGGATCCGAGTCGAGGGGATAGAGATCCGGGAATCCTTCCCCGGCAGCCTTGCTATGGGCTTCGCGGAAAATCCAATGCAGGTCGGAACGGTCTTCCCGGCTGCCGCAAAGCCGCAGGTAGGCCGTCGGCCAGCCGCGCTCCGCGAAGGCGGACTTGAGCCGGGCGACCGCCGGCAGAACGGAGCCGCGAATTCGGTCCTCGATATATGAAAGGGCACCGGGGGCACGGGACTCCGTCCAGGCCCGGAAGGACGCCGTCGGGTCGATGTAGTATCGCTGGAGGTCCACGACGAGGAGGAGGCATCCGGGATTCGGCATGGAGGTTCGGTTAGATCACGGTTCCCGGGGGGATCACGGCGTTCTTGGGGATGACGATGACGCCGTCCACCACGTACCAGGCTTGATACTCGCCGTCCTTCCTCTCCATGGCGTCGATGCCGATACGGCAGTTCTCGCCGATACGGGCGTTCTTGTCCACGATCGCGCCCTTGAGGATGCATCCGTGTCCGATGCCTATGTTCGGAATCCCCTTCCGGGCGTTTTCCGCCTTCTGCTCCTCGGATTCGTAATAGTCCGCCCCCATACAGATGGTCCCGTCCAGGTTGGCCCCGGTCTCGATGATCGTCCGGATTCCGACGATCGATCGGGAAAGGCTCGCGTTCGTGATGATGCAGCCGTCCGCCGTAAGGGTCCGGTCCAAGGTGCAGTAATTGATCTTCGAGGCGGGCAGGTTCCGGCGATGGGTGAAGATGGGCTTCTGCTCCTCGTAGAAATTGAAGGGCGGATTGATCTCGGTGAGGTCCAGGTTCGCGTCGTAGAAATTACGGATGGTTCCGATGTCCTCCCAGTAGCCGTTGAAGATATAGGCGTTGACGGGAGTCTCGGAGAGCACCTTGGGTATGACTTCCTTTCCGAAGTCCATGAGGTCGTTGTCCAGGCTGGATTCCATGAGGGCGGCGTCGAAGATGTAGATTCCCATGGACCCGAGATAGTCCTTGCCGCCGGACCGGCGGTCCGCCATGAGCTCCTGGGGGATCTTGTAATCCGAGATATCCTTGTCGGGGCCCGGTTTCTCCTGGAATTCGACGATCCGGTGCTTCTTGTTCACCTTCATGATCCCCAGGGCCGACGCGGCCTCCCGGGTCACGGTCGTGCAGGCGATCGTCAGGCCGCATCGGGACTCGACGTGCTTCCGGAACATGTCGTCCAGGTCCATGCGGTACAACTGGTCCCCGGAGACGATCAGGTAGTGGGTGGGGTTCTGGGTGCGGAAATGGATGAAGTTTTTCCGGACCGCGTCCGCGGTCCCCTCGTACCAACCCGAATGGGTTAAGGTCTGCTCGGCCGCCATGATCTCCACGAACCCCTCCGAGAAGTCGTCGAAGATGTAGGTTCGGGCCACGTGGAGGTGGAGTGAGGCGGAGTTGAACTGGGTAAGTACGTAGATCTGCTTGAACCCGGCGTTGATGCAGTTCGATATGGGAATGTCCACGATACGGTACTTGCCCCCGAAGGGTACGGCCGGCTTGGAGCGGTCCTTCGTGAGAGGATACAGCCGAGTACCCTTTCCCCCTCCCAGAACGATGGCCAATACCTTGGACACGATGAACTCCTTTCGATCCGGACGGCGTTTCCTTTGCTCGATCCGTATGTTAGTATAAATCATGAATTCCGATCCCGCCATCCGGGTGTTTGAACGAATTCTCGAGGATCCGGACATCAAGCCCTGTATCGCCCGCGTGGAGAGACTTCCGGCCGCGGCCGGTTCCTACGCGTCGTTGCCTCCGGACCTCGATCCCCGCCTCGCCGAGGCCCTCTCGGCGAAGGGGATCGACCGCCTGTATACCCATCAGCGGGCGTCCTGGGATCTGGCCCGGCGAGGGCGAAGCTTCGTCGTGGTGACCCCCACGGCCAGCGGAAAGACCCTCTGCTACAACCTCCCCGTGATCCAGACCTTGCTGGAGGACCCGACCGCCCGGGCGTTGTATCTGTTTCCGACCAAGGCCCTGTCCCAGGACCAGCAGTCCGAGCTGAACGAGGTGGCCCTAGGCGGGGACCTGCCCGTCAAGATCGCCACCTACGACGGGGATACCCCGTCTTCCGTCCGCATATCCGCCCGGGACACGGGGCGAATCGTCATCACGAACCCCGACATGCTCCACTCCGGGGTCCTTCCGAATCACGCCAAGTGGTCGCGATTCTTCTCGGGGCTCAAATACATCGTGGTGGACGAGATGCACGGCTATCGGGGGGTCTTCGGAAGCCACGTTGCCAACGTGATCCGCAGGCTGAAGAGGATCGCCGCGTTTTACGGATCGAAACCGTCGTTCATCCTGTGCTCCGCCACCATCGGAAATCCCCGGGAGTTGGCTGAATCCCTCGTCGAGGCGCCGGTGGAGGCGGTCACGGAAAACGGGGCCCCCCGGGCGGAGAAGCTCGTCGTACTGTACAATCCGCCCCTGGTGGATCCCGTGCAGGGGATCCGAAAAAGCACCGCCACGGAAACCCAGAGGCTCGCGGTAAAACTCCTGCGGTCGGGGATCAAGACCATCCTGTTCGCCCGCTCCCGGCTGCGGGTGGAGCTGATCGCCGGGTACATCAACCAGGAACTGCGGAACCTGTACACCGACAACTCGGGAATCGTGGTGGAGCCGTACCGGTCGGGCCTCCTGCCCACGGAACGTCGGGCCATCGAGCGAGGACTCCGGGACGGAACCATCCACGGAGTCGTCTCCACCAACGCGTTGGAGCTCGGCATCGATATCGGGGGTCTGGATGCGGCCATCATCGCGGGATTTCCCGGCAGTTTCGCGAGTTTCTGGCAGCAGGCGGGCCGGGCCGGGCGCCGGAAGAGCCTTTCCGCGGCGTTCTTCGTGGCCTCCTCCAGCCCCCTGGACCAGTACATCATCGCACACCCGGAGTATTTCCTCGAAGTCCCGCCCGAATCGGGACGAGTGGACCCGGCCAATCCCTATATTTACGCGGATCATGTGAAGTGCGCGGCCTTCGAGTTGCCCTTCGCCGAGGGGGAATCCTTCGGACCCGACGCCGGCGAGGTCCTCGGATTCCTGGCCGAGGACGGTATCGTCCGGAAGACCGGAGGACGGTGGTACTGGTCCTCCGGAGGCTACCCGAGCGAAGCCGTCTCCCTCCGTTCCGCCGCGTCGGACAATGTCGTGATCGTCGACACGACGGAGGGCAGGAACAAGGTGATCGGGGAGATGGATCGTCCGAGCGCCAAGGAACTCATCTACGACGACGCCGTCTATATCCACCGCGGACGCCAGTACATCGTGCTCAAGCTGGACCTGGAGAACCGGCTGTGCAAGGTGGAGGAGCGGGAGGTCAACTACTATACGGATGCGGTCGTGAAGACGGATATCAAGGTCCTGTCGGAGGACATCCGAGGCGCCTCCGGGGGGGTGGAGTGGGCCCTTTCGGACATCCTGGTCCGCTCGGAGGCCGAAAAGTTCAAGAAGCTCCGATTCCACACCCATGAGAACGTCGGCTACGGGGACATACGCCTTCCGCCGGAGGAGATGCAGACACGAAGCCTGGCGTTGCTGTTCCCGGCCGCGGGTACCGCGGGGACAGAGCTCGCGGAGAGGGACGTCGCCTTCCGGGCGGCCATCCTTTCGGGAACCTCCTATCTCTTCCGACGGATCGCCCCCGGCTTCCTGATGTGCGATCCGAGGGACGTAGGTACCGCGGAGAGGGTGCGGGACGATCATTTCGGGGTTCCCGCCGTCTACCTGTACGACCAGTATCCGGGCGGGACAGGGCTCGCGGAAGCCCTGAAGGAGATCCTGCCGATCGTCGTGGAGGCCGCTCTCGACTGCGTCGAGCTCTGTCCCTGCCGAGGAGGATGTCCCTCGTGCATCGGCGTGGATTTCACCGACTCCAGGACCACCCTGGATGGATCCACCGTCAAGGCCGCCGTACAACGGTTCCTCGCCGCGATGCGGACCTCCGAGCATGCCCGGTGATCTCAAATCCAGGCTGAAGCGGGCCCGGGAGCTGACGCGGTCCCTTGGCCGGTTGCCCGGAGGGACAGAGCTCGATCCCGCGACTCGGGAATCCACGCCGATGCCTCCCGACAAGCCGAGGCCGTCGGGATTGCCCGGGTGGACAGGCATGGGGCCGTATCTCCTGTTTCGTCGGGTGCGCCGTCCCAACCCTCTACCCGAACACATCGATATGCGGCCGTACCTCCGGATGGACTCGCCCCCCGCGGTCGTCGACGGCAACGGTTCCGAAGCCGGGATAAATCGGGAGGAGATCAAGACGTCGTTTCCGTCGGACCGCCTCTTGTTCTTCGACCTGGAGACGACGGGACTGTCCGGCGGGACCGGCACGATAGCCTTCCTTGCGGGTTTCGGCAATGTCGTTCAGGGAGCGGGGAACCGGGAGTTCGAGATCCGGCAATACCTGCTCACGGACTTTCCCGGGGAATGCGACTTCCTGGAGGCAGTCCTGGGGGAACTTCGGCGGGAGGTGGTACTCGCCACGTATAACGGCCGAACCTTCGACATCCCCCTGCTGCGCACCCGATGCGTGTTGAACCGAAAAGCATGGCTTGACCGGGATCACGCGGATTTTCTGCCCGCGGCCCGGAGACTGTGGAGAGGGAACTATGCGGATTGTTCCCTGGGAACCTTGGAGCGGGAGCTATTGGGACGAGTGCGAACCCTCGACATTCCCGGATCCCGTATACCCGAGATCTGGCTTGAGTACGCCCGAGCGGGGTTCCACGAGCTGATGCCCGCGGTACTGGAGCACAACGCCGAGGATCTGGAATCTCTGGGGGCCGTGGCGGCTCGATGCGCTGAAGTACATTCCGACCCGGTGAAAGCCCGGGACTGCGATCGGTCGTCCCTCGGGATCCTCTGGCTGAGGTTGAACCCGGAAACAGGACGCTCCATCCTGGAGCAGTCCTTCGCGGAGGGAGACGAGCGGGCGGGATGGATCCTGATCCGGCACTACCGGAGGCAGGGGGCGCTCGATGAATACCGCCGCATTTTGGAAGCTCTGTCCCCGTCCTGGGATTCCTGGATCGAACGATCGAAGGACGCGGAGCATCGGCGGAAACAACCCGAAGCCGCTCTGGCGGCCGCCCGGGCAGCGGAACCCTTCGCAGGGAGTGCGGCGCTCCGGTGCGAACTGGAACGCCGTCTCCGCCGCCTCGAACGGAAGTCAGCCGCTAGATGGCCTCGGGAAGGTCGTAAAGGCCCCCGGCGTTGAGGACATCCGCGTATCCCGAAGCTTTCAGAATGCGAGCGGCATAGGCGCTACGGGCTCCGCTTGCGCAGTAGACGATGATACTCCGGTCCTTCGGAATCTCCGTGAGGCGGGACGGGAGTTCGTTGACGGGGATGCAGACGGAATCCGGGTAATGCTCCTCGTCATACTCCTCCAGGGTTCGAACGTCGAGGATGAAGGCTCCGGACTTGATCTTTTCCTGAACTAGGTTGGCCATTGTAGTCTCCTTGATCGAGGTTTCAGGGTTCCGGTCATTCCGCCCAGGGCAGATCCGGCTCCAGGGAAAGGGCGGCCATGCCGCCGGATACGTTCCAGATGTTCTTGAATCCGAGCTGCCGGAGCTGTCTCAGGGCGACATGCCCCTCGAAACCGGCTTTCGAGAGCAATAGGAGGTTCCGGTCCCCGGGAAGTTCTTCAAACCTGTCCCGGAGCTCGTCCAAGGGCATGTGCAGGGAATCCCGGACGGCTCCTTTCGCGTATTCTCCGTACGTTCGCACGTCCACCAGAAGTGCTTCGTCCTTTATCAGCGCCTCTACGGTCTCCCGGGCGGTCCGAGCGGGGGAATACCCGGACAAGTCGTTCTGGGCCGCATAGGCCGCCATGTTGATCGGGTCGTTGGCGGAGTTGTAGGGAGGGGCATAGGCCAAGTCCAGGTCGGCCAGGTCGTCCACGGTCAATCCCCCCGCCAAGGCCGCGGCCAGGGTGTCGATGCGCTTATCCGCGCCTGCCCGTCCGTAGGCCTGCCCGCCCAAAAGCTTCCGGGAGGAACGGTCGAAAACCAGCTTGAGGAAAAGGTCCTCGGAACCCGGGTAGTAGGTCACGTGATGGGCCTTGGCGACGGTGGAGGTACCGACGTCGAATCCCGCGGCCCGGGCGGCCTTCTCGGAAAGCCCCGTCATGGCGAACGTGTCCTCCATGGACTTGAACACGCTGGAGCCGAGAGCACCCCGATAGGTCATCGATCCTCCCAGGGCGTTCGTCGCGGCGATACGTCCCTGTCGGTTGGCGGGCCCGGCCAGGGGTACCCGGATTCTCCGCCCTCCGACGCGGTGGGAGATCTCTGCCATGTCTCCGGCCGCCCAGATGTTGGGATCGCTGGTCCGGAGGCCTTCATCCACGGATATCCCCCCGGAGGGTCCGATCTCCAGGCCCGCGGCCCGGGCGAGTTCCGTATTGGGACGAACTCCTGCGGACACGAGAACGATGCCCGCCGGAATTTCCGTGCCGTCGTCCAGGGTGATCGTGCCCGACCCGGAGTCCACGGAACGAACGGACCGGCCCGTGAATACCCGGGCACCCGCGGTTTCGTAGGATCTGCGAATCAGGCGGCCGAACTCGGGATCCGCCGGAGGCATCAGGGTCTCGGTCAACTCGACGATGGAGGTGGCGTGACCGCGTTTGGTGAAGGCCTCCGCCGCCTCGAGTCCGATGAATCCTCCACCGATGACTACCGCGCTCGAGGGTTTTTCCGTCTCCAGGAACTTGTGCACCCCGTCCATATCCGGAAGGGTCCAGAGACGGAATACGTTCGGGGAATCCAGGCCCCGGATAGGGGGAAAGACCGGAGTACCGCCTTGGGCGAGGATGAGGGAATCGTAGGTAAGGTCCGACTCCCCTTCCGGTCCCCGGACTCGGACCGACCGTGCGGAACGATCGAGGGACAGAGCTTCCGTTTGAAGCAGTACGTTGACTCGGTATCTCGAGAAAAATCCCTCCGGAGTCTGGAGTATCAAAGAGGAACGCTTCGGAATATCCCGCGAAATGAAATAGGGGAGTCCGCAATTGGCGAAAGATACATAGCGACCCTTCTCCACGATGGTGATCTCGGCGGACTCATCCAGCCGTCGCGCCCGCGCGGCGGCGGTGGCGCCGGCCGCCACCCCTCCAACGATCAGTATTTTCTTCACGGATCCTTCAATCGCCATCTGCACCCTCACTTTGTTGCCTATAATATATATAAAACAATATATAGTCAATATTGATTTCCAATGTATTCGAGTCCGTATTAGGATGTAGGCTAGTACGATACGGAAGGAAGGCGTATGGATGCTCTCGATAGGGTAGATGACCTGATAGGGCGCTTGTATTCCGGGAGTGGAGCGGAGCGGGAGGCAAAGCTCCGGATCACGGAGGTCCTAGCTAAGCGCCGGGAGGGGCTCCGAACGTCCGGTGCCATGCGGAGGGGGACAGAGCTTGAACCGCTCTCGGAACGGGATGTCTTCCTCATAACCTACGGAAACACCCTGCGGGGAGAAGACGGCGAGCCTCCTTTGTCAGCCCTAGGCCGTTTCGCCGGAGTCCGACTTACGGAGTCGGTCACCTATATCCACATTCTGCCGTTCTTCCCGTTCTCCTCGGACGACGGCTTTTCCGTGATGGATTACCGGGTCGTGGACCCGGCGCTAGGGAACTGGGAGAACGTGCGGACCCTGGGCGGGCGGTTCCGGTTGGCTTTCGATCTTGTGATCAATCATGTGAGTTCTCAGGGAGCCTGGTTCCGGGGGTTCTTGAGGGGGGATCCGCGGTATGAAGGTTGGTTCCTCACCCGTCCGGATGGATATGACGCGTCGAAGGTGGTGCGTCCCCGGACGCATCCTCTCTTGACCCCCTATACCCGGGCGGACGGATCCAGGGTGAATGTCTGGACGACCTTCAGCGCGGATCAGGTAGACCTGGATTTCTCCAACCCCGAAGTCCTCGCGGAGATGCTGGACGTGTTCCTGGATTACGTGGAGAAGGGCGCCCGGATCGTACGTCTGGACGCGATCGCCTACCTATGGAAAGAGGACGGGCATGACTGTCTGCACCATCCCCGGACCCATGAAGTCGTGAAACTTTTCCGGGCCGTCGTCGACGCCTTGGAGTTGGATGTCCGACTCCTTTCGGAGACCAACGTACCCCATGCGGAGAATGTCTCGTATTTCGGCGTCGGGGACGAGGCGCATATGGTGTATAACTTCGCCCTGCCGCCCCTGACGATGCACTCCTTCGCGGCCGGCGATGCGGGCCCGATTTCCGCCTGGGCTCGGGAGCTTCGCGCCCCCCGGGGCTGTTCCTTCCTCAATTTCCTGGCCTCCCACGACGGCATCGGGCTGACACCCGTGCGGGGACTTGTGGACGAAGGGGCGTTCCGGGAGACCTTGGATGCGGAACTCAAACGGGGGTGCCTCATCTCCTACAAAGCCGCGCCGGAAGGGCCGATCCCCTACGAACTAAACGCCTCCTGGTTCGACGCGGTCGCGGATCCCGCACTGCCCGAGGATCTTCGGATCCGGGCCCATCTGGCCAGCCACGCCATCGCTGCGTCCTTGGACGGCATGCCGGCGGTCTATATCCACAGCATCCTGGGCACACCGAATTGGACGGAAGGACCCGCCCTACGAGGGTACAATCGAGCGATCAATCGCCGTGTCCTGGACCTGGAGACCGTGGAGTCGGATTTGGAGGACCCCGGTAGCCGGGCTTCCCGGTGCCTTGCGGCTTTCCACTCCCTGTACGGATACCGCGGCCGGGAACCCGCCCTCGCCCCCGGAACTCTTTCCCGGGTTCTTTCTCGGGAAGGCCCCGTCTTTGCGATACTCCGGGGGGAGACGGACCAAAAGCTTCTATGTGCTACGAACGTCAGCTCCCGACCCGCCCGGTTCGAGATCGAGGAAAACCTGGAACCCCTTGGAAGCCCCTTCGATCCGACTACGGGCGCGAAGATGCCCTTGACCGGACCCCCGTACCGCTTGGACCTGCCTCCCTACGGCGTGGCCTGGCTCCGTCTGGGCCCGCCTTGACAGGCTCCGGGGTTTGTCGGTATTTTCTCGAATGTACAATGAGTTGAGCCGGTCGGACACCGAGGGCCCAGCGAGGCTCGAGATGAACGGTCGGCAACCAGGATTTCCGCGCGGTTCGAGCCGCCCATGACAAACGCGCCGGTCGTATAACGGCTATTACCCCAGCCTTCCAAGCTGGAGACGAGGGTTCGACTCCCTTTCGGCGCTATCGACAAAGGCCCGCCTGACGGCGGGCTCTTTTATTCTGTAATGACAAGACGAACGGACGGGCACGTGTCGCGATTGCGGGGCATGCGCGCCACGCAGAAAGCCCGAGGCGTGTGAGTGCCCTTGGACGGGAGTGTGAATGAGGCGGATCATAGTGAGACGCCCAGTGACAGCTTCTAGGGACAGAGCCAACACACACGGATGGAAATGAACCCCTTTTGAGGGACGGAGCTGATATGTGCCCTGATACAAGCAAACCCCGCGCTTCATGCCGTATTGATGGCATGAGAAAGCCACGGTTACTACGGGAAGGTTCCCTGTACCATGTTTCCGCGCGGGCGAATCGCAAGGAATTCATCCTGAACGAAAATGACATGAAGGCACTGTTTCTCCGGGTACTTCACCGCGCGCGCAATCGCTATCGTTTCAGGATTGTAAATTTCTGCATCATGGGCAATCATTTCCATCTTCTCATTCGTCCCGGGCCACGGGAGTCGCTGTCCCGGATCATGCAGTGGATCATGAGCGTGTTCGCGATGGCCTACAACCGAGCCCATGGCATTTCCGGGCATGTTTGGGGTGAGCGGTTCTTCTCCAAGATTATGGATGGATTCCGCGAATTCCTGGAGACGTTTCGCTATATCGACCGAAACCCGGTGGACGCCGGACTGGTGGGCAATGCATGGGAGTGGGAGCATGGCGGGCTATGGTGGGATCGGATGGGCTATCCGATCGACGGTATCCGACCATCCCCTGCGAGCCTTCTCTGGTCACCCGGACACGCGACGCTCTGCATCCCCGCCGAGTCTCCGGAGATCGCATTTGTGACTTGAAAACTATACAAATGTATAGTATATCATAGGAATGGGGACTCCAAGAACGGGTCTTGATCTTCGAATCGGCACCTCGGGGTATGACTACCCGGAGTGGAGGGGGAGCTTCTATCCTCCCGGGCTTGCCCGCAAGGATTTCCTGGGATTCTACAGCGAGCGGTTCGACACGCTTGAGATCAACTACACGTATTACGGCCAGCCCCGAGCTGAGGTTTTCGAGGGTATGCTGGGACGTCTCCGGAGGCCCATCGACTTCTCGGTGAAAGCCTACCGTCGCCTTACCCATGAGAGGGACCTCGAGACGCTTCCGGAGACAGCCCGGGAATTCCGGGCGGGTCTCGATCCCTTGATTCGGGCGGGCAGCCTTGCCGCGGTACTGCTCGAGTTTCCCTCATCCTTCCACTATTCACCCCGCGAGCGGCTGTATCTCGCCCGCCTCCTGGACGAACTCGGGGGGGTGCCCCTGGTTGTCGAACTTCGTAACGCGGAATGGTACGGTGCCCGGGTCATCGAAGCCTTGCGGGCGCGGGACGTCGGTCTCTGCATCCTCGACGCCCCCCGGCTGCCGGGACTTCCACCGATCATGGACCTGGTGACGGGAGAAATCGCGTACGTTCGGTTTCACGGCCGGAACTCCGCGAACTGGTGGACGGGCGACGCCGGCTCAAGATACGAGTATCTCTATTCCCATGAAGAACTTGCCGGATGGCTTCCCCGTCTCGACGCCCTAGGCGCCCAGGCCGGAAAAATCCGGGTCTACTTCAACAACCATCGGAGAGGGAACGCGGCCGCAAACGCCTGCGAACTTGCCCGGTTTGTGAACTCTTCCCGTCTGCTCGAGGACGGCCGTCGATGGGATCCGGAACCGTCCTGCACGTGAACGCCGTGGGTCTCCTTGCCGCGCTGGAGGAAGCCCTTGATCCGGCCCTCCGGGGGCGCCCCTTCGTGATCGCGAACAGGGCCGAGCCCCGGGCCGTGGTCCTGGATCTTTCGCGGGAGGCCCACCGCGAGGGAGTGCGGCGGGGGATGTTCCTGCCCCAGGCGAGCAGATCCCTGGCTGGCCTTATCGTACGGGAACCTCGAACCGAACTCTGTGCCTGGGCGAACGACAAGCTCGGGCGGATCTGCCGCGCCTATAGCCCCCGGGTGGAGGCGGCGGGCAACGGGCACGTGTTCGCGGACCTTTCGGGAACCGCGAGGCTCAACGGTCCCGTGGAGGATGTATCCCAGAGGATTCGGGAGGACATCCTGTCCGAGATGGGCCTCCGGCCCGTTCTGGCTTTGGCGGGGTCCAAGACCGTAAGCAAGGTCGCCACTCGGGCCTTTCGCCCCGCAGGATTCATAGCTCTGTCCCCCGGGGAAGAAAACCTGGTGATGCGCCATCAGCCTGTCGGGTTCTTACCGGGGGTGGGCACTGTCCTATCCCGGAGGCTTGACTTGCTGGGCATCCGGGAGATCGGGGACCTCGCGGGACTGTCGGAAGCGGACGCCCGAGCCCTGGGAGCGCGAGGGCCGGAGCTTGCGGTCCGCGCCCGGGGGCTGGATGCCCTCCCCGTGGATCCGGAACCCCCGGAACAACGTACGGAGAGAGGCCGGTTCTTGTTTGAGCCGGACGCGGCGGATCCCGAAATCCTCTTTCCTCGCCTGGAGGCCCTGGTTTCGGAGCTCGCGTACTCCCTCCGGAGGAAGGGGCTCGGGACCCGGCGGCTCCTCGTGGAGTTGATGTACGCCGACGGTTTTCGGAGTTCCGCTTCCACGCGATCGCCCCGCGTCCTCGCACGGGATGACGAGGTTCTCCGCCTCGCCCGGGACGTCTTCCAGAAAGCCCGCAACCGCCGGGTCCGGGTCCGCCGGATCGCGGTCGAGCTATCCGAGCTGGATGTTGCGGGTCCGGAGCTCGACCTGTTCGAACCCGAGGGGAATCGCTTCGAATTCCTCCAGTTCGCCTTGGACAGGGTTCGGACGCGGTACGGATTTTCCGCCGTAGCTCCGGCGAGCCTTCTGACAGCCGTTCCGGCGGTATTCGGATCCCTGCTCGATACCTGCACATCCATCGCAGGGTAAAAAGCCTGTGTTTACGCCACTGCTGGTTTCATCCTGCTATTCGCTACAGTATGGGACAAGATTCCCCCGCGACTTGGTTCATGCGGCGCGGAGGCTGGGATATGGAGCTCTGGCATTGACGGATCGCAATGGCGTATACGGGGTTCCGGCGTTCTTGGAAGCGTGCTCGGAGGGCGATCGGCTGGGGGATGGGCTAAAGGGGACAGAGCATGCAAATACGGGATGCAACTTATCCGGTATGAGCACGGAAACTGGGGACCCGGGGACAGAGCTGGGTAATTGCAGGCCAATCCTGGGGACAGAGCTTGTAGACGGGCACGCCCGGGTGCTCCTGATCGCCCGGACGCGAGCCGGATGGTCCAGGATATGCCGAATCCTGACGAGCCGTGCTTCGGGCACCCTTGATCTGCCCGCGGCGATCCTAAAGGAACTTGAGCTCTGTCCCTGCATTCTAGGCAAGGGGCGCCCCCCGGATCTCTTCGTCGCCACCGACGACCTGAGTCTTCTTGAAGCAGCCTGCGGAAGAGCCTATGCCCTGCTCGTTCCATCCTCCACCGGGCGAGACGGCGTGGGCCGACGCGCCCTATGGAGGGCCTTGGCCCGTACAGGCGCTCCTCCCCTGGCGACGGGGGAGGTCCGCTTCCTGGACGGATCGGATCGCGACGTACAGCGGCTCCTTATCGCGATCGGGAGCGGGAGGACGAAATTCGAGATTCCCCAGGAGGAACTGTCGGCATCCGGGACGATTCTGTGCGCTCCCGGCGAGGCGTGCCGCCCCTATGAAAGTATTCCGGAGTCCCTGATCGCCAATGCCGCCGTGGCGGAGTCGATCGAGTTACGATCCGTCTTTGACGGGTTCGTCTTTCCATCGTACGAAACCGCCGACGGGGACAGAGCTGCGGAAGTGTTGCGATCTTGTACCTACCAGGGCGCCGTGAAGCGGTACGGGAGTCTGGATGGCATCGTTCGATCCCGGCTGGAGTACGAGCTGGGGATCATCGAGGCCAAGGGCTTCTCCGATTATTTCCTGATCGTTCGGGATATCGTTCGAAAGGCCTCCAGGACCTGCGGACGCGGAAGCGCGGCCGCGAGCGTGGTTTCTTACGCCCTGGGCATCACGGATGTCGACCCCATTGCCCAGGACTTGTATTTCGAGCGCTTCCTGAACCCCGGCCGCCGGGATCCTCCCGATATCGATGTGGATTTTGCCTGGGACGAGCGGGATATGGTCCTGGATGCCGTGATCCGGGAGTACGGCGAGGATCGCGCGGCCCGGGTCGCGAACCATGTCTGTTTCCAGGCCCGGTCGGCCCTCCGAGAGACTGCCCGGGCTTTCGGTTTGCCGGACGGTGAGATCGGAGCCATGGAGCGGGCGCTCTATCTCGACCGAAACCGGGCCTTGTCCGAGGCGGATCCTGTCTGGAAGGAGGTGCTGGAACTGGCTCCCCGGATCGAAGGGATCCCCCGGCATTTGGGGGTCCATTCCGGCGGCCTCGTGCTCGTTCCCGGCCGCTTGACGGATCATGTCCCGATCGTGCCCAGCGGATCGGGAATCCGGGTGACGGCCTGGGACAAGGAAGGCGTGGAGTCGGCCGGGATGGTCAAGATAGACCTTCTCGGCAATCGAAGCCTGGCGGTAGTCCGGGACGTCCTGGCGAACCTGGAGGAGAACGGAACGCCGATTGTGGAGCGGGACTGGGAGCCGATTTCGGATCCGGATACCATCAACCTCCTGGCTCGCGGCGACACGATGGGGGTGTTCTATGTGGAGAGCCCCGCCATGCGTCTCCTGCAAAAGAAGACCGGCCGAGGCGATTTCGAGCACCTGGTTATCCATTCGTCCATCATTCGGCCCGCGGCCAACCGGTATATCAACGAGTACATCGACCGCCTCAACGGCAAGCCCTACAAACCCTTGCATCCCCTGCTGGACGGCCAGTTGTCTGAAACCTACGGCATCCTCTGCTACCAGGAAGACGTGAGCAAGGCGGCGGTCGCGCTCGCGGGGTTCACCCCGGCCGAAGCGGACGGTATTCGAAAGGTCCTGTCCAAGAAGGATGTCCGGACACGGCTTTCGGCCTACCGGGGACAATTCGAGTCGGGCGCCCGGGCCCGAGGCGTGGACGACGCCACGATCTCCACGGTGTGGCACATGATCGAATCCTTCGCGGGATACTCCTTCGTGAAGGCGCACTCCGCAAGTTACGCCAAGCTTTCGTTCCGCTCCGCCTTTCTTCGAGCCCACCACGGGGCCGAGTTCATGGCCGCCGTGATGTCCAACCGGGGAGGCTACTACTCGACCCTGGCCTATGCCAGCGAGGCACGGCGCATGGGCCTGAGCCTCCTGCCTCCGGACGTCAACGAGAGCGAGATGCGATGCCGCGGGCGGGAAGGCGTGATCCGATTCGGCCTGGGCATGGTTTCGACCCTGGGATCCGGGACGGCCGCGGCCATCGTGGAGGAACGGAAGCGCACCGGACCCTTTTTGAGCGTCGAGGATCTCGGCCGCCGCGTTCGGATCGACCGAAGCGACGCCGAGGCCCTGGCCGGCTCGGGCGCCTTGGATGCTCTCGATGAGGGACAGAGCTGCTCGAGCAAGCTTCTGCGCCTGTTCTCCATCGTTGCCGCCCGGGAGGAGGCGACTGTTTTCGGGGGTGATCTATTCGCTGAAGCCGAGCTCGGAACGGCCGTACGGGGGACAGAGCTTCGATATGCAGATCTCCCCGGAGCCCCGTCCGGGCGCAGGCGGCTCGAACAACAGATGAGATATCTGGGCACCACACTCGAGGATCATCCCCTCCGGCTATTTCCACGGGCCCTGCGGCAGCCCCGGACACTCGGCCGGGACCTCATGGACAGCATCGGCCGCCGAGTCGAACTGTTAGGCTGGCCCATCACGGCCAAGCCGGTCCTCACCTCCGAGGACGAGCCCATGGAATTCGTCTCCTTCGAGGATGAGACGGCCTTGTACGAAGCCGTACTCTTTCCGGACGTGTATCGCCGGTATCGTGCCTTGCTTTGCGGAAACACGCCTCTCTTCGTCCGTGGTCGGGTCGAGGAGGATCGCGGAGCCGTGGTGCTTTCCGTGGAGAGCCTCGCGACTATAGAATGCTCTGTCCCCGGAGAATGATTTGAGCTGGGCGGTCTCTGGGGTCGAGGATCGAGCTCTGTCCCCGGAGGGCGATTTGGGTGCCCTGCTCCTGGATGAACCAGCTCTGTCCCCCCGAAATCGCCGGGGAACTGTCGCATCGAGGAGGCCCCATGAAGCGATGGTACGAGTCCCTGTTTGAGAACTACGGCCGGACCTACGACTCCGAACCATTCACCAAGGGTACGGCCGGGGAGTGCGACTTCATAGAACGGGAGCTCGAAGGCGATCGGTCAAAGCGCATCCTGGATATCGGATGCGGAACCGGCCGCCACGCCCTGGAGCTTACTGTCCGGGGCTATACGGTCGTCGGCGTCGATCTTTCCGGATCCCAGTTGGAGCGGGCCCGGGAAAAGGCCCGTGAGCGGGGCGTGACCGTCGATTTTCGGAGGGAGGACGCCCGGAACCTTCCGTTCGATACGGAGTTCGATGCGGCCCTCATGCTCTGCGAGGGCGCATTTCCGTTGATGGAAACCGACGAGATGAACTACGGAATTCTCCGCGGGGCGGCCCGGGCCTTGAAACCCGGCGGTATCTTCCTGTTCACCACCCTGAACGGGCTCTTCCCGTTGTTCCATTCCGTCGAGAAGTTCTGCGCCTCCGTCACGGAACCCGGCAATGCCGCCTACCGGGGAAATACCTTCGATCTCATGACCTTCCGGGACCGCAACATCACAGAGGTCGTGGATGACCTCGGCCGCCGGAAGGCCCTGGAGTGCGACGAACGGTACTATGTCCCCAGCGAGATCACCTGGCTCCTGAAGTCGGCGGGATTCACGGAAGTAGGCATATATGGGGCGCACCTGGGGGCGTTTTCCAGATCCGACCCCTTGACGACGGAGGATTTCGAGATGCTGGTGACGGCGCGGAAAACCGTGTAATCCGGGAGGAGCGGGATGGAATATCGTACTTTAGGCCGTTCCGGACTCAAGGTGAGTCCTCTGTGGCTGGGGACCTGGAATTTCGGGGATTCGACCCCCGAGGCCGAGGCGGCCCGGATGGTCCGACGAGCGGTCGATGCGGGAATCAACTGCATCGATACGGCAGATTCCTATGCGGCCGGGGAAAGCGAGCGCATCGTGGGGCGGGCCTTGGCCGGCGGGCTCCGGGAGAAGGTCGTGGTCGCCACGAAATTCCACTTCCCCGTCGGTCCGGGGCCCAACGATCGAGGCAACTCACGGCGCCACATCCTTCGCGCCGCGGAAGCTTCCCTTCGCCGACTCGGGACGGACTGGATCGACCTGTACCAAGCCCACCGTCCGGATTTCGGGGTACCCCAGGAGGAGACGCTCCGGGCCCTGGACGACCTCGTCCGCCAAGGCAAGGTCCGGTATATCGGATCCTCCACCTTCCCGGCTTGGATGGTCATGGAGGCCCTGGGGATCAGCGAGCGACTCGGCCTCGAACGCTTCGTCTCGGAGCAGCCTCCCTACAACCTTCTGGACAGAAGGATCGAGAACGAGCTCGTGCCCATGGCCCTGCGGCACGGTGTGGGACTTCTGGCGTGGTCCCCCCTGGCCGCGGGGCAATTGGCGGGAAGGTACGCCGACGCCGCCCGGCCGCCTGCGGACTCCAAGGCCGCTCGGCTATCCTACGTCGCGGCGCGGCTGACGGAGCGAGGTATCGAAACGGCCCGCGTCCTGGCCGACCTGGCCGCTCGCCGGGGATTGACGTCCTCCCAGCTCGCCCTGCTCTGGGTGAAGGATCAGCCCGGCATCACGGCGGCCCTTCTGGGAAGCCGAACGGAAGTCCAGCTCGAGGAAGCCCTGCCGGTGCTCGATCTTGGCCTGGATTCGGAAACCGCCTCGGCCCTCGACACCCTCGTGCCTCCGGGAAGCGCGGTCGCCGATTTCCACAACACCTCGGGTTGGATGCGGATGAGGCTCCTCTGATCTCCTCGTCAGACGTCGATCCGACTACCCCAGAACGACGGCCGTCCCCGTGAGTATCAGGCCTTGTGCGATCAGATAGGTCCCCCAGGGTATCTGGTATTCATATTTCGGGTGCATCCCGTGTAGGGTCGTCTCCCCCATGACCGCGTCCGAGAGCAGGAAGAACACGGCCCCGGCGGCTACGAGCACCCAACCTCCAGCCCGGGCCAGGGCGGCCGATAAAGCGACGGCGGTCATGGCGCCCAGGGCGAATCCGTACAGGAACCCGCCCAGCATCAGACTCTTCGGCCGGCCGGCCTTGTAGACCCGCAGCCGGAATATCAAGGCCGGGGCGAGGAGGAGCACAAACAGGAGGGGAACCAGACGGCCCTTCTCCGCAAGTTCCCGGAAGGGGATGCTGCTCAGGAAGCTCGATATATAGAGGATCTGGGCGGCCGCGAAGCAGAGTATCCCCAGGAAAACCGGCTCTCGAAACCGGGAACGGACGATCGGGAACTGCAGGTTGAAGAAATCCCCCGCGAAGGAACAGGTCATGCCCAACGGAATGAGGATGGCCGCAGGTCGTCCGGCCCCCGCCAGGAAGTGGTTCGCCCACGCGAACAACAGCAACTGGGCGGAGAAGGCCAGGTAGGCTCCCCGACAGTAGGGGAGGCGGCCTTCCGCGGTATCGATCCCGCGGATCGTCAGCCAGTGAAGAAGGAAGCCCAGGACAGCCCCTGCGGGCAGGATCGCCAGCCGTGGAAGGATCTGCATCGTGGTCGCTCCTTGGTTCCGATTCGGGGTCCGGACGTTTCGAGCCGGCTCTGTCCCTTGTACTATACGCTTGCTAGTACCTGGATACCATGGTATTCTAAACTGGTAGGACCAGTATGCGCAACAAGTTGGATTCGGCCACGAAACGGTTGGAGCGGGAAATCCTGGAAGGGCGGTTCCGGCCCGGCGACCGTCTGCCCTCGGAGCGAGCTCTGTCCCTCCGATACGGCGTGAGCCGTTCCATCCTCCGGGAGGGCATCCGACACCTCGCGAGCCTGGGACTTGTCCGAACGGAAGCCCAGAGCGGCACCTATGTCACTGATTACCGCAAGGAAGCGTCCTTGGAGTTTCTGCTCTACCTCCTGGACAACAACGAGCCCTTGGACCCGGAGATTTTCCGGGCGGTCAACGAGCTCCGGGAGATCCTGGAACCGGGATGTGCAGTCCGTGCCGCGGTACGATCCACGCCGGAGCGAGTCCGGGCGCTCCGGGAGTCCCTGGCCGCCCTGCGATCGGCGGAGGGCAGTCCCGAGGACCTGGCTGCGCGGGATTACGAGTTCCACGCTCTCATGGTCGAGCAGACGGACAATCTCGCCCTTCGGCTCCTGTTCCATGCCTGCCGGTCGGTCTACCTGTTCTACGTCCGACAATTCTACAAGGACCCCGCGAACGCCGCTCCCACCTTCGATCAGCTCGAAAGGTTCATTGATCGGGTCGAGGCGAAAGACGAAACCGGGGCGGCCGCGGCTCTGTCCCTCGCGCTCATGTACGGACGGGATCGGGTATATCGATCCCTCGATTGGCCGTTCCCAGACAAGGGCCGTGCGGTCGAGACGGTCCCGGATGGAGGTTCTCCATGAAAAGCACCGATTCCTCGGTTTCCATCAAGCAGCCTTCCGGCCTTTCCCCCCGTATACGGTGGCTCCGGGATTACTATTTTCGCGGCGTCTCCCGTGCATGGAGTAACCAGCAGATCAGCTTTACGACCGGGACTCCTTGGGACGTCCAGTACAACGAATGCAACTACCACATCGTCCCGGAGACCTACGCGTTCTTCCAGACCTTCACGAGCTCCTACCGCCAGATCGCCCGCCCGGTTCGTCTCGCATCGGATTTCTGGAATCTCAGCCTCCCGGAGCGCCGGGCGTGGTTCAACAAGGAGGTGATGACCGAGTACCTGCCGCAGGAAATCCTTCCGGGGGACCTGATCGCCGGCGGTCGATTCAACGTCCATACCTCCCTGTGCCTCACGGAGTCGGAGAATCGGGCGCGATCGGCCGAATTGTACGGCCGGAAGGGTCTTCGCCGGGGTGCGATCGAGTTCCACAACCACGGATTCGGGAATGCCGGTCCGACGGCCGGGCATCTCATTCCGGATTATTCCCGGGTTCTCTCCGAGGGATTCGAGGGGATCCGGTCCGACCTGGAAGAGTATCATACAGCTCTGTCCCCGGCGGAGCGTGACGGTCCGCCGGGTGCCCAGCTACGGGCGATGATCGTCGCCTGCGGGATGCCGATCGACCTCGCCCGCCGGTACCGGGACGAGGTCCTCCGGCTCTCAGCGGGGGAGGGCGATCCGGGAAGGGCGGCGGAGCTCCGGCGGATGGCCGCCAACCTCGAGCGGGTTCCGTCGAAGGGTGCCCGAGACTTCTGGGAGGCCCTCCAATCCCTGTGGCTGGCCCACATGCTGGTCATGAGCGACGAGAACTATCCGGGGCCCGGCGTATCCTTCGGCCGGCTGGATCAACTGCTCCTGCCGTACTGGGAAACGTCGGTCCGGGAAGGGATGGACCGGGAGTTCGCCAAGGAGATCCTGAAGTGCTTCTGGATCCATGCGAATACCGCCTACGACTCCATGATCCGGGTAGGGAACCAGGGAATCACGGCCGGGTTCGGCCAGTTGTTCAACCTCTCGGGGCTGGGACCGGAGGGCCGGGACAGTACGAACGACCTCACCTTCCTCATCCTGGAGGTGATCGACGAGATGTCCCCGATCCTCGAGCCCAAGCCCAATATCCGTCTCCATCGCGGCAGTCCCGAAGCCCTCCTGGACAAGATTGTGGACATGATCTCCACCAGCCAGGGTGCGCCCTTCCTCCTCAATTTCGACGAACGGTCCATAGCGGGAATGATGCGGCAGGCCCGGATGTCCGACGCCGGGGACCGGATCCACCCCGGAAACGTCCACGAGTACGCCTCCGTGGGATGCCTGGAGAACACGATGGTCGGAAACGACCGCTCCGGCACGGTGGACTGCAACCTGAACCTCCTCAAGGCCGTCGAGCTGACCCTGGGAAACGGATTTCCCCTCGTTCCCCACACGGATACGATCACCGGAATCACGGAACGGCCCCGACGGCAGGGCCCCTCCACCGGGGATCCCCGGGGATTCCGGGACTTCGGCCGGTTCTGGGCCGCCTACGCGGAGCAGACCCGCGCCCTCGTCCGGAGGATCGTGGACCTGTACGAACGGGGCGAGGCTCTCCGGGCCCGGTTCCACCCGACCCCCTACCTGTCCACCCTCGTCCGGGGCTGCGCCGCGAATGGCCGGGACGTCACCCAGGGCGGGGCGGAGCTTGGATATGTCACGGTCGAGGGGGTCACCTTCGCGACCACCGTGGACTCCCTGCTCGCGGTGAAATACCTCGTGTACGACAACTCGTTTTGTACTATAGAGGAGCTCATCCGGGCCCTGAAGGACAACTGGAAGGGACACGAGATCCTGCAGGCCCGGGCCCGGAACAAGGCCCCGAAGTACGGCCGCGACGATCCCGAGGCGGACGCCTTGGCGCGGAGCGTCATGGATCTCTGGGCGGAGGAAACCTGGAAGTACCGCACGGAATGCACCGGGCGCCGCTTCCGGCCCGGCATGCTCTCCTGGAACTACTGGATCGGGGACGGATTCATCCTCCCCGCGTCCCCGGACGGGCGCCCGAAGGATCAGTTCCTCTCCAACGCGATCTGTCCCTCCAACGGAGCGGACATCCGGGGTCCCACGGCCAACTCGAACTCCGTAGGCACGGTCCTGGGCGGCCGGGGTGACGGGGGTGACTGGAAGGATTACTTCAATTCCCTGCCCAACGGGGCCAGCCACACCATCAGCTTCAACCCTTCCCTGATCCGCCGGCCCGAGAACCGGGCCAAGTTCAAGAGCTTCCTGCGGGGATACGCCGAGAACGGGGGAACGGCCCTCCAGGTGAACGTACTGGATCCCGAAGTGCTCCGGGACGCGCAACGCAATCCCTCGGAGTACCGCCATCTCCTGGTCCGGGTGACGGGGTACAACGCCTACTTCACATCCATCGGCCGGGAACTCCAGGACGAGGTGATCGCGAGGATCGCCCATGAACAGCTCTGATACGGGGCTGGTCCTTGAAATCCAGAGAATGAGCACCGAGGACGGGCCGGGGCTCCGGAGCACCCTCTTCCTGAAGGGATGTTCCCTTCGCTGCCGTTGGTGCCACAATCCGGAGAGCATCTCGCCGGAACCCCAGCTCCGCTGGTCCGAGTCCCGCTGCCTGGGCTGCGGGGAATGCCTTGCGGCCTGCCCGAGACGAGCTCTGTCCCTCGGGGTCGGCATCCGGATCGATCGCGGAGCCTGCGACGGCTGCGGGAATTGCGAGCGGACCTGCCCCGGGGGAGCGCTGGAGATCTGGGGAAGGCGCAGGACTGCCGGGGCCGTCGTCGGGGAGCTTCTGCGGGACCGGTCGTATTTCGGGACCGAGGGAGGGGTGACCGTTTCGGGCGGGGAAGCCTGCCTCCAGGCGGACTTCGCCCGGAACGTCCTGGAGCGGCTCAAGCGGGAAGGTGTCGGGACGGCCCTGGACACCTGCGGGATGTGCACGGAATCCCAGCTGCTACTAGCCGCCGAACACGCGGATCTCGTCCTGTACGACATCAAGGACAGCGACCCCGTTCGGCACCGGACGAACACGGGAGGCGATCTGGATATCGTGCTTCGGAACCTCCGGCTGCTTTCGATCCCGCGCGGGGACAGAGCTCGAAAGCGCATCTGGGTCCGGACCCCCGTCATCCCCGCCCTGACCGATTCGCCGAGCATGATCGAGGGCATCGCCCGATTCCTTTCGGATAGCGCCGGCGACGCGGTGGAGCGCTGGGAATTGTGCGCCTTCAACAATCTATGCCGCGAGAAATACCGCCAGTTGGGCGGGGAGTGGGAGCTGGCGGAGTCCCCGCTCATGCGGGCCGAGGACCTGGACCGGCTGGTGGACGCCGCGGTCCGGACGGGCTGGCCCCCGGATCGTATTCGATGGACGGGTATGGCGGCGTCCGGCGCGGCGGCCCGGGACGTTTCGATTTCATCGCCGACGCGGGGAACGAAAACGCAGATCTAGGACGAGGAGGCCCCATGGGTGCGCGACCGGAGCGGATAGTGGACCAGTTCGAGCGGGAGGACCTCAAATTCTTCGAGCCCGACGGAAAGGTCGGGCTTCTCGCGACCTTGGATCCCGAGGGCCTGCCCCATGTCACCCTCCTGACCGCGATGCAGGCGAAGGACGAGCGGCACCTGGTCTTCGGCCAGTTCTGCGAGGGCCGGGGCAAGCGGTTCGCGGAGGATCGCAAAAAGACCGGATTCCTCCTGATGACCCTGGATCGTCGGCTCTGGCGGGGAACGGCCCTCTGGACCGGCAAGGCCCAGAGCGGACCGGAGCACGAGATCCTGAACCGCAAGCCCATGTGGCGCTACAACTCCTACTTCGGGATCCATACGGTCCATTACCTGGATCTCGTCTCCGTGACCCCCGGGGAGGACCTCCCGATGGCAGCGGTCATCCGGGGCGTCGTCTCCGCATCGATCGCGCGAAGGTTCGGAAGAAACCGTGCCCCGGGGACAGAGCTCGGGGGAGGCGCCGACCCGGGCCGAGGGACAGAGCTCGGGGTCGGACCCTTGAACCCCTGGACTCGGGCCTTCATAAGCCGGACGGGAAACCTGAAGTTCGCCGCCTACGTTGGCGGGGACGGTTTTCCCCGCATCGTGCCCCAGTTTGCCGCGTCCTGCCTGGACGACCGGCGCGTTTTGCTACCGGGCGCGGAGTACCCGGAGGATCTGGCCCGCATTCCCCGGGGGGCTGCCGTGGCCCTGTTCACCCTGTCCCTGGACATGGAGGACGTCCTGGTCCGGGGACGGTGGGAGCCAGGTCGCCGAGGCGGGGTGATCCTTGTGGATTGGGTGTACAACTCCATGCCTCCCGTGGCGGAGCAGATCTATCCTCCCGTGGACCTCGCCCGGAAGATCGAGGCCTTCTGACCGTCTGCGTCCCGTCGGGGGCCGCTTCGCCGGGCCGGGGCACAGGGTCGTTCCGGTGACCGCGGTCAATAAAATAAAAATATCTTGAAAAATAATCCGCTTACGGCGTGCCGGAGGAATCCGGAACCCGCAATCAGCCCCGGGGGACGAGTCCGGTTTCCGGGGCGATCCTCGCTTCTTGCGCTGTCCCCGGGCATCCGCGATACTGGAATCATCCGGTATACCGGAGGGAGGCGAGCATGGATCGCAAGTGTTTGTACTTCCTGAACATACTCCGGGCCGAGCTGGAGGATCTCCTGGAGGACCTCCGGGCCGTCGAGGAACGGTATCGAGAACGGTTCGCAAGCTCGGAGATAACCAATTATGTCCTCCTGGAGAACGAAGCCCTCCTGAGCCGGGAACTGGAGTCGATCCGCGCGATGATCTCCAGCATTGACGGAATGAATTCATCACGCTATAAAAGTGTGGACGAAATCGTAGAGGACCTGGATGCCGTCGCCCGCGAGTTCATAACCACCAAGGAGTATCCCGCCGCCGTCCATAGGCTGCTCAGGCGGAAAATGGACAAGGTGCTCTCCTACGTTATGGCGGAAGACGCCCCATAGATCTCTATTCGGATAAGGGGAAGCCATGGACATTCGACTTCAGGAACTTCTGGAAAAGATCAGGAAGGATGGCATCGAGGCCGCGGAAACCGACGCCGCCAAGGTCCTGGCGGAGGCGGAGGAACGGCGCAAGTCCATCCTGGCCGACGCGGAGCGGGAGGCGAAGACCCTGCTGGCCAAGGCCAAGGCCGACGCGGACCGTTTCGAGGAGGCCGGAAAAGCCGCCCTGGAGCAGGCCGCCCGTAACCTGGTGATCTCCTTCCGCACCGAGATAGCCTCCGTCCTGGCCGCCATCGTTCGGACGGAAACGGAAGCGGCCCTCACGGGACCCGTCCTGGTGGAGGCGATCCCCGCGGTCCTGGCCGCCTGGAAGGACAAGGGCACCGACGACCTGGCCGTCCTGCTTCCGCCCGCGGAACTGTCCAAGCTGGAAGGCTCCTTCCGGAAGAGGCTGGAGTCCGAACTCAAGAAGGGCATGGAGCTCCGCCCCTTCCCGGGGATCAAGGCCGGATTCCGCATCGCGGAGAAGAACGGCGCGGCCTATTACGACTTCTCCTCGGATTCCCTGGCCGAGATGCTCTCCCAGTACCTGAACACGCGGTTGGGAGAAATCGCCGCGGCCGCCGTGCGGAAAGAATAGCGCCGTGCCCGCGTACTACTACCTGCGCTCCACCCTTCCAACCCTCCTGCCCGCCGCCGCGCCTCCCTTTTCCTTCCGGGGCTTCCTGGAGCGCTGCGAGGGCCGGATGCGGGACGCCGAGTACCGCGTCCTGGAGGCGGCGGGGGACCTGGAGTCCGCCGATGCCGAGGTCGACCGGAGGATCCGTTCCTCCCGCGTCCTGGCTTCCTATCGGACCTGGGAGCGCGCCCTGCGCAACGAACTGGCGCGTCTCCGGGCCCACCGGCTCGGCAAGGGACCGGAGAAATTTCTCCGCCCCGGGGACCCGGAGTGGGAGGGAATCCGGACGGCCCAGGCGGCCGTCCAGTGCGAGGATCCCCTCGAAGGCGAGCTGATCATCGAGCGGGAAAAGTGGGCGTACGTGGAACGACTGGAAGCGGGGCACCACTTCGACCTGGAGGCCCTCGCGGCCTACGCCCTGAAGCTTCGGATCCTGGAGCGCAGGGCCCGGTTCGAGGCGGAGCGCGGCGAGGCGGCCTACCGGACCGCCTATCACGACATCCTCGACGCCGCCGAAGCGCCCGCCGACGAAGGGCGCGGGGCGTAGGTCAGAATCAGAGCGATCGGAGTTATACGATGACGAAGACGAACGGAAGCGTGACGGGCGTGAACGGAAACATGGTGACGGTCCGTGTGGAAGGCGCCGTATCCATGAACGAGGTCGCCTATATCGAGACCCGGGGCAAGCGCCTCAAGAGCGAGGTGATCCGCATCCGGGGGGACCTGGTCCAGGTGCAGGTCTTCGAGATGACCAAGGGCATCCGGGTCGGGGATTCCGTGGCGTTCACGGGCGAGATGCTCGCCGTGGAGCTCGGGCCGGGCCTCCTCGGGCAGATCTACGACGGGCTTCAGAACCCCCTGCCCGAGGTGGCGGCCAAGGTGGGCCACTTCCTCGAGCCCGGCGTCTACCTGGAAGCCCTGCCGAGGGACCGGGTCTGGGACTTCACCCCCGCGGCCAAGGCGGGCGACAAGGTCCGAGCCGCGGACCTGCTGGGAACCGTGCCGGAAGGCTCCTTCACCCACCGCATCATGGTCCCCTTCGGATTCCTCGGGACCTACACCGTCAAGTCCGTGGCGCCGGCGGGCTCCTACAAGGTGACGGATCGGGTCGCGGAGCTCCAGGGCGAGGACGGCACGGTCCATCCCGTGACCCTCATGTTCCAGTGGCCCGTGAAGCGGGCGGTCACCTGCTACGCCGAACGCATGAAGCCCGTGGAGCCCATGGTCACCCATGTCCGCCTGATCGACACCTTCTTCCCCGTCGCCAAGGGAGGCACCTACTGCATCCCGGGCCCCTTCGGGGCCGGCAAGACGGTCCTCCAGCAGATCACCAGCCGCCACGCGGACGTGGACATCGTCATCGTGGCGGCCTGCGGCGAACGGGCCGGCGAGGTCGTGGAAACCCTGAAGGAGTTCCCGGAGCTCCTGGATCCCCACACGGGCCGCTCCCTCATGGAACGGACCATCATTGTCTGCAACACTTCCTCCATGCCCGTGGCGTCCCGGGAGGCCTCGGTGTACACCGCGGTCACCATGGCGGAATACTACCGGCAGATGGGACTGGACGTCCTGCTGCTGGCGGATTCCACCAGCCGCTGGGCCCAGGCCATGCGCGAGATGTCCGGCCGTCTGGAGGAGATTCCCGGCGAGGAGGCCTTCCCCGCGTACCTGGAATCCGTCATCGCCTCCTTCTATGAACGCGCGGGCATCGTGCGTCTCGGGGACGGCAAGACGGGCTCCGTGACCATCGGCGGAACCGTGTCCCCCGCGGGCGGCAACTTCGAGGAGCCCGTCACCCAGGCCACCCTGAAGGTCGTCGGGGCCTTCCACGGCCTTTCCCGGGAGCGTTCGGACGCCCGCAAGTATCCGGCCATCCATCCCCTGGAATCCTGGTCCAAGTACACCGGGATCCTCTCGGCGGAAGCCGTGCGCTACGCCCACGGCGTCCTCGCCCGGGGCGCCGAGGTCGGGCAGATGATGAAGGTCGTCGGCGAGGAGGGAACCTCCCTGGACGACTACGTCGTTTACCTCAAGAGCGAGTACCTGGACGCGGTCTACATCCAGCAGAACTCCTTCGATCCCGTCGACGCGGCGGTGTCCCCGGAACGGCAGAAGTACACCTTCTCCAAGGTCGTCGGGGTCCTCGGTTCGGCGTTCCGATTCAAGGACAAGGACGAGGCCCGGGACTGGTTCTACAAGCTGCGCCAGGGATTCCTGGACCTGAACGGCTCGGAATGGAAGAGCGACCGGTTCGCCCAGGTCGAGAAGGGTCTCCAGTCCCTGATCGACGACCGAGCGACCGGCCTGGATCCCAAGGCGGCCCGCATCCTCGAGACCCTGGAGAAGTGACATGAAGAAGGTATATTCCCGCATCGAATCCATCACCGGCAACGTGATCACCGTCCGGGCCGAGGACGTGCAGTACGGCGAACTGGCCCAGGTGAGCACCCGCTTCGGCATCTCCCTGGCGGAGGTCATCCGCCTGGCGGACGACGAGGTCTCCCTCCAGGTATTCGCCGGCGGCCGGGGTATCTCCACGGGGGACGAGGTCCGATTCCTGGGGCACCCCATGCAGGTGTCCTTCACGGACTCCCTCCAGGGCCGGATCTTCAACGGCGCCGGGGAACCCCGGGACAAGGGGCCGGAGCTCTCGGAAAACCTCATTCCCATCGGCGGGCCCTCGGTCAATCCCGCGAACCGCATCATCCCCCGGGAGATGATCCGAACGGGCATCCCGATGATCGACCTGTTCAACACCCTGGTGAAGAGCCAGAAGCTCCCGATCTTCTCGGTCTCCGGGGAGCCCTACAACCCGCTCCTGGCACGGATCGCCATGCAGGCCGAGGTGGACCTCATCATCCTGGGCGGCATGGGCCTCAAGTACGACGACTACCTCTTCTTCAAGGACACCCTGGAGCAGGGCGGGGCCCTGTCCAAGACCATCATGTTCGTGCACACCGCCGCGGACCCCGTGGTGGAATGCCTCATGGTGCCGGACATCTCCCTGGCCGTGGCGGAGCGCTTCGCCCTCAAGGGCAAGAACGTCCTCGTCCTGCTCACGGACATGACGAACTTCGCGGACGCCATGAAGGAGATCGCCATCACCCAGGAGCAGGTCCCCTCGAACCGCGGCTACCCCGGCGACCTCTACAGCCAGCTGGCCTCCCGGTACGAGAAGGCCGTCGACTTCTCCGACGCCGGCTCCATCACGATCCTGGCGGTCACCACCATGCCCGGCGACGACGTCACCCACCCGGTGCCGGACAACACGGGCTACATCACCGAGGGGCAGTTCTACCTCAAGAACGGCCGCATCGAGCCGTTCGGATCCCTGTCCCGGCTCAAGCAGCAGGTCAACGGGAAGACCCGGCCGGACCACCGGGCCATCATGGACGGCATGATCAAGCTCTACGCCTCCTACAAGGACACCCTGGAGAAGAAGGCCATGGGCTTCCAGATGTCCAACTGGGACGCCAAGCTCCTCAAGTACGGGGAGCTCTTCGAGCAGGAGATGATGGACCTGTCCGTGAACATTCCCCTGGAGGAAGCCCTGGACAAGGGGTGGGAGATCCTGGCCTCGTGCTTCGATCCCCAGGAGACCGGACTGCGCACGGAGCTCGCGGAGAAGTACTGGCCGAAAGCCCGGGCATGAGAAGGCGATAGCCGATGGCGAAGATCAAGCTGACCAAGAACGAGCTGAAGAAGCAGAAGGACGCGCTCAAGATGTACAAGCGCTACCTTCCCACCCTCCAGCTCAAGAAGCAGCAGCTCCAGACCGAGATCCGGGGAATCGAGGCCAAGGCCAAGGCCCGGGCGGAGGAGAGGGAGCGCCTCCTGGCGGAGTTCCGCGCCTGGATCGCGGTCTTCGGGGAGGAGGAGGCCGTTCGCACGGATTCTGGGGGCTGGCTCCTGGCGGTCCGGGAGATCCGGACCACCGCGGGCAACATAGCGGGGGTCGAGATCCCCGTGTACGCGGGGGCGGATTTCGAGCTGGCGGACTACGACCTCTACCTCAAGCCCCTGTGGATCGACAAGGCCCTGGAGCGCCTCAAGGCCATGCTCGAGCTGGACCTTGAGATCAAGGTCCTCGAGGAGCAGATCGCCCGGCTGGCCCGGGAGCTCCGGATCACCACCCAACGGGTGAACCTCTTCGAGAAGGTGAAGATCCCGGAGACCGCGGAGAACATCAAGCGGATCCGCATCTACCTGGGAGACCAGCAGACGGCCCAGGTGGTCCGCGGCAAGATCGCAAAGCGGAAGGTGGAGAGGGCGGCGTCATGATAGCACCCATGAAGAAGGCCATCCTCGTACTGCGGGAGCGCGGCAAGTCCGCGGCCCTCCGTTCCCTGCGCCGCCTGGGCGTGGTCCACGCGGACCCCGTCCCGGGGCGGGGACAGAGCTGGGAGGCTGCCGCCGAGGAGCTGGCCCGGTTCGAAACCGCGGTGGGCATCCTCCTGTCCTACAAGACGAAGGACACGGCTCCGTCCCTCGAGTACTCCGAGGCCCTCGAACTCGCCCGAAAGGTGACGGAGACCGCCGAGTCGATCAAGGCAAGCCAGGAGAGGATCGCCTCCCTGCGCAAGGAGATGGAACGGATCCAGGGCTGGGGCGACTTCGACCCGGAAACCCTGGGCTACCTGCGGCAGAAGGGCATGGACCTGCGGCTCTACGAGGCGGTTCCCAAGGCGGCGGCCGCGATCCCCGGGGACCTCCCGGTGATACTGCTGGCCTCGGACAAGACCGCGGTCCGGTTCGCCGGATTCCCCGCGGGATATGTGAGCCTCCCCGAAGGGGTGGCCGAGTTCGTCCCGCCCGCGGTCTCCCTGTCCGCCCTCAAGGGGGTGGAAAAATCCCTCCTCGACGACGTCGCCCGGGGGGAAGCCTTCCTCGCGGACGCGGCGAAGGCCCGGCCCCGCCTGGAGGAGGCCCGGGAACGCGCGCGCTCCCGCTTCACCTTCGAGTCCCTGCTCACGGGAATGGAGGGGGAGGGGCCCGTGGCCTGGATCTCCGGCTGGGTTCCGGAAAAGGACGCTCCCCGGCTCTCCGAGGAGGCCGCCAAGCACGGATGGGGGCTCCTCCTGGACGATCCCGGGGCCGACGAGCTTCCTCCCACCAAGGTGGAGAGCAATGCCGTCGTGCGCATGATCGCCCCGGTCTTCGATTTCCTGGGAACGGTCCCGAATTACCGGGAATACGACATTTCCGCCTCCTTCCTCGTGTTCTTCACGATCTTCTTCGCCATGATCTTCGGGGACGGCGGATACGGAAGCATACTCCTGGCCTTGGGTATCTTCGCGGCCCTGAAGGCCAAGAAGACCGGCGGCGCGGTTCCGGACGCGGTGAGGCTTCTACTGTTGTTGTCCTCCGCGACCGTCGCCTGGGGCGTCGTCACCGGGAGCTGGTTCGGACTTCCCTCGGACCTCCTGCCGGGCTTCCTCAAGGGCCTGCGGATCGGATGGCTGGCGTCGGACAATCCGATGTCCGGAGCCAACACGAAACAGCTCTGCTTCATCCTGGGCCTCGGCCACCTCGTCTGGGCCCACATGAAGAACATCCGGCGGGATATCAAGTCCCTGAAGTTCCTGGCCCAGTTGGGCCTCCTGCTCCAGCTGATGGGCATGTACTTCATGGTACTGAACCTGGTCCTGGACGCGGTCCGGTTCCCGATTCCGAACTTCGCCCTGTACCTGATCGGTGTCGGGTTCCTCCTCAACTTCGTGTTCGCCAGTTACGAGGGGAACATCCTCAAGAGCATCCTGGCCAGCCTGACGAACATCGTCTCGGTCCTTCTGGGGGTGGTGAACGTCTTCGCGGACATAACCTCCTACATCCGCCTCTGGGCCGTGGGACTGGCGGGACTGGCGATCAGCCAGACGGTCAACACCATGGCGGGACCGATGCTCGGACGGGCCCTGCTGTTCGCCTTCGGGATCCTCTTGATCGGGTTCGGCCACGGCCTGAACCTCGCGCTGAGCCTCCTGTCCGTCATCGTGCACGGCGTGCGGCTCAACATGCTGGAATATTCCGGCCACCTCGGGATGGAGTGGTCGGGGTTCAAATACGAGCCCTTCCGGGAAGGGTCGGACGAAGAAGCTTCCGCATAGAAAGGAGTCCTACATGAATATCGGCATGATCGGGGCCGGCGCCGTCATGGCCCTGGCCGCCATCGGTTCCTCCATCGGGGCGGGCATCGCGGGACAGGCGGCCATCGGGGCGTGGAAGAGGAATTACCTGGCCAACAAGCCGGCGTCCTTCCTCCTCATGATCTTCGCGGGGGCCCCCCTCACCCAGACCATCTACGGCTTCATCCTCATGGGAGCCATGATGAACTCCTCCAAGGACCCGGCCCTCCTCCTGGCCATGGGCCTGGCCGGCGGTACCGGAATGGCCATGTCCGCCATAGCCCAGGGAAAGGCTTCCGCCGCCAGCTGCGACGCCTTCGGGGAAACCGGCAAGGGCTTCGCGAACTACATCACCATCGTCGGCCTCTGCGAGACCGTGGCCCTCTTCGTGATGGCCTTCAGCTTCGGGGCG
>CALMRC010000002.1 GCA_937873275.1 uncultured Spirochaetota bacterium
GCTCGTCTCTTCAACCCTCGATTGCTTCGGGACAAGCTTCGTAACACTACCAGGGGGGCCGGTGGAGATACTGAGGCCGGTCCGCCTGGGGATGGTCCACACGGACCAGTCCCGCCCGGTACGCCCCCTCCACGGCCGCCTCCGAAAGAGCCTGGCGGGGGTCCGCCGGAACGGAGACCCGCCCCGCGGACAGGACACCGACCCGGTCCGCCCAGAGGGAGGCCAGGTTGAGGTCGTGGATGGTGGCCGCCACCGCCGTACCGCCCCGGGCCAGGCGGCGCAATAGGCCCAGGATCTCGGCCTGATGTCCCGCGTCCAGGTGGGCTTCCGGCTCGTCCAGGAAAAAGACCGGGGCCTCCTGGGCCAGGGCCCGGGCGATCAGGAGTCGACGGAACTCCCCGCCCGACAACTCCGCGGCCGGGCGCTCGGCGTCCCCCTCCAGACCGACGGCGGCCAGGGCGTCTGCGACGGCGCGATCATCCTCGGCGGTTCCCGGGGAGAACCAGCCGAGCCGGGCGAAACGGCCGGTCCAGGCTGTCTGCCGGACCGTATACCCCGGGACCGGGGCCTCCATCTGGGGCACGTAAGCCGCCCGTCGGGCCCGCTCACGGACGGACAGGCTTCGCATCGGCCTTCCACCGATCCGGATGTCCCCGTCCAGGGGCGGAAGGAGTCCGCACAGGGTCCGAATCAGGGTGGTTTTCCCGCAGCCGTTCGGGCCCACGAGGACCGTCAGTTCCCCCGCCGGGATCTCCAGGTCCACGTCCCGGAGGACCGGGACGTGGCGGTACCCGCAGGCCAGGCCGCGGGCGGAGAGGGCCGTCTCGTTCACCGGCGCCCCCCTCCCCGGTGAGCCAGGAGGACCAGGAAGAAAGGGGCCCCCGCGAAGGCTGTGAGGACCCCCACGGGGAGTTCCAGGGGGGCCAGGACGGTCCGGGCCAGGGCGTCCGCGGCCATCAAGAGGACGGCCCCCGCGACGGCGGAGGCGGGGATCAGCCGTCCGTGGGAGGGACCGAACACCAGGCGCGCCGCGTGGGGGGCCACGAGACCCACGAAGCCGACGATCCCGCCGGCCGCCACCGCGGCCGCCGTTCCCAGGGCAGCTACGGAAACCGCCGCGGCCCGGATCAGGCGAACGTCCAGACCCAGGGATCGGGCGCTCTCCTCCCCCGAGGCCAGGACGTCCAGGGGGCGGGCCAGGAGAAGGGCGGCCACGGTCGTCGCGGCCGAGAGGGGGGCCAGGATCGCCAGGTCCCCCCAGCCCCGTCCGTTGAAGCTCCCCAGAAGCCAGAAGTACACGGCGTAGAGGTCCTGCTGGCGCAGGCTGACCAGGAGGGTCACTCCCGCGGAGCAGAGGGCGCTCACGGCGGTGCCGGCCAAAAGGACGGAAGTCGTGGACCCGGACCGGGCGGTGGAGCGCGTGGCCGCCCCGGACAGGGCGACGGCCCCCAGGGCTCCGGCGAAGGCGCCCAGGGACGCGGACCCGGGGGTGCGGACGAAGACCAGGGCGACCGCGGCTCCCAAGGACGCCCCGGCGGAAGTGCCCAGGATGTAGGGATCCGCCAGGGGGTTCCGGAAGAGCCCCTGGAGCAAGGCCCCGGATACCGCCAAGGCCGCCCCGGCCAGGCCCGCGGCCAGGGTGCGGGCCAGCCGTAGGTCCCGGATGATGACCGCCGCCACGGGATCTCCCCCTCCGGAAGACTCCCCCGTCAGGGCGGAGAGCACGGCCCGGGGGCCGTAGGAGACCGCGCCCATGCCCAGGGAGAGCACGAGGACGGCGGCCAGGAGCCCGAGGGCGCCCAAGGCGTAGAGCTTGCCCGCCGCGGACCGCCCGGAGGATCGGCCGCCCCGGGGGCGCGGACCGGGACGGGGTCCGGTCACGGGAAGAGCTCCGGGTAGAGGGCCCGGGCGATGGATCGGATCCCCTCCCCGAGGCGGGGTCCGGTCCGGTTCACCGGATCCGCGGGAAGAAGGTACACCCTCCCGGTCCGGACCGCGGGCAGGGAGCCCCAGCCGGGCCGCCGGGAGATCTCCCGGGCCGTGAACCCGGGGGAATGGTCGTCCGCCGCCAGGATCACTTCGGGAGACCGCCGGACGACCTCCTCCGGCGAGACGAGGGCCCAGGGAGTTTCCAGCTCCGCGAAGACGTTGATCCCGCCCGCCCGAAGGATGAGCTCGTGGAGGAAGGAGGAGCCGCCGCAGGTCATCAGGGGTTCGTCGTAGACCTCCCAGAAGACCCGGGTCCGGGATCCGGCCGGGATCGAGGCCACCTTGGCGTCGATCTCGGCCAGGTCTCCCCGGAGCGCCCGAATCCGGCTCTCCGCACCGGCGGTCCTCCCCGTCAAGGTTCCCAGATCGGAAAGACACTCCAGGGTCTGCTCGACCGACGCCGGCTCGAATACGTAATAGGGTATCCCCAGGGCATCCAGGGACCTGCGGATCGAGACATGGACCGGCCCCCCGGTCACCACCAGGTCCGGTTTCAGGGACAGAAGGAGCTCCAGGGAGATGGACTCGGAGGTGTACCCTCCCACGTTGGGTTTCCGGGCCGCTTCGGCGGGCCAGGTGCAGTAGGAGGTGACCCCCGCCACCCGGTCCCCCGCCCCGATCCCGAAGAGGCTCTCCGTCGCGCTGGGGTTCAGGGATACCACCCGGGCCGCGGGGGCCCGCAGTGTCACCGGCCGGTCCAGGGAATCCCGGACCGTGACCGCCTGCCCCCAGGCCCCGGAAACGAGACAGACCAGGAGGACGGTCCCGGCGATCCGCGCGGTTCCGGTCACGATGTCTTCCCCTCGGAAGACCCGGGCACACCCGCCTCCTCGAAGGTGGCCATCCGGGCATGGGCTTCGCAGGCGGCCCGACAGACCGCGGCCGCCAGGACGGCCCCGGTTCCCTCCCCCAGGCGCATTCCCAGGTCCAGGACCGGCTCGAGTCCCAGTACCTCCAGGGCCGCGGCCTGCCCGGGTTCCACGGAACGGTGCCCGGCGATCATGTACTCCCCCGCGACGGGATGGAGACCCCGGGCGATCAGGGCCGCCGCCGAGGAGATGAACCCGTCCACCAGGACCGGGAGCCTCCGTGCGGCTGCGGCCAGGAAGACCCCGGCCATGGCCCCGATCTCGAAGCCTCCCACCTTGGCCAGGACGTCCAGGGCGTCCCCGGGATCCGGCCGGTTCACGGCCAAGGCCCGCTCCACCGCGGCGATCTTCCTCTCCAGTCCCACATCGTCGATCCCCGTGCCCCGGCCGGTCACCATCCGGGGCGGCTCCCCGGTCATCGCCGCGACGATGGCCGCGGCGGAGGTCGTGTTCCCGATGCCCATCTCCCCGGCGACGGCCGCGTCGAAGGTCTTCGAGGACCACTCCTCGTCGAAGACCTCGATGCCGATCTCCACGGACCTTCGGGCCTCGTCCCGGGACATGGCGGGTCCCCGGGAGAGATCGTCCGTCCCCGGCCGGACCTTCCGGATCCGGAGGCCCGGGGACGCGGGAAGGTCCGAGGCGACGCCGCAGTCCGTGACGGAAACCCGGAACCCCGCGAAGGAGGCCAAGGCGTTGACCGCGGCTCCCCCGGCCAGGAAGTTCCGCACCATCGCCGCCGTCACCTCCCGGGGATAGGCGCTGACCCCCGCGGCGGCGACCCCATGGTCCGCCGCCATCACGAAGACGACGCCGCGCCCGAGAGTCGGGACGGCCCGGCCGGTGATTCCCGCGATCCGTTCGGCGAGTTCCTCCAGCCGGCCCAGGCTTCCGGGGGGCTTGGTCAGGCGGCCCTGGCGGGCCCGGGCAGCCTCGGCGGCCGCGGAGTCCGGGGGCCGTATTCGAGACAAGGTCGCGTCAAGCAGATTCATCCATCCTCCCGGATGCGGAGCGGTCGCCCGCGTCGGATCAAGACGAAGAAGGCTCGGGGGCGGAGGATGTGCGTGTCGAGCATGGAAGGAAGGCGGTTCCCGGCATCATCCGTCACCCAGCGGATTTCGAGGTCCCGGAACCAGGTCCCGGGGGCGCGGCAGGTCTCCTGGCTCCGGGGCTCTAGGGCGCATGCGGCTGGATCCGCTTCCGCCCGGTTTCCGGGACCTTCCCGCCGTCGGCAGTGGTTCCCGGTGTCTTGCCTCGTTACAGTGCCTGGGGGCGCGCCGGTATCCCACCGGCTTCCCAATTAAGCCTTTCGGCGCCTGCGCCGATCCCACGGTACACCGCCCCGGCTCCGGGGGTCAAGGAGAGGCGGCGGGACGACCTTGACGGATCCGCCGGGGAGGCGGAGACTGAAGGTCATGACAATTCGTCCCTCCCGGGTCCGGACTTCGGTCCTCATCCTGGCGGTCTTCCTGGCGGTCGCGCCGACCCGGGCCGAGGAGACCTTCGAGCGGAGACGCTTCCTCATCCTAAACTCCTACCATCCCGGGTTCGAGTGGTCCGACAGCATCCTCCGGGGGATCCGGCAAGTACTGTACACGGAATTCGACCGGCCCGCCCTGCACGTGGAATACATGGACACCAAGAGGTATTTCGACGGGATCGACGGCCCCTACATGGAAAGCCTGGCGGCCCTGTACGCGGCCAAATACGCCCGGATAAAGTTCGACGCGATCCTGGCCACCGACGACGCGGCCTTCACGTTCCTCCTTCGGCGGACCGAAAAACTCTTCCCCGGGACTCCCGTGGTGTTCACGGGGGTCAACGACTTCTCCCCGGACCTCCTGGCCGGCCGAACCGGTATCACCGGCATCGTGGAACGGACGGAGTACGGCCCCACCATCGAACTGGGCCTCGCCCTACGGCCCGGTGCCCGGAGACTCGGGATCGTCACGGACGCGTCCCTGAACGGGCTGGCCAACCGGAAAAAATTCGAAAGACTCGCGGAGGAATTCCGGGGACGGCTGGATTTCGTATTCTTCCGGACCGACGGGTTCGCGGAGCTCCTGGACGAGGTCCGGGGCTTCGATCCCCAGGGACTCCTCTACTTCTCCGATTTCTACCTGGATGGCCGGGGCCGGTCCTACGAGTACGACGTGTCCGTGCCCGCGGTGCTGGCCGCCGCCCCCTGTCCCGTCCTGTACCACTCGGACATGTACCTCCCCTTCGGCGTCCTGGGCGGCCGGATGAACCGCGGCCAGGAATACGGCGAGAGGGCCGCCCGGATGGCGGCCCGCATCGTCCGGGGGGAGCCCGCCTCGAGCATCCCCGTATTGGAGGACTCCATAGCCCGGGCCGAGGTAAGCTACCCGGCGCTCCGGAAATTCGGCATCCCCGAATCCCGGGTTCCCCCGGGCACCCTCGTGGTGGACAAGCCGGAGGGCTTCCTCCGGCGAAACGCCCGCCTACTGACCGTCTCGGGGATCATCACCGTGAGCCTGTGCGGCGTGATCGTATCCCTCCTGTACGCGATCCGGGAACGGAGGCGGGCGGAGCGGGATCTCCACGCCTCCCGGGAAACCATCCTGCAGAGCCTCCGGGAAAAGGAGGTCCTCCTGCAGGAAGTCCACCATCGGGTCAAGAACAACCTGCAGATCGTGACAAGCCTGCTCCGGCTCCAGTCCTCGTATTCGGGAAAACCGGAGGTGGAGGAGGCGTTGACCGAGAGCACCGAGCGGCTCATGGCCATGGCCCTGGTGCACGAACAGCTCTACGTTTCGAAGAACTTCGCGGACATCGACTACGCAGATTATGCGGCGGGCCTGGTTTCCTCCGTACGGACCACCTTCGGCCTCTCGGAGGAGGTGTTCCGCTGCTCCATCGATACCGGGGGCCTGCGGCTGGGCCTGGATACCGCGGTTCCCCTGGGCCTCATCCTGAATGAACTGCTGACCAATTCCGTAAAATACGCCCTTCCCGCCCGTTCCCCCCTGTCCGTCCGGTCCGTCCTCGAGGGCGGGGACGGAACCTTCCGGTTCCGCTACCAGGACGACGGCCCGGGTCTGCCGGCGGACCTGAACCCGGAAAAGAACGGGGGCCTGGGCCTGACCCTGATCACGGCCCTGAGCCAGCAGGTACGGGGAACTCCCCGGTTCCCCCGGGGAGAAGGCGGCATGGTCTTCGAGCTCGAGAAGGTCCCCCGGTCCTCCGCCCGGCCGCAGACCTGACCCGCATATTTCCCCGGAAACCTTGCGCCGCCGGCCCGGGAGAATTAGGATTTCCTTGAACGGACCCGACCCGCGCCCGATCCGCGCAAGCCGGGATCCGGAATCCCCGTACCGGGAAGGCCGATGTTCGCGAAAATCGTCGTCAGCGTATCCATAGGCGTCTCCTCCCTGGCCCTGGCCTTAATGATGCTCTCCGCGGTCCTCCGGTCCCGGGAAGGAGGACGCACCGGGGCCTTCGCGGGACTATGCGGGGCCGCCCTGATCTATTCCGTAGGCTACCTGCTGGAGCTCCTCTCCCCGGATCTTTCCGCGGCGCTCCGGGTCATCCGGTTCGAGTACATCGGCATCGTGTCGATCGCCCCCTTCCTGGTCCTCGTGGCCTACGACTTCCTGGAGGAGGACGCGCCCCGGGTGCCCGCCGCTCTCCTGTTCGCGGCGCCCGCGGTAATCCTCGCCCTGGTCTGGACGATGCACCTCCACCGGCTGTACTACCTGGACCCGGCCCTGACGAAGGTCCGGGACCTGTCGGTGCTGTCCTTCGGGCGCGGGCCCGCCTATTGGGCCCACACCGCCTACCAGAACCTCCTCATCGGGTACTGCGTGTTCATCTTCCTGCGGCACTCGACCCGGGGGCCCCGGGCCAAGCGGATCCTGGCCCGCTACATGCTTGCCGGCTGCCTCCTGCCCTGGATCGGCTTCCTGATCTACCTGGCCGGCGCCGTGCCGTTGAACCTGGATCCCACCCCCGTGACCCTGGTCTTCACGGGAATCTTTTTCGCCTACGGCTTCTTCCGGTACCGGATGTTCGACCTCCGACCCATCGCCCGGGATACGGTCTTCGAGCAGATGCGGGACGCCGTCCTGGTGACGGACGACCGGGGCGCCGTGGTGGACCACAACACCGCGGCTCTCCGCCTCTTCCCGGCCCTGGCCGGCCTGGCCCGATTCCGGGACGCCCGGGACCTGGCCCCGGACTCGCCGGCCCTCGCGCGGGCCCTGGCCCGGACGGACTCCGACTCGGTGGTCACCCTGTCCCTGCCCGGAGGGGAACGAAGCTTCTCCCTACACCCTTCCGTGCTTTCGGAACGGAACGGCCTCCGGGTGGGGACGGCCCACGTCCTCACGGACATAACCGAGCGCCTCCGCCTGGAGGAGCGTCTGACGCTCCAGGCCACCACGGACGAGTTGACCGGCGCTGCCAACCGCCGCCATTTCTTCGAACTAGCCCGGACCGAGTTGGAGCGGGCCCAACGGTACGGCCGCCCCTTCGGCGTCGCCATCCTGGATCTGGACGACTTCAAGACGATCAACGACTCCTACGGCCACCCCGCCGGGGACGAGGCCCTCCGGCTCGCCTCGCGGCTCTGCGCGGAGACCCTCCGGGCCGCGGACATCATGGGGCGATACGGAGGGGACGAGTTCGCCTTCGCCTTCCCGGAGTGCGACGAGGACCAGGCCCGGGAGGCGGCCGAGCGGCTGGCCCGGATCCTCGACTCCGCGGCCTTCCCGTACGGCGAGGAGGTCATCCGGCTTTCCGCCAGCGTGGGATACGCGGGGGCGGCGAAGACTCCCATCCCGGACCTGGACTCCCTGCTCAAGCGGGCGGACGAGCGCATGTACGAGCAGAAGGGTCGGCCTACCGGGTTCAAGTCCCGGGCCCGGGACCCGGACCGGGACTAGGCCTCGGACCGTTTCGCGACCCCGCGCTTGACCCGAGCCGTCCGGCGTGGTACAGCCTAGGCATGCGAACCCTCATAACCGGCGGGGTAAAGTCCGGCAAGAGCCGACGCGCGCTGGAGTTGGCCCGGGACTTCCCCGCCCCCCGCCTCTTCGTGGCCACCGCCCGGGCCTTCGACCCGGAGATGGCCGAGAAGATAGCCCGGCACCGGGCCGAGCGGGGAGACGCCTTCGAGACGGTCGAAGAACCCGTCCGCATTGACCGGGCGGTCCGGGAAAACTGCGTCCTGGACTGCATCCCCCTGTGGCTCAACAACCTCTTCTTCGACGACCGGGAGGCCGAGGTCGATGCCATCCTGGAAGCCCTCCTGGCGCGGCTTCCGGCTTCCATCGTCCTGGTGACCAACGAGACCGGGATGGGGGTCATCCCCGCGGATCCCCTGTCCCGACGCTACGGCGCGGCCCTGGGGCGGATCAACGCCCGCCTCGCCGCGGCGGCCGACCGGGTGGAACTGATGGTCGCCGGCATCCCCCTGCGGATCAAGTGACGTGATCCCCTCGGTCCCATCCTACGTGATCCCGGGTACCTACGCGGAAAACCTCCGCTTCCTGGAGGACAAGCCGGAGGTGGAGGGGGTGGAGCTCCTCTTCTATCTCTGGGACCCCGAGGTCGAGGACCTGCTGGACCGGGAACTCCCGGAGATCCGGTCCTTCTCGAGCCGGTTCCGGTTCACCGCCCACCTGCCGGACCGGATCCGCCCGGAGCACCGGCGTATCCTGGACCGGATCGGGGACCTGGCCCGATCCTTCGTGGTCCATCCCCCCGCGGACCTTGACGGGCTTCCCGGCTTCGCCGATCTTATAGTTGCGTGGAGACGAGAATTCGGGGACCGGTTCTTCCTGGAGAACCTCCGCACGGAGCCCTTCGAGCGAGCCCTTGAGGCACTCCCCGAAATCCCCCTCTGCCTGGATGCCGGCCATCTCCTCGCGGAGGGGAAGGCCCCCGCGGACCGGATCGGCCGGCTTCGGGAGGGAGGCCGGCGGATCGAGGAGCTGCACCTGCACGGCATCGCGGACGGTCGGGACCACCGGCCCTTCGGCCCCGAGGCGCCCTGGCTCCGGGACCTGGTCCCCTTCCTGTCCGGCTTTCCCGGCGTCGCCGAGGTGGAACTCTTCGATTGGGAGGAGGCCCGGACGGCGCTGTCCGCGATCCGAACGTCGGTCCGGTCCTGAGGAGTCCGCATGAGTTCGCCCCTGGATCCCTTCCTCAGCGTGCTGTCCCTGACCTGCCGGTTCCGGGTTCCCGCCCCGGCGGAGCCGGACTACGGCCGGGCGGACTTTTTCCTCCCCCTCACGGGCGTCCTCGCCGGGCTCGCGGCCTTGGGCGGCTGGGGCCTGGGTACCCTGGCGTTCCCGGGGCCGTGGCTCCCGGCCCTCTCCGCCCTGGCGGCCCAGTACCTGGCGTTCAATCTCTTCCACCTGGACGGTCTGGCGGATTCCGCGGATGCGGGGCTCGCGGTCGCGGAGCCGGAGCGGCGGCTCGAGATCCTCAAGGATCCCCGGGTCGGGGTCTACGGTCTGTTCGCGGCCTTCCTGGTCCTGGCCTCCCGAGTCGCTGCCCTGGCGGTCCTGGGGGGTCGATCGGGATTTCCCGCGGTCCTCCTGGCCGCCCCCGTGTCGGGACGCTTCGCCGCGGCCCTGGTTCCCCTGGCCGCCGAGCCCGCCCGCCCCGAAGGGCTGGGGGCCCGGATGCGGGGCTTCCGGCCTCCCGCGGTCGCCGCCGGCCTCCTTGTAGGTCTGGCGCCGGCCTTCCTGGCCGTCCTGGCCGGAGCCGCCGGGGAGGGATGGATCCTGGCGGGCATCCTGGGTACCGGAATCGGGGCCCTGGCCGCGGGACTGGCGGCGGGCCTGGGTTCGGCTCTCTTCTATCGCCGGAGGTTCCGCGGGTTCACCGGGGACGCCCTGGGCGCGGCGGTCGAGCTCGGGGAGTTGGCCTTCCTGCTGGGGGCCTGCGCGGCCGCGGGAGCGGCCGGAGCCGCCTGACATGGAACTCCTGGACTTCCGGTCCAACCTGAATCCCGAGGGTCCGCCCCCGTGGTTGGCGGAAGCGGAGGCGGCCGCCCTCGCCGGACCGCCCCCCGGTGCGTCCCGGCGGTATTTCGGCCGGGCCGTGGATGCCTGCTCCCGGCGATTCTCCTTTTCCCCGGATTGTTTCGTGTTCGGCGAAGGCGTCAACGATCTCCTGTTCGCGATCCCCCGGGCCCTCGGGGTCGACGCGGTCCTGGTCCTTCCTCCCACCTACTCCGGGTACCAGCGGGCCGCCGCGGAGGCCGGGATTCCGCTCCACCTTCACTCCGCCCGGGAGGAGGACGGGTATACCCTCCGACCCGGAAGCCTACGGGCGGACATGTCGAGGCTAACCGGACGGGCCCTGGTCTTCCTGGGCCGTCCGAACAATCCGGCCGGAGTGCCCCTGCCCCTGGAAACCGTCGTGGAGGCCGCCCGGGTCCTGCCCGGACATTTTCTGTGCGTGGACGAATCCTACGTCGAACTGGCCGAGGGAGCGGATCCCGTCCTTGCCGCGGGACGGCGCCTGCCGAACAACCTCCTGGTCCTGAGGTCCCTGACCAAGTCCCTGGCGATTCCGGGACTCCGGCTGGGATACGCCGCCGCCGAAACCCGGGTGGCCCGCAGCATCGCGGCGGCCCTGGAGGCCCGGCCGGCGACCCCCCGGGCCGAGGAGATCGCCTTCCGGGCCGTCTCGGAACCCGGGTTCTTCGCGGCCTCGGCGGCCCGGATCGCGGAATACCGCTCCCGGTTTTACGAGCGGCTGTCCAACATCCCCGGGGTGCGGCCGGAGGCGGGCTTCGCCAACTTCCTCCTGGTACGGATCGAGGGTGCCGACGCCCGGAAGGTCGCCGAGGCGGCCCGGACGCGGGGCGTCGACTTCCGGGACTACGGCCCCGGGGAGTACCTGGACGGATCCCGGTGGCTCCGTACGGCGGTCCGGAAGGACGCCGACAACGAGAAGGCCGTCGCGGCCCTGGAAGAGGCGCTCCGGGAGGTCCGGGGCTGAGGAATCAGGCCCCGTCCCCGCGCATGCGGGACGCGGCCAGCTCCACGGCGTCCACGATCTGCTGGTACCCCGTACATCGGCAGAGGTTGCCGGACAGGGCCGTCCGGATGGACGATCGGTCCGGGGACGGATCCCGGAGAAGCAGCGCGTAGGCGCTCATCACCATGCCGGGGGTGCAGAAACCGCACTGGATCGCCCCGGCGTCCAGGAACGCTTGCTGGATCGGGTGGAGGGAACCGTCCGGCTTCTCGAGGCCCTCGATGGTCACCACGTCCTTGCCCAGGACCTCGGAAACCCGGGTCTTGCAGGATCTCCGCCCCTGGCCGTTCACCACCACCGTGCAGGATCCGCAGGCCCCCACGGCGCAGCCGTTCTTGGTGCCCGTCAGCCCCAGGACCTCCCGCAGGTATTCGAGAAGGGTGAGATCAGCGTCCTCCGCCCGGACCTCCCGACGGACGCCGTTGACGGTCAGGGCGCCGGCGGTGCCGGCGGGTACGGACGAAGCGCCGCCCACCCCGGCGGACGGGGCTTCCCGATTCAGCTCGCTCATTTCAGGTCCTCCGGGTCGAGCCGGATGGGGAGGTCCCGGCAGCGTACGCCCGTGGCGTTGTACACCGCGTTGGCGATGGCGGGAGCCAGGAGCTCGACGGCCGGTTCCCCGATGCCCTTGGCCCCGGTGGGCGAATTCGGGTCGGGGTTCTCCACCAGGGTGCACCGCATTTCCGGGATGTCCCGGGCCCGGGGTATCTTGTAGCGATCCAGGTTCCGGTTGCCGATCCTGCCGCCGGCCTGGGCGAGATCCTCCATCAGGGCCATTCCCGCGGCCTGGACCATTCCCCCGTAGGCCTGGCCCAGGGTCAGGGGGCGGTTGATCGCGCGGCCCACGTCGTGGGAGGCCCAGAGGGCCAGCAGGCTCACCTTGCCGGTGGCCGGGTCCACGGAGACCTCCGCGGCCTGACAGGAATACACGTAGGTGAAGTAGGCGTCCCCCTGGCCCGTATGCTCGTCCCAGGAAACCGGGGGGGCCCGGAAGGTGCCGAAGGCGTAGGGGTAGACCCGGCGGTCGTACATCCGCGCGATCGCCTCTTCCCAGGAGAGGGAGGGCTCGCCGGGGACGCCCACCCGGCCGTCTTCGAAGCGGATCGAAGCCGGGTCGCCCAGCTCGTCCGCCAGGGTTTCCGCCATCAGCCTCTTGAGCTCCCGGGCCGCCTGGGCCACGGCGCCGCCCCCCATCAGGGTGCCCCGGGTGGCCACCGTGGTCCCCCCGTCGGGGATCCGGGAGGTGGAGGACCTCTGCCGCCGGATCCGCTCCACCGGTAGCCCCAGCTCCTCCGCGAGGATGAGCATCTGGACGGACTCCGCCCCCTGGCCGTTCTCGTGGATCGCCGCGTCCAGGAGGACCGACCCGTCGGATTGGACGTTGACCACCGCGGAGCAGTAATCCAGGCCCTCGGCCCCCAGGGAGGCGCCCCGGTAGCTGATCGCGAGCCCTATGCCGTAGAGGCGCCCGTCCCGGGCCTTCCCCCGGGTGCACCGGGCCAGCTTGGCCTCGTACCCCGAGTCCCGGACCACCGTGTCCATCACCTGGCCCAGGCTGACCACGTGGGTGTCCAGGCGCTGGCCCGTGATCGTGAGGCCGTCCTGTTTCACCATGTTCTTCCGGCGGATCTCCAGGGGCGAGAGTCCCAGGCGCTCCGCGGCGATGTCCATCACCTGCTCCACCGCGAAGTTGACCTGGGGGGCCCCGAAGCCCCGCATGGCCCCGGTGAAGACGTTGTTCGTGGCCGCCGCCCGGATGTCCATGCGGACCGCGTCCACGTAATAGGGGCCGCAGCACTGGGCGGTGCTCCGCCAGTTCACCCAGGGCGTCACGCTGGTGTACGCTCCGGAGTCGCAGAGCATGTCGATCTCGGCGGCCCGGGCCGTGCCGTCCTTGGAAAAGCCCACCCGGTACCGCAGACGGTAGGGATGGCGCTTGTAGCTCTCCCGGAAGGACCACTCCCGGTCGTAGGTCAGCTTGACCGGCCGGCCGAGCTTCCGGGCCGCCAGGGCCGCCCGGGCGCACACGATGGCGGCCGTGTCGTCCTTGCCCCCGAACCCGCCGCCCGTTGTGGTGTCCACCACCTCCACCTCCGCCAGGGAAACCCCCAGGAGGGCGGATACGAAACGCCGGGTCGAGAAGGGGTGCTGCATGCTCCCCCGGATCTCCAGGACGCCGTCGGGCCGGGGAATCGCCACGGCGGACTCCGGCTCCATGTAGGCGTGCTCGACCGCCTGGGTGGAGAAGGTCTCCTCCACGACGAGGTCGCAGGAGGCCAGGACCTTCGCGGCGTCCCCCCGGCGCACCCGGCCATGGTTGGCCAGGTTGTCGTCCCCGCCCCAGCGTACCACCGGGGCACCGGCCGCCAGGGCCGCCTGGGGATCCGTAACGGGCGGGAGCTCGTCCGCGGTTTCGACCACGAGGGCCGCCGCGGCCAGGGCCCGGCGCCGGGTATCGGCGACCGCCAGGGCGATCACCTCCCCCTCGCACCGGATCGTCCCCTCGGCCAGCATCGGGTAGTCCCGGACGATCTGGCCGAAGCGAACCTGGCCGGGCACGTCCGCGGCGGTGAAGACCCCCAGGACCCCCGGGGCGGCCCGGGCGGCGGAGGCGTCCACCCGGAGATTCTCCGCCCGCACGAAGCGGGTGTAGACCGGGACGGCGTGGGCCATTCCCGGGAGCCGGATATCGTCCGCGTATTGCGCCCGGCCGCTCACCTTGGCCCGGGCGTCGTTGCGGAAGGTTGACTTGGGTTCGTTCGCCATAGGAGGCATCCTTTATGACACGGGCCGTCGGATTTGTAAAGCCGAGTCAGAGGGCCAGGATCCGACGGGGCCGGCACAAGCTTCGTACCACCAAGGTCAGAGAGCCAGGATCCGCCGGACCACCTGGTCCGCCCCGTTCTCCTCGAACTCGTAGTCCGAGCAGAGCCTCACCCGCCGAGCCTGGTCCTCGAACCTCCGGGGGAAGGGCACGAAATACGCGTCCTTCCGGAGATACCGGGCTTCCCAGAACTGGTTGTACCCGGCTCCGCAGACCACCAGGTCGAAGGCTTCGTACCAGTCCATCGCCGGGAAGAGACCTCCCTCCCGGTTGTCCGACCGGACGACGGTCCAGCCCTCTTCCTTGAGGTAGGAAAAGCTCTTCCAGACCTCCGCCCCTTCCCCGTCCTTGCCGTTGAACGCGAACAGGCAGGCCCGGTCCTCCGGCTCCAGCCCTAGATCCCTCCGGGCGACCTCCGCGGAGAGTATCTCGTCCCGGTTCCGGATCACCAGGGGTTCCACGGACTCCGAGGGGAAGGGCAGGTCGAAGCCCGGCTCGGTCCGGAGGACCAGGTCCCAGTCCTCGGGACGGAAGGCCAGCTCCCGGTCCGGGGTCCGGAACCGGAAGGTTCGGGGATCGATCTGCCGGGTCAGAAAGACCTTTTTGCAGGGGAGTTCGCGGAGAAAGGAGTCGAGATGGGCCCAATAGAGGTCCACGACAAGGATATCCGGCAGGTTCTCGAGGATCCGTAAAAATAGCCGACTGCCTCGGTATCGTTCCGGAGAGAGGGCTTCCGTGCCCTCAAAGGGAACCTGCTCAAGGGTATACCCCAATCGATCCGCGAGTGCTCCGAATTCAGTAGTCAAGGAAAGCAAGGAGAAATCGAATGCCTTTTCCGAACGACTCAGGGCCCCCCCGATCGAGAGGCCCTGCACCATGTGACCCGAGCCGGTCATACCGGCGGTAAAATACAGAATCTTCAAGCTATTTTAATATGCGGCCCCGAAGTCGTAGAAAAATTCCGAAGCTCCTTCAAGCCCAACGCCGCTGAACGCCCAATCCTCGATGTCGACTGCGATAACCCGATTCACATTACCAGTTCCATCAATGTACCCCTCGTCGGAAACGATCAATTTTCGGGGGGCCAGGGCTAAGAATCGGGTTGGTCCGTAGAATTGGGTGGTCGGGGACGTCGGAGACGTAGGGGACCATCCAATTTCCCGGACCTTGCTCAACTCGGCCCGATGGACTTCGACGATTTTCCCGTGGTAGTACCCGTTGTCTTGCCCTGCCACAGCTATAAAAAGTCGTCCGTCCTTCACGGTCATATCCCGGACTTCCAGGGTCTGGAAATATGGAACGGGCTGCAGATCCTGTCCGAGATAGGTTGTCCAATACCCGAGACCCAGGGATTCGTACGTCGCTGATCCGACCTGGGACGCTGTGCCCTGGACAAGATCCACCCTGTACTTGCCTACTCGATCGTAGCCCGCGAGGTAGACGTACCCTTCGTCATCCACGGCGATGGCATCCACAGTCTCGAAGACCTGGTCGAGGTCAAGGCTAGAAGTCGTGAACGACGAGTCGACGAATGTGAGGCTGCTCCCGGAACCGGCTATGAAGAGGCCGTCCTCCGATGGATCATATACGAATGGAGCCACTGGATACGTTGCGCCAAGATACTGAGCGTCATACGGCGAGTTGTAGAGCACGAGTCCGTCCTGGTAATCCAAGGTGATGAGGCGTCCGAACCGGTCGAATTGGAAAAAGCCGCCCCAGTAGGTCCAGTCTAGGGAATCCGGAGCCGCGGTTATCGAATCGGCCGTGCTCCAGATGGAATAATACGAATCCGGCAAGAGTATCTTCGTCTCCACCACCCCCATGTCCAGGGCCACGCTCACGGTCTGCCCCCCCGCCACGTCCACCACGGCGGTCCCGCCGAAGGCCTTGGCCAGGGTGGGCTGGGGAGTCTGCGGAGTGGATGCCCAGTCCGCGGCGGCGTACACCTCCACCTTGCGGGCGGGCCCGGCGGGCACCTGGAGGCTGATCGAGGACGCCGAGCCCGGCACGGTCTGCGACGCCGTGGGCATGCCGGACCCGCTGACGGTCACCGTGATGGAGGAAAACACGGGAAGCCCGTCGAAGGGGGCGTCCGAGAAGGCCCGGGAGGCGGGGCCGCCGCCCAGGTTCAAGGTGATGGTTCCCTCGGCTTGATTCCCCAGGTTCAGTTCACAGGAGCCCAGGAGGACCAGAGCCCCGATGGCCAGGGCCGCATACTTCAATCTCATCCTGAACCTCCTTAAAAGGCCGGGGCCGCGCCGACCCAATCGATGAACCGCAGCTCCACGGTCCCCCAGGACGCCCCGGAGTTGTCCACCAGGCCCGCGACGAAGGAGAAGATGGTCGGATCGAGGCCCGCGGGCGGGGGAGGCGAGAGGCTCTGGTCCGGCATGTCCTCGGGGGGTACGGTCCCGCCGTCCTCGTCGACGGTGCTGGACTGGCCGGCGCCCACCTGGACGGGCTGGCCGTCGGGTCCCGTGTACTCGACCTCGCCGTCGTCCACGTCGAGGTTGACCTCGTCCTGGTCGAAGCCGGTTCCCCGGACCGAGGCCGTCGCGGTGGGGCTCTTCACGGAGAAGTCCGTCTTGCCCCCCGCCGGGGGCTTCACGTCCGCGCGGACCCGCCCCGAGAGCAGGGCCAGCCGGACCGTCTCGGAACCCTCCAGCCGGGCGATCTCCTCCAGAGTCAGCCGGGTCAGGGGCTTTACGGTCAGGGTGGAGGCTCCGACGGTGATCACCGCCACGCTCTTGAAACCCGTGGAGATTGCGGTGTCCTTGGTCAGGGAAGCCCCCGCCTTGGCGGGAACCCAGTCCCGGCCGGGAGCCCGGATCTCCACGGTACCGGCGACCTGTCGGATCACCGCCACGGGGGCCTGGGCGAAGGCCAGGACCGCGACGGCCCAGAGCAGGGCGATCAGGATCGTTCGTTTCATTCCACGCTCCTCGCTCACAGCGAAAGGACGGCCGCGGCGGACAGGAGCCACCGGGCCGGGGTGTCCGGAAGGAAGGCCCCTCCCGAGGCGGGCAGGAAGATTCCCGCGCCCGCCAGGACGGAGAGGTCCGAGAAGGGGGTCCAGGTCAGGGAAGCGTACAGTTCCGCCCCCAGCCAGGCGGAGTCGGAGCCCGGGTCGAGGTCGGCGTCCGCGGGACCCCCGTCCGGGAACCGGAGGAAGCCGACCGCCTGGGCATCCGCGGCCAGGGCGTCGGAAGGCCGGACCTTGTAGCCGATCCGGCCGCTGGCCAGGCCGGCGGGGCCCGGGGTGAATACCCGGCCCTGTTCCAGGGCGGTGACGTTCGGGAAGCCCCCGTCCGCCCCGGTCGCGGCCCGGATGCCGAGGTACGCCTGGTCCCGGAGGGTTCCCGGGGGATCCCAGAAAACCTGGACGGAGCCGGCGGCGTGCACCGCTAGGTCGGCTCCCGAGGGCTCCGCCAGGGCCAGGACTGCGGTCAGGTCGAAGCCGAAGGCGTCCCCGGCGGGGATCCCCGCCGCCAGGGTCAGGTACTGGGAGTGCAGGGTGTCCGATCCCCCCCGGAGGTCGAACTGGCCGACCGCCTGGACGGAGAGTCGGGAGAGGAAGGCCGGGGGACGGCGGGGTCCCGCGGAGAGGACGGCCAGGAGCCGGGATGGGGCGAAGAAGCGGTCGGCATCCAGGAAGTCCGCCCCGTCCGCGGCGGTCAGGACGATCTCCGCGGACTTCTTGTTCAAGAGGCCCGTATAGAAGAGCCCCGCGGAGGCGCCTAGAGACCCCAGGGATCCCGTCCACCGCGCACCGTCCAGGAGACCCGAGGCCACGAAGCCGGACTCGTCCGCGAAGGGCATGCGCCCGAACTCCCAGGAGGTCCCGGGGGAGGGTCGGAGCTTCAACTGGGAACGCCCCAGGTCCAGAAGGACCGTGGCGGACTCGAAGGTGGTCTCGAGCTTGACGATCCCGGACAGGTAGAGATCCCCGGACTCCCCCAGGAGTGCGGAAAACCAGGGGGTGGCCAGCACCGTCAGGTTGAAGCCTTCGTCGGAGACCTTGGGGGCCAGGCTGAGGGCCAACCCGAAATCGGCGGCCCGGGCGGACACGGCTCCCAGCAGGAGGATCGTCGCCGCGAGTCCCGAGCGCCGTCGCACGCGCGTCATTCCCCGCCTCCCTTCGCGTCCAGGACGCGGCCCAGGATTCGAACCAGGCGGCTTCCCGGTACGGGCTGGGCGGGATCCCGCCGGCCCTGGATGTACTGCCGGTACGACAGTTCCCGGTAGGCGTACCGGGGGCCGGGGAAGAGGGAGTACATAAGGCCTCCGTCCAGGGAGAAGGCCTTCATGACCAGGTAGGCCTGTTGGTCCAGGCGGATGAAGCCGGCGGGGTCCGCGCCCGCCGGAAGCCATCCCCGCTCCAGGGCCGCCCCGAAGGCCTCGGCCTCCGAGACCGCCGCGGGCAGGACTCCCGCGGCGGGAAGGACGTACCGGGCCGCCCGGGCGTAGGACACCCGCTCGTCCGACAGGAGAGCGTCCATCTCCTTGGCACTCTGGGCCGCGAGACTCGGAACGGCCAGGACCAGGGCCAGGAGAAGCAGGGGGACCGCGTTTTTCATACGCCTTCCTTTCGGTGGGACAAGGAATTTCGACGAAATGTTGTATCCCTTACTATAACCCACTATACTGCGGATGTCTCAATAATACTGAGCGATTCTGTCATTATATAAGTAATTTTGTAATAAAATAGAGGATGCCTGCGGCTCGCCAAGGAGGCCTTCGTGAAGGTACAACGCGCCCCCGCCCTGGCTGCGATCGGATCGGCCCTTCTGTTCTCGGCCCTCTACCTCACCAGCTTTTTCCGGAGCGCCGAGTCGGGAATTTACGATCTCTTCCTGGGCCTGCGCCCTCCCCGCCCCCGAACGGACCGCGTGGCCCTCCTGGACGTGGACGACCGGGCCATCGCCCACGTGGGTGTCTTCCCCTGGCCCCGGTCCGTGGTGGGCGACGGCCTTCTTCGGCTCAAGGAGTTCGGAGCCGCGGCGGTGGTCTTCGATATCGAGTACCTGGACTCCAGCCCCCCGGGCATCGACGCCGTCTACCTCCAGCGGGGCCTTCCCCGGGACTTCCAGCGGAGCTTCGGGGACATCGGCACCAACGTCTCGGACCTCTTCAACGCCCTGGCCTCCGGCCAGATCACCCCCCGGGAAGCCCGGGGGTACGCGGCCCAACTGGCGGACCTCATCGCGTCGGAGCGGGACGGCCTCCTGTCCCGGGCCAAGGGTCTGGCCCAGGACAATGACCGCTACCTGGGACAAGCCGCCCGGCTCAACGGACGGGTCTGGGCCACGGTGAATCTCCAGACCGTCCCCCTGGAGGGTGAGCAGGCCGAACGCCGGGCCGCCGCCCGGGAACGCTTTTCCGCGGCCCTGGAGGCCGCCCCGGACGCCCCGGGGGGGGACTATGTGGACGTCCTGGCCCCCATCCCCTACTTCCTGGAAGCCGCCCGGGGGGCGGGGTTCACGAACGTCGTGATCGACCCGGACGGCGTCCGCCGCCGGATAGCCCTGACCCGCCGGGTGGACGGGGCCTGGTACCTCCAGCTCGTCACCGCGCCCCTGCTAAACGCCCTGGGCAATCCCCGGATCGTCCTGGAACGCCGGCGCCTCCGGCTTCTCGGCGCCGCCCTTCCCGAGGGCCCGATCGTCGACATCGAGATTCCCCTGGACCCCCAGGGCAACATGCTGATCGACTGGCCCCGGGAGAACTACTTCGACAGCTACGAACACGTCTCCTTCTACGCCCTGTCCCGGCTGGAGGAACTGGAATCCGCCCTGGAGGAATCCGTCTCCGCCCTGGCCTCCCTGGAATCCTGGTTCCTCCCGGACGACGAAGGCCGGCTGGTGATCGCCTACGCGACCCTCGCGGGCCTCACGGAAACCCTGGACGCTTCGGACACCGCTCTCCGCTCCGCCCTGGAGAACGCCTCGACGGAAGCCTTCGACCAGTGGAGGCTGGGCCGCCAGGAAGCCCGGACGGGCATCCGGGACCTCCTGGCCTCCGGGGAGGTGGACGTCCTGCGCCGGACGGCGGAGACCGCGGCCGCCTCCGCGAAGTCCGAAGAGGCGGCCGCGCTCAAGTCGGAGGCCGATGCGGCGGGCAAGCTCGCCGCGGGCCTTTCCTCGATCCTTTCGGAGATCGAGGAGATCCGGGCCCGCCTGGATTCGGCGTTCTCGGGAAAGATCGTCATCATCGGCCGGGTGGACACGGGCACCACGGATATCGGGGTCAACCCCTTCCACGGGGAATACATCAACGTCGGGACCCACGCGGCCGTGGCGGACACCATCCTGGCCCGCAGCTTCATCCGCCCCGTCGGCGCCTGGGCCAGCGTCCTTCTGGCCCTGCTGTCCGCCCCCCTCTTCGTCCTGACCATGGGCCGATTCAAGGCCGGCGTGCGGATCGCGGTGGGCTTGGGCGGGGCGGCCCTCGTGTTCTGGGGGTCCTACGCCCTCTTCGCGGCGGCCCGGATCTTCGTGGGCCCCCTGGGCGCCACCCTGGCGGTCATCCTGGCCGCGGTGGTCCGGGAGGCCGCCGACTTCGTCAGCACCGAGCGGGAAAAGCGCTATCTCCGGAACGCCTTCGGCACCTACCTGGCCCCGGAATACGTGGAGGAGCTCGTGTCCTCGGGCACCAGCCCCCAGCTGGGCGGGGCCAAGCGGTGGATGACCGCGATGTTCACGGACGTCCGCGGCTTCTCCACGATTTCCGAGCAGCTGGACCCGGAGGCCTTGGTGAGCCTCCTGAACCGCTACCTCTCCTCCATGAGCGACATCATCCTGGAACAGCGGGGAACCATCGACAAGTACGAGGGGGACGCCATCATCGCCTTCTTCGGGGCGCCTCTTACCCTGCCGGACCACGCGGCCCGGGCCCTCCGCTCCGCCATCCGCATGAAACGGGCCGAGGCGCTCCTCAACCAGGCGGTCCTGGCGGAGGGCCTGACCCCCGCCCCCCTGGCCACCCGGATCGGAGTGAACACCGGGGACATGGTGGTGGGCAACATGGGCACCGAGAAGAAGATGAACTACACCATGATGGGCAACACCGTGAACCTGGCCGCCCGGCTGGAGGGGGTGAACAAGCAGTTCAACTCCTGGATCCTGACCACCGAGGCCACCGTCCAGGAGGCGGGACCCGAATTCCTGACCCGCCGGATGGCCCGGGTCCGGGTGGTGGGGATCTTCGAGCCCGTCCGGCTGTACGAGGTGCTGGATTTCTCCGGGGAGGTACCGGAGGCCAAGAAGATCACCGTGGAACTCTTCCACGACGCCCTGGAAGCCTTCGAGGCCAAGGACTGGACCGAGGCGGGCAAGCTCTTCCTCAAGGTCCTCTCCCACGATCCCGGGGACGGACCCTCCCAGTCCTACCTGGCCCGACTGGACGGCTTCCGGAAGAAGCCGCCCGCCAAGGACTGGGACGGCGTGTTCAACCTGACGGAAAAGTGACGTGAACCGGGACGGCGAAAGCGGCCTGTGCCGCCTCATCCTCGAGGCGGCCAACGACGGAGTGATCGTCACGGACTCCGAGGGAGCCATCCTGGAAGCCAATCCCGCCTTCCTGGCGATGACGGGATACGGGTTCGAGGAACTCGCCGGGAAGGACGTCCGGATCCTGAAATCCGGCCGCCACGACGACGAGTTCTTCCGGGTCTTCTGGAACGCCGTCCGGGACTCGGGATCCTGGACCGGGGAGATCTGGAACCGTCGGAAGAGCGGGGAAATCTACCCGTCCCGGGTGAAGATCCAGGCGATTCCCGACGAAGTCGGGGAGATCTCCGGATACATCGGGGTCTTCACGGACCTCACTCCCCTCAAGGATACGGAGGAGCGCCTCCGGAACGCGGAGCTCTTCGATCCTCTCACGGCCCTCCCCAACCGCTTCCTCTTCCGGGACCGCCTGGCCCAGGCCCTGGACCGGGCGCGGCGGAAAGCCTCCCGGGCGGCCCTGGTGATCCTGGGCCTCGACCGGTTCAAGCACGTCAACGAGAGCCTGGGTTACACCGCGGGGGACGAACTCCTGCGGGAGGCTTCCCGCAGGCTCGTCGAACGCGTCGGAGAGACGGGAACGGTCTGCCGCCTGGGAGGCGACGAGTTCGCGGTCATCCTGGATTCCATCCGGCGCAGCGAGGAGGCGGGCACCGCTGCGGCGGGATTCCTGGCCGCCCTGTCCGCCGGCTTCCCTTTGGGCCCCTCGGAGGTCTTCACCGGGGGCAGCGCGGGCATAGCCATCTTCCCCTTCGACGGAACCGACCCGGGGGCCCTGGAAAAGAAGGCCGAGACGGCCATGTACGAGGCCAAGGAGGCGGGCCGCGGACGGTACCGTTACGCCTCGGGCAAGGCCGGGCACACCAGCCGCCGTCAGCTGGAACTGGAGTCCCGGCTCCGACGGGCCCTGGACCGGGGAGAGTTTTTCCTGCACTACCAGCCCCAGGCCGCCACGGGTGGGGTCGTGCCCGGAACCGGAGCGGGCCTCATGGGGGCGGAAGCCCTGATCCGCTGGCAGCCCGTCGGGAGCGGGCCCGTTAGCCCCGGGGACTTCATGGACATCGCGGAATCCTCCGGCCTCATCGTCCCCATCGGGGAGTGGGCCCTCCGGACCGCCTGCGGCGACGCCAAGCTCTGGGGCGACCTCGGGAAGCCCCTCACGGTATCCGTGAACGTGTCCCCCCGGCAGTTCCAGGCGGGCACCCTGGCCCGGGTGACCCGGGAAGCCCTGGACACCTCGGGGCTCGACCCGGAGCGGCTGAAGTTGGAGATCACCGAGACCCTGCTGATGGAGGACATGGAGCAGACCGTCCGGATCATGAACGAGATCCGGGAGATGGGGGTTAGCTTCGCGGTGGACGACTTCGGGATCGGGTTCTCCTCCCTGCGCTACCTGGACCAGCTGCCCGTGGACGTCCTCAAGATCGACAAGGCCTTCATCGACCCCATCGTCGACCGGTACGACGGGGCCCAGATCGCCACCGCGGTCATTGCCCTGGCTCGATCCTTCGACATGATCTCCGTGGCCGAGGGAGTGGAGACGACGGAACAGCTGGAAGCCCTGCGCATGCGGGGCTGCGACGAGATCCAGGGCTACCTGGTCAGCAAGCCCCTGGACGCCGGGGCGTTCCGGTCCTTCGCCTTCCCGGACAAGCCCGCCGGGCCCTAGGCCAAGTACTCGGCGTTCACCCTGGACATCGACCGGAAGAGGTTTCTCTTCAGCTCCGAAGAACCCCCGGTCAGGGCCTCGATCTTGGCCCGGACTTCCTTGCGCCGGGACGCGCCGTCGTACCCGCAGGTGCAGGTGACGCTCGCGAAACCCTTCTCCCGGGCGAACGCCTCGATCTGCCGCTCCTCGCAGAGCGCCAGGGGCCGGATCACCGCGAGGGGATACTTGGAGTACCGGACCACGGGGGGCATGGTGGAGATCTCGCCCTTGTGGAGCATGTTCATGAGGAGGGTTTCCACGATGTCGTCCAGGTGGTGCCCCAGGGCGATCTTGTGGAAACCCTCGGCCAGGGCGTAGCGGATGAGCTCCGTGCGGCGCTGGGTCGAGCACCAGTAGCAGTTCATCCGCTCCCCCGGCTTCAGGCGTCCGATCACCGGGACCCGGATGGAGGCGAAGGGCACCCCCCAGTCCCGGAACAGGGCCTCAAGGGGCGCGCGGTCCTGGGGCTCCCCCACGTCGGTCTCCACGTGGAGGGCGAGGAATTCGAACCGGTCCGGCCACCAGCGGCGCTTGACCGCCAGGTCGTAGGCCAGGGTCGTGGAGTCCTTGCCTCCCGAGGCACCGATGAGGATCCGGTCCCCGGGGGCGATCATGGACCAGCGCCGGAGGGCCACCTCGGAAAGCTTGGCCACCGTGGTTTCCGCGTTCTTCACGGTCGCATCCTACCCGTCCCGGGGCCACACGTCCAGCCCGGGCCCGGGATCCCCGGGTACGTCGACGGAACGACGGGGAGCGGACCTCGAGGTACCACGCCTTCACAGGATCTTCACAAAACCGGCCTAGACTCCGGTATGCTTGATCGGGGAGGAGACATGAAGCGAGCGAGATCGGACGGGGCCGACGGCGCCCGGATCGTGATGTCCGTCACGGGGATGACCTGCAGTCACTGCGAACGGAAGGTCTCGGAGGCCCTGGAATCGATTCCGGGGGTGGACCGGGCCCGGGCGGACGCTCGCCGGGGCCGGGCCGAAGTATGGCTCCGGTCCGGAACCGAGGACGGTCCCGGGATCCGGGCTTCTCTTGCCTCCGCGGTCTCCGCGGCGGGATACGAGGCGGATCCCGGGAACGCCGGCAAAGGCCGGCGGGACGGGCTCGTCGCGGCGGCGGTGGGGTTGGGACTCGCGGGACTCTTCGCCCTGGCCGAGTCCGCCGGCCTCTTCTCCTTCGTCCCCGTCCCGGACGGGGGGACCGCGCCGGGGATGCTCCTCGTGGTCGGGCTCCTCACCGGCCTGCACTGCGTATCCATGTGCGGAGGGATCGCCCTCTCCCAGGGGATCAAGGGGATTTCCGGGCCCTCCTCCGTCGCGGATGGACGCTCCGGTGCCCTGGCCCCCTCCCTGGCCTACAACGCCGGGCGGGTGGTCTCCTATACGGCGGTCGGAGCTCTCGCCGGCGCCCTGGGGGGTGTCCTGGACCTGGGAATCGGAGGACGTTCGATCGTCATGGCCGCCGCGGGGCTCTTCATGATCCTCATGGCCCTGCGACTGGGCGGAGTCTTGCCGCCGTCCCGGCTCCGGATACCCCTCTGGGACCGGCTGCGCGGAAAGGCGGGCGCCTGGGCCGCCCAGGCGGGATCCTTCGCGGTGGGACTGGCCAACGGTTTCATGCCCTGCGGACCCCTGCAGGCCCTCCAGCTCTACGCCCTGGGCTCCGGGAGCGCCGAGGCGGGCGCCCGGGCGATGTTCCTCTTCTCCCTGGGCACGGTGCCCGCCCTCCTGGCCTTCGGGGCCGGAGGCGCCTTCCTCCCGGCCCGGCTCCGGACGGGAGCGGTCCGGGCGGGCGCGGTCCTGGTGGCCTTCCTGGGCCTGGCATCCCTGGGGCGGGCCTGGGCCCTCTCGGGCCTGGCATCCCCTATGGCCTTGCTGAAGGGCGAAGGGCCGTCCTCCCCGGCCTTCGCCGGCTGGGCCGGACCGGCCTCGCAGTCGACCCCGCCGTCCCCTCCCCCGGCCCGGACCGCGGCCGCCCCGGCCCCGATCGTGGCCCGGCGGGTCGGCAACGTCCAGGTCGTGGAGTTCGACCTCTCGCCCCGCCGGTACGCGGAGTTCGTGGTGCAGTCCGGAATCCCCGTCCGCTGGGTGATCCGGGCCGCCCCGGGCACGGTCAACGGCTGCAACAGCCCCCTGGTGGTCCCATCCCTGGGCATCCAGAAGCCCTTGGCCGTCGGGGAGAACGTGATCGAGTTCACTCCCGGCTCCCCGGGCGTGGTGCCGTACTCCTGCTGGATGGGGATGATCCGGTCTCGGTTCACCGTGGTCGCGGACCTGGCCGCCTACGGCCCCGCCGGGGCCGTAGGCCCGGCCGCGGCCATTCCAGCGGACTGGACCCCTCCGGACATCTCCGCCCGGGAGGGAGAGTGCCCCACCTGCGGAAATCGCCCTTGACCCCCCGGAGCCGGCGGCAGTAATATACCCCCAGGGGGTATCGCCGGGAATACGGGCTATGCCCGTATTCCCGGCGGATCGGTTTGGAAATCCCAAATAGGGATTTCCAAACCGGCTGCCCTTGATGAGCTTTCCAGCTGCCTTTGAAAAAACCGGTTCGCAGACGGTAACCGAGGAAGGCCGCCGCAAGTTCACGATTCGGTTTGGGAAGTCCTACGGCCTTCCCAAACCGTCTGCCTACCCGAATCCTTCCCTGCGAAGCCCTAAACTAGGGGAGACGCGGGCGGCTCGCGGGCCGCCCCGAGGAGACGAACCACGATGAAATCCGAACTGATACCCATCCGGGGCATGACCTGCGCGGCCTGCGTTCGGGCCAACGAGAAGGCCGTGGGAGGCCTTCCGGGGGTGGCCAAGGCCGAGGTGAACTTCGCCACGGAAACCTTGAGCGTGGAGTACGACGAACTTTCCGTGGACCGGACGGCCATCGCGGCCGCGGTGGCGGACGCGGGTTACGAGGCCGTCCTGCCTCCGGAGTCGAAGGCCGTAGTCGTTCCCATCGGGGGCATGACCTGCGCGTCCTGCGCCGCCGCCGTGGAACGTTCCGTCCGGGCCCTGCCCGGGATAGCCTCCGCGGATGTGAACCTGGTGACCGAAAAGCTCACCGTCGCCTACGATCCGGACAAGACCCGGCTTTCGGAGATCAAGAAGGCCGTCCGGGACGCCGGGTACGAACCCCGTGCCGTGGAAACCGAGGCCGGGACGGACGAACACGCGGCGGCCAAGGAGCGGGACTACCGCAGGCTCCGGATCAATTTCTACGTCGCCGCCGCCGTCGCCCTGCCCCTCCTGTACATCGCCATGGGGCACATGGTCGGGCTCCCCCTGCCGGGGATCCTGGATCCGATGCACTACCCTCTCAACTTCGCCCTGGTCCAGTTCGTCCTGACCCTCCCGGCGATATGGGCGGGGAGGCGCTTTTATTCCGTAGGTTTCCGGACCTTGCTGAAAGGCTCCCCGAACATGGACAGCTTGATCGCCATCGGCACATCCGCCGCGATCGCCTACAGCGCCTATTCCACCTTCGAGATCGCCCGGGGAGATTTTTCGGGAGCCTCCCACCTCTACTACGAAACCGCCGCCGTCATCATCGCCCTGATCCTGCTCGGCAAGGGACTGGAGGCCAAGTCCAAGGGTCGGGCCTCGGATGCCATCAAGAAGCTCATGGGCCTGGCTCCCACCACCGCCCGGGTCGTGCACGGGACGGAGGAGATCGAGATCCCCGTGGACGAGGTGGAGGTCGGAGATTTGGTCCGGGTCCGGCCCGGGGAGCGGGTCCCGGTGGACGGCGAGGTGGTCGAGGGGTGGACCTCCGTGGACGAGTCCATGCTCACCGGGGAGAGCCTGCCGGTGGAGAAGAAGGCCGGCGACTCCGTGGCGGGGGCCACGGTCAACGGCACGGGGTCCTTCGTCTTTCGGGCGACCCGGGTGGGCAAGGATACGGCCCTGGCCCGGATCGTGCGGCTCGTGGAGGAGGCCCAGGGCTCCAAGGCGCCCATCGCGGCCCTGGCGGACAAGGTCTCCGGGGTCTTCGTGCCCGTGGTCGTGGGCATCGCCCTGGCCGCGGCCCTGGCCTGGCTCCTGGCGGGCGAGGACGTCGTCTTCTCCCTCCGGGTCTTCATCGCGGTCCTCACCATCGCCTGCCCCTGCGCCTTGGGCCTGGCGACCCCGACGGCCATCATGGTCGGTACCGGCAAGGGCGCGGAGCTCGGCGTCCTGATCAAGAGCGGGACGGCCCTGGAGACGGCTCACAAGGTCCGGGCCGTGGTACTGGACAAGACCGGAACCATCACCGTGGGCAAGCCCTCGGTCACGGACGTGGAGATCCTGGGGTCCGCGGACGATGACGGGAAAGCCCGGGACCGCCTCCTGGCCCTGGCGGCCGGGGCGGAGCGCGGATCCGAACACCCCCTGGCCTCCGCCGTGGTCCGGGCCGCCGAGGAGAAGGGTCTGGCCGTGGCGCCGCCCTCCTCCCTCCAGGCGGTCCCGGGCCGGGGCATCGAGGCGGTGCGGGAAGGCCGCCGGATCCTCATCGGCAACGCCCGAATGATGGAGGAGAGGGGCGTGGACACGGCGCCCGCCTCCGGGATCCTGGAGAGGTTTTCCCGGGAGGGCAAGACGGTCCTCTTCGTCGCCGCGGACGGGAGGCTCGAGGGTCTCCTGGCGGTCGCCGACACGGTCAAAACCGGGAGCCGGGAGGCCGTCGCGGCCTTCCGGAGCCTGGGGATCACCACGATCATGATCACCGGGGATTCCCGGCCCGTGGCGGAGGCGGTGGCCCGGGAGGTCGGGGTCGACCGGGTGCTCGCGGAGGTCCTTCCCGAGGACAAGGCCTCGGAGGTCGCCAAGCTCCAGGCGGAGGGCTACATCACCGCCATGGTCGGGGACGGGATCAACGACGCCCCGGCCCTGGCCCGGGCGGACGTCGGGATCGCCATCGGTTCCGGCACGGACGTGGCCGCGGAATCCGCGGACGTCATCCTGGCCCGGAGCGACCTGATGGACGCGGTGTCCGCCCTGGCCCTGTCCCGGGCCACGATCCGGAACATCAAGCAGAATCTCTTCTGGGCCTTCGCCTACAACGTCCTGGGGATCCCGGTGGCGGCGGGCCTCCTCCACGTCTTCGGGGGGCCCCTGTTGAACCCGATCTTCGCCGCCGCGGCCATGTCCCTGTCCTCGGTCTCGGTGGTGTCCAACGCCCTGCGCCTGCGCCGCTTCCGGGCACCCGGCGCCCGGGCGGGGAGGTGAACCTATGGAAGAAACATCCGACACAGGGCATGGAACCGCCCACGAGGGGCACGGGGAACCGGGCTGCGGGTGCGCCGGGGATCCCGCCCGGCCCGAGTGCCGCCGGACCGTCCGGCCCGACGATTTAAAGCGAGCCCTGGACGCCCGGCTGGCCCGAATCGAGGGCCAGGTCCGGGGCATCCGGCGCATGATCGCCGAGGACGCCTACTGCGACGACGTCCTGGCCCAGGTTTCCGCGGCCCGCAGCGCCCTGGAGCGCACGGCCTTGGTGGTCCTGGAGCACCACATGAAGCACTGCCTGATCGACCGGGTACGGTCCGGCCAGGACGAGATCGTGGATGAACTGGTGGAGTCCCTGTCCAAACTCCTGTAGCGGCCCGACGAAACCGGACCGGAAACCGCGGCGCCCGATTCGGGCAGCCTGTCGGAGGAATCCCATGAACCGCGCTTCCCCCCTCCCCGTTCGCCGGGGCCCTCTCTCCGGGGCCGCTGCCATCCCGGCCGCCCTGGCGGCCGCCTTCCTGGCCGTCTCCTGCGGCTCCACGGACGTCGTGGCCAAGTACGCCGCCCGGTCCTTCGGCGCCGCGGCCGAGGCCCTAGGTTCCCCGTCCGCGGGCGAGTTCCGAGTCCTGGCCTCCCCGGGCGGGGAGGTGCTGAGCCTTTCCGCGGATCCCGGATCCGCGCCCCGGGCCGTCCTTTCCCTGGACGCCGCGCCCTTCCTCGAAGCCGGACTGGATCCCGCCCGGCTCCCCGCCGGGCCGGACCTGACCTGGACCGTGGAGGAAGGCCGGCTGACCGGCCGCTTCGCCCTGGGATCCGCCCCCCTGGGCGGCAAACCGGCGGCGTCCCCGACGGCCCACATGGATGCCTTGGCCGCCTCGGCCCGGGACCGGATCGGGTACCATGCCCAGCTGGGCCACTACGGCCTTTCCCTGGGCGGGGGCAACCTGGTCGAATGGGCGGCGGACCTCGCCAAGAACGACAAGGACTGGGTCCTCGTGCTGGACCCCGGATTCCTGGCCGCAGCGGGCGTGAACACGGCCGGGATACGGGGCTGGACCCTCACCGAGGTGCCCGTGGACGGGCCGGACGGCAAGATGGTCGAGGTCGAGAAGCTCCTCCTTCCCTACAGCCTCCGGTAAGCGCCGATGGACCGCATCCTGGTCGTGGACGACGAGCCCGGAATCCGGGAGACGGTCCG
>CALMRC010000003.1 GCA_937873275.1 uncultured Spirochaetota bacterium
GAGCTTCCATGGAATACTTTTCCCGCCTGAACGCCGCCTGGAACGAGAGGCGTACCCTGCTCTGCGTGGGCCTGGATCCCCGGCCGAAAGCCCGACGGGACGAGCCCGCCAAGGCCGCCGGGGAGATCCTGGCCCTGAACCGCCGGCTCATCGACGCGACCGCGGAGTACGCGGCCTGCTTCAAACCAAACATCGCCTTCTACGAGGCCTGGGGCTCCGCGGGTTGGGACGCCCTCCGGGCCACGATCGAGCACGTCCCCGACGGCATTCCCGTCCTCCTGGACGCCAAGCGCGGGGACATCGACTCCACTGCCCGGGCCTACGCGGACGCGGTCTTCCGGGATCTCGGGGCGGACGCCGTCACCCTGAGTCCCTACCTGGGCCGGGACTCTGCGGATCCCTTCCTGGACTATCCGGGAACCGGACTCTTCCTGCTCTGCCGGACCAGCAATCCCCGGGCGGGGACCTTCCAGGACCTGCCCGTGGGCGCGGCTCCCTTCCGGACCGCGGTCCTTCCCGGGTCGGGCCTGGCCGCCGGAACCGCGCAGGCCCTTCCGGAGCCCCTATTCGTCCGGGTCGCCCGGGAATGCGTCTCCTGGTCCGACCGGATCGGTCTCGTGGTGGCGGGAAACGACCCCGAGGCCCTCCGCTCCGTCCGGGCCGCGGCCCCGGAGGCCTGGTTCCTGGCTCCCGGGATCGGCGCCCAGGGGGGCGACATCGCCGAGGCCTGGATGGCCGGCGCCCGGAAGGACGGACTGGGGCTGATTCCCGCGGTTTCCCGGGCCGTTGCGGACGCCCCGGACCCGGGCGCCGCGGCGGAGGCACTCCGGAAGTCCGCGGAGGAAGCCTGGGAACGGACGATGGAGGCGGGGGGCGTCCGGTCGGGTCGGGCCGGCGCCCGGCCCCCGGAAACCCGAACCGGGGGGCGGCCCGGGGGTACCGCGGCGGTTCCGGAGCCGAACCCCGGACCGGGGACAGAGCTCGAGGGCGATTCCCTCAAGGAGCGGCTCCTCCGGGGGCTCGTGGAGTCCGGCTGCTTCCGTATCGGGGAGTTCGTCCTCAAGAGCGGGATCCGTTCGCCCTTCTACATCGACCTGCGGAGCGTCGTCTCCGACGTCCGCCTCCTGGAAACCGCGGCCGAGGCGTACGCGGTCCTGGCCCGGGATCTGGCCTACGACCGGCTTGGGGGTATCCCCGCGGCGGCCCTGCCCTTGGCTACCGCGGCGGCCCTGAGGCTGCGGAAGCCCCTGGTATGGCCCCGCATGCCCGTCAAGGACCACGGAACCGGGAACCGGGTGGAGGGACGGTACCGGCCGGGGGAGAGGATCCTACTCCTGGACGACCTCATCACCACCGGGGCCAGCAAGCTGGAAGCCGTGGAGATCCTACGCGGCGAAGGACTGGCGGTCGCGGACCTCGCGGTCCTGATCGAGCGGGGCGCCCGGGGGAGAAGGGACATGGAGGCGGCGGGCATACGGCTCCATTCGTTCCTCCACGTCCGGGAACTGATCGCCCTCTGCGTCCGCCTGGGACTGGTGGATGAGGAGAAAGGACGGGAGATGGAGACGTTCGCCTCCGAGGAGTGACGGATCCGGCGGGGACCAGGGACCGGGCCTAGGCTCCCCGGACCATGTCCTCCAGGGTGCGCCCGGAGGCGAAGGCGCGGAGGTGGGAATCCATCTCCCGCCAGATCATCCCCGCGGCGCAGTCCTTCCTCCGGTCGCAGTCCGATTCCTTCCCGCACACGCAGGGGGCGATCCCGAGTCCCTCACCGGAGGATTCCAGGATGGCTTCCAGGGTGATCTCGCCGAGGGGGCGGGCGAAGTAGAATCCCCCGCCGGGGCCCCGGACCGAATTGATGACGCCCGCCTTCCGGAGCCGGAAGAAGATCTGCTCCAGGAATTCCGGAGAGATGCGCTCCCGCTCGGATATGGTCTTGATGGATACCGGAGATCCGTTTTCGCTGCTTCGGGCCAAGGCCAGCACGGCCCGCAGGGCATACCGTCCCTTCGTGGTTACACGCAATTTTGTACTCCCGGTTTGATTTTCATGGAATAATCATATCTCCGGAGTAAGGAATTCGCAAGGGAAAAGATGCCGTCCGAGCCCGTTTCCGCGAAGGGACACCGCGGTCGCCCGGGACCTTCGAGGGGCGCCGCGGCCCCTAGGCCGGCTCCAGGCGCCAGCACCGGTGGGGCCGGGCACCCTCGAAATCCGGGGGCGTCGTCGCCTTCGTCAGGTCCCGTACGGAGACGTCCCGGAAGCCGGTCTCGTCGAAGCGGAAGGTCCGGGAGTTCGTGGAAAAGTAGAGGATTCCCCCGGGGTCCAGGACCTCCAGGCACCGACGCACCAGGTCCGGCCAGTCTCGGTTGATGTCCAGGGAATCCCGCATGCGCTTGGAGTTGGAAAACGTAGGGGGATCGAGGACGACGAGATCCCAGCGTCGTCCCGCCGAGGCGGCGGAGGCGAGGAAGTCCAGGACGTCCCCGTGCCGCAGGGGGAAGGAGCCGCCCCGGAAGCCGTTCAGCCCGAGGTTGCGTTCCGCCCAGGCAAGGTAGGTCTTCGAGAGGTCCACGCTGTCCACCGAGGAGGCCCCTCCCGCCGCGGCGTACACGGAAAACGATCCTGTGTAGCAGAAGAGGTTGAGCACCCTCCGATCCCGGGATTCGCCCCGGACGAGGGACCGGGTGATCCGGTGATCCAGGAAGAGCCCCGTGTCCAGGTAGTCCGAGAGGTTCACCAGGAACCGCAGCCCGCCTTCCCGCACGACCTCCGTCCGCCCCTCCCCGGAGACCCGTTCGTACTGATCGTTTCCCCGCTGGCGCTTCCGGAGTTTCCGGAAGATGTTCTCCCGGGGAACCTCCAGACTCCCGGCCACCGCCTCGCACATCCGGTCCAGCCAGGCGCGCTCCTCCTCCTCGGGCTTGTCGTAGGGGCGCTCGTACAGGGAGACGTGGGCGTAGGGTCCGTACCGATCCACGGCCAGGGGTATTTCCGGAATGTCCCGGTCGTAGACCCGGTAACACTCCACGCCCTCCCGGCGGGCCCACTTCCGGAGGTGGCGGTCCCGCTTCCGCAGGCGGTTGCCCAGGTACTCCGCCTGCCGGTCCGGGGCGTCCGGCATCGTCAGGGAGTCTGGCTCTTTCTCGTCTGAAGCATGACGGAGAGCAGGGCGTATCCCGAGGACAGGTCCTCCCGGTGGACGACCACGTCGTCGGGGACCTTGAGCTTGGCGTTCGTGAAATTCCAGATGGCCCGGATGCCGGAGCGGACCAGGGTGTCCGCCGTCTCCTGGGCCTGGGGGGACGGCACGGTCAGGATGGCGTAGTCGACCTTGGAGCCCCGGATCGTCGATTCCAGGTCCGCGAGGTTCAGGACGGTCACCCCGTGGATCTTCTTGCCGATCTTGTCGGGATCCGTATCGAAGGCGGCCACGATGTGGAGCCCGTGGATCCGGAATTCCGGATACCCCATCAGGGCGGATCCCAGGTTGCCCGCGCCCACCACGATGGCGTCGTGCATCTCGTCCCAGCCCAGGTAGCGTTCCACCGCCGCGATCAGGGCGTCCACGGGATACCCCTTCTTGGGTTTGCCGATGATGCCCGTGATGGCCAAGTCCTTCCGGACCTGGATCGGTTCCAGGTTCAGTTCCTGGGCGATCACGGTGCCGGATATGTAGAATTGACTGTTTCTCTGGGCGTTTCGGATGATGTGAAGGTAGGAGGGGAGGCGCCGTATGGAAGGTGTAAACGATATTTTCAATCGGGCCATGATCGCCTCTCGGTGAATGGATGTAAAAATAAATATAGAGGGGTATCGATAATTAAGTCAATATACAAACGGAAATAAAAGGAAGCCCCGGGGAAAAAGGAGGTTTAAAACCCCGGGGCTTGATGGAAGCGTAGAGTTATACGGAACTCTATGTATAAATATACACAGTCGAATAAAAAGAATCAAGGGGCGAATCGACAACCTCCGACCCGGGACCCGGCCTGCACGGGATACCCCGACCGAGTCTGCCCCGATCGGGACGGATACCCTTGCAAACCCGAGCTTCTTGCACTAGAATATGCGGTATATGTCACTGAATGCGAGATATTCTATCAAAAGGTTTCAAATGGTATCCGGCGAGGAGAAGTCAGGATGCGTGGCTTGAAGATCGTCCTCTTGTTCCTTGGGGTCCTCTGCATTCCCCTGGCGGCCGCGGCGGAGGCGGAATCCGGGATGGCCGCCCGGGAGACCGCGCTGGTCATCCAGATCGGGGTCATCCTCTTCGCCGTTCGCATCGGGTCCGCCCTGGCCCAGCGCGCGGGCATTCCCACGGTTCTGGGTGAACTCCTGGCGGGGATCGTCGTAGGACCTTACGCCCTGGGAGCCCTTCCCCTGCCGGGTTTCCCCTCCGGCCTCTTCGCGGGGAGCATGGGGGAACTGGCCGTCAGCCCCGAACTGTACAGCATCGCCACGATCGCTTCCATCCTGCTCCTGTTCGTAGCGGGGCTCGAGACGAATTTCTCCCTGTTCCTGAAGTATTCCGTGGCCGGGGGCCTGATCGGATTGGTGGAATCCGTCATCGCCTTTTCCGCGGGGGACCTCCTGGGAACCGTACTCTTGCGTGCTTCCCCCTTGGATCCCGGGCCCCTGTTCCTGGGGATCATGGCCACCGCCACCAGCGTCGGCATCACCGCCCGGATACTGTCGGACCAGAAGAAGATGGACAGTCCGGAGGGAGTCACCATCCTTGCCGCCGCGGTCTTCGACGACGTATTGGGAATCGTGTTCCTCGCGGTGGTTCTCGGTATCGCCGCGCTGACGCAGTCGGGAGCCGAGGGAAGCCTCCGGTGGGGTACCATCCTGGCGATCGCCGGACGGTCCTTCGGGATCTGGCTCGGCTTCACGGCCCTGGGCCTGGTCCTGTCGAAGCAGATCGCCCGGTTCCTGAAGGCGTTCCGAAACCCCGCGCAATTCTCCCTGCTCGCCCTGGGCCTTGCCATGCTACTGGCCGGTACCTTCGAGAAGCAGGGCCTGGCCATGATCATCGGGGCGTACGTTCTCGGGCTCTCCCTTTCCAGATCGGACATCAGCCCCGTGATCCTGGACAAAATGCACGGACTCTACGAGTTCCTGGTGCCCGTCTTTTTCGCCGTGATGGGAATGCTCGTGAACGTACGGTTGTTGCTGAATCCCGTCATCCTGTTGGGGGGGCTGGCGTACGCACTCGTGGCCGTGCTGTCCAAGATCGCGGGCGCCGGACTGCCCGCCCTGTTCCTGGGGTTCAACCTTCCCGGAGCCCTCCGCGTCGGGGCCGGGATGGTTCCCCGCGGGGAGGTGACCCTGATAATCGCGGGAATCGGGCTTTCGAGCGGCATGCTGGGGCAGAAGGAATTCGGCATGGCCGTGTTCATGACCCTGCTGACGATCCTCGCGGCGCCGCCGATCCTCGCGGCTACCTTGAAATTGCCGGGACGCGGCACCCGAGCCGTGGAGAAGGGCGGGGAGACCGAGGCGGCGGTCTATAATTTCTCGTCCGAGGACGTGGCCGTCCTCGTCTCGGACGTGCTGATCCGGGATCTTCAGGACGAGGGCTTCTTCGTACAGATGATGAGCGTCGGGGACGGGATCGTCCAGGTCCGCAAGGACGACATCGCGTTCTCCCTGGAACGGAAGGGGCCGGACCTGACCTTGTGGATGGATTCCTCCGACGCGATCTTCGTGAAGACGGCCCTGTTCGAGGCGGTCGCCCAGCTCAACCAGCGCTTCGAGGAGCTCCGGAAGAACCTGGATCCCAAGCGCCTTACCGAGGGGCTGGGGGAGGAAGGGGGCCGCGTGAATCCGGGTTTCCGGGAAGCCCTGTCCCCGGACTGCATCATCCTGGACCTGAAGGGGAGGGACAAGGAATCCGTCATCACGGAGCTGGTGGATCGATTGGACTCCAAGGGGCTGCTGGCCGACCGGTCGACGGTGCTCCGGGATGTCCTGGAACGGGAAAAATCCATGAGCACGGGAATGCAGCACGGGATCGCCCTGCCCCACGCCAAGACGGAGGGGGTCACGCGCATCGTGGCGGCCCTGGGGCTCAAGCCCGGGGGGATGGACTTCCAGTCCCTGGACGGGGAACCCTCCAAGGTGATCCTTCTCCTGGCGTCCCCCAGCAAGCAGGCGGGACCCCACATCCAGGTGCTGGCTTCCGCGGCCGCCCTGCTGAACGACGAGATCCGGCGGGCGGACCTGCTGGCGGCCCAGAGCGTCGAGGAGGCCGCGGTGATACTCGGTCTGCCCGCCCGCAAGACCCCGTCCCGGGGCTAGGGGACCGGGCTCACTCCCACCAGGTCCGGGCCGTGAAGTCCGGCCGAATCGAGGCTCCCGAATGCCGGATCACCGACGCGGTCCGGCGGTTCGGGAAGAGGGGGGCCAGGCGCCGTTCGAAGAGCTCCAGGGTCGTGCCCTTCGCCACGTCCTCGTCGAAGAGGACCGCCGTTCCGTCCCGGAAGGCGGACAGGTACACCTCGTCCGAGAGGGAGACGATGGGGGCGTCGTCCTTTCGCTTGAACATGCTGAACCGCACGAAATAGAGGGGGGTCTCCAGGTATTCCGCAAGAAGGAGTCCCGGCAGGATGGATCCGTGGGCCGCCCCCACCACGATGTCCGGCCTGAACGCCGACAGGATCCGGTCCGCCAGGGCGCGGATCTTTTCCGGCTCCGAGGCCCGCCAGGTGTACTTGTCCCGGATTCCCGTGTAGACGAAGTCCCGGACCAGGGCCGGTAGCCGACGGAGCAGGGATCCGGCCGTCTCCCGAATGCCGGGATCCAGGCGGACCACGGCCCGGGCCATCTCCACGCCGTCCCGGAACAGGATATTCGCCCGCTCCAGTTCCCCCAGGGGGTACCGGAGGTTGTATTTCCGGGCCTCCCCCAGGTCGTAGTACACCGTGGGGTGAAGGGGAAGGCCGTGCTCCACGCAGATCTTGTAGTTTAGAAGGACGTTGACCAGGGCCGGGGCGCGGACGTAGAGCCGTACGCAGTCGGTCCAGAAGGGATCGGCGGCGTCCTTCGGCACGGTCCCCGTCTCTTCCCGGCGCAGGACCGCCTCCACACCCGCGGCCGCCTGCCCCACGAGGTCCGCGAAGGTCTCCTCGAAATCCATGGCTCCCGGAGGCTCGTCCCAGTCCGCGAAGAGGTATCGGTCCAGCATGGGGCAAGTATACCGGTCCCCGAGGGGCGCCGCAACGAAGGAGTCCGGACCTGACGCGGAGATCCGTTTCCTGCTAGAATCCAGGCCGTATCCAAACCGGCTCCGATGGCCGGCGGCAACGGGGGGAAGCCATGAAGATCACGATGTTCGAGCAACGGGGACGCAGGGGAATCGCGGTGTCCGCCGGAGGCGGCCTCCGGGGCCTGGTCGAGGGAAGCCCCGGCTGGCCGGGGGACCTGGATTCCCTGGTGGCCCGAGGCGCGGACCTCCGGGAGGTCGGAACCCTCCTGGAATCGGCGCCCGTCCTGGACGCCGACGGACTCGGTTACCTGCCTCCCCTTTCCCGTCCGTCCAAGATCCTTTGCATCGGACTCAACTACCGGGATCACTCCACGGAAACCGGCCTCAAGCTGCCGGACTATCCCGCCGTGTTCGCCCGCTTCCCCTCCTGCCTGGTCGGCCACGGCGGGCCCCTGCGGAAACCCTCCGTCTCGGACCAGTTCGACTACGAGGGGGAACTCGTCGCCGTGATCGGCCGCCGGGCGAAGAACGTCTCCCGGGAGGAGGCGCCGGACTTCGTGGCGGGCTATTCGGCCTTCAACGAGGCCTCGGTCCGGGACTTCCAGATGCGGACCAGCCAGTGGACGGTGGGCAAGAACTTCGACGGCACCGGGGCCTTCGGCCCCTGGCTGGTCACGCCGGACGAGCTTCCCCGGGGCGCACGAGGCGTGCGTATCCGGACCCGCCTGAACGGCCTCACCGTCCAGGACGGCACGACCACGGACATGGTCTTCGACGTCGCGGACCTCGTGTCGATCCTGAGCCGGACCATGACCCTGGAGCCCGGGGATGTCCTGGTGACCGGCACCCCCTCCGGGGTCGGTATGGCCCGGAAACCTCCCCTGTACATGAAGCCCGGGGACGTCTGCGAGGTTGAGATCGAGGGGATCGGAATCCTCAAGAATCCGGTTGTCGAAGGCTGAGGTCCCGACCGGAGTCCCCGGAAGACTCCCTCCGGGGGCGCCGCAACGCCCCCCATCGGGCCGGACGGTCGGCCCCGGGGGAACAGCAGGAGCGGCCCCGGCTCGCCCGGACCAGGCTGACCGCGAGAATCGCGGTAGCCGCCCCGATGATCGCGAGGACGGCGATCAGGTCCGAGGTGCCCCTCATCCGAACCCCGCCAGGGAGCCGATCTGGTTCACCGCGAATCCTATGCCCCAGCCGAGGGCGAGGAAGTAGACGACCACGAATCCAAGCCAGCCCCAGCCCAGTTCCGCACGGATCATCGCCAGGGAGGCGAAACAGGGCGGGAGGATCAGGGTCAGGAGCATGAGGACGAAGGCCGTCCGGGGCGAGAATCCGGGATCCGCCCGAAGGGCACCCTTCAAGGTACCGCTCTCCTCGGTCTCCTCCAGGCCCGTCCGGTAGAGGACCCCGAGGGTGGAGACGACCACCTCCTTGGCGGCGAAGCCCGTCAGGGTGGCCACACCGACCTTCCAGTCGAACCCGAGGGGGCGGAAGGCGGGCTCGATGAACTTGCCGATGCGACCCGCCGCGCTGTACTCCAGGTCCGACGTCGCCCGGGAGATTTCCGCCCAGGCCGCCGCTTCCTCGGGGGGGGCTCCCGGATGATCCGCCGCGTACTCCGCGGCCCGTCGGTCCGCCTCCCCCGGGGCCGGCTCCCGGACCGGGAAGGTCGTGAGGGCCCAGATCAGGACGGACGCGGCGAGGATCACGGTTCCGGCCTTCTTCGCGTACTGCCAGGACTTCTCCCACACGTGCCAGAGCACTCCCCGGAGGGTGGGAGCCCGGTAGGGAGGCAGTTCCAGCACGAAGGGCGTGGGCTCCCCCCGGAGCACCGTGTTGTGCAGGAACAGGGAGGATGCGAGGGACAGAGCCACACCGATCGCGTAGATCAGCATCACCATGTTGGCCGCGTCGTCCGGGAAGAAGGCCCCCGCCAGGAGGACATACACCGGCAGCTTGGCTCCGCAGCTCATGAAGGGGATGGTGAGGATCGTCGCGACCCGGTCCCGGCGGCTCTTCAGGGTACGGGCGGCCAGTATGGCGGGGACGGAGCATCCGAACCCCAGCATCATGGGAAGGATGGACTGTCCGTGCAGTCCGAAGGTATGCAGGAGCTTGTCCGTGGCGAAGGCCGCCCGGGACATGTAGCCCACGTCCTCCAGGAGGGACAGGAGGAAGAAGAGGATCACGATCAGGGGAACGAAGGAGAAGACCCCCCCGACCCCGCCCAGGATACCGTCCACCACGAGGGACTTCAGGAGTCCCCCGGGCAGGGCGGATTCAACGATCCTCGCCAGCCAGCCGAAGAAGGTCTCCAGCCAGCCCATGGGGTATTCTCCGATCAGGAATGTGAGCTGGAACACGGACCAGAGCACCGCCGCGAAGACGGGAAGCGCCAGGAGGGGGTGCATGATCACCTTGTCCGCCGCCTCGGTCCGGGAGAAATTCGGCTTCCGGATCACCCGGACCGTCTCGCGGACGGCCCCCCGGATGTAGCCGTACCGCTGCTCGGAGACCACGATCTCCGAGTCCTTGCCGAAGTGCCCCTCGATCCACCGCACCGACTCGCGGGCAGCCTCCTCGATCTCGGCTCCCCGGGGGTGGCCGGCCGCGATCCGGGCCGCGTGCTCGTCCTTTTCCAGGAGCTTGACGGCCAGCCACCGGCAGGGATGCCGGGCCGCGAAGGCGGGATCCGAGGCCAGGAGGGACCGGAGCCGGTCGATCCCGGCCTCGAGTTCCGCCCCGTACCCGGGCATCCGGGGTTCCTCGTCCGGGGCTTCCAGCCGGGCCTCCACGGCGTCCAGGAGCTCCTCGATCCCGGTGCCCCGGGGACCGACGGTCTTGACCATGGGGATGCCCAATACCCGGCCCAGGTTCTCCGCGTCGATCTCGATGCCCTTCGCGGCGGCCTCGTCGGTCATGTTCAGGGCGCCCACCACGGGGATGCCGAATTCCTGGAACTGCAGGCAAAGGTAGAGGTTCCGATCCAGGTTCGTGGAGTCCAGGACGTCCACGATCACGTCGGGCTTCTCGTCCAGGATGAAATCCCGGGCGACGACCTCGTCCAAAGAGTAGGCGGTCAGGCTGTAGGTGCCCGGGAGGTCCACGAACCGGAAGGACCGGCCCCCCCGGACCCGGGAACCCTCCCGCTTTTCCACCGTCACGCCCGGGTAGTTGCCGACCTTGTGGTGGGCCCCGGTGAGGGCGTTGAAGAGGGTCGTCTTGCCGGAATTGGGATTCCCCGCGAGGGCAATCCGGATCACCCGGGGAAGCGGGGCGCTCACGACCCGCCCTCCCGGGCCGCGGGGCCCTCACGGTCGCCGCAGGCTCCGAGCGCACCCCGGAAGCCCCGGCCGCCGCCTTCCCGTCGGCCCCGCCCGTCGGATCCCCGGCGGCGGAATCCCCGGAATCGGAACCCGAAGTCCGGTCCGACCGTCCCTTCGGCGGGCAGATCTCCCAGGGGCAGCACCTCGATGCCCGCGGCCTCGCAGCGGCGCAGGAGGATGTCGTAATCCCGGATCCGGACCTGGAGGGGGCCCCGGAAGGCGCCTCCCCGGATGACCCGGCCCCGGGCTCCCTCGGTGAACCCCATGTCGGCGAGCCTGCGGCCGACCTCCCGGGCAATCCGAACGGCCAGTATCTCGAACTCCTGGCCGATCCGCGCCTCCGACAACCTCATGGGACCTCCGAATGTTCAATAAAACTAACAATAATCCCAACAGAAAAGGGCGGGGATGCCCTATGTTTTAGAATGCTAACATGGCCGGGAATCGGACGTCAAGCGTCAAGTTCCGGGAGATGCTTCCAGTAGCGCCGAGGCATGAACTGGAGCCGCAGCCGGGGATTCCTCCGGACGGGGTCCTCCGCCGCCCGATAGTAGGCTCTCCACAGATCCACGGGATCCGGCTCGGATCCGGGGACCGGCTCCGGATCCGCGGGGCCGGGTACCTCCTTCTTCGGGTCCGGCAGCCCGGCGCGTCCCGTGCTCCCGCGGCCCGTGCTCCCGCGACCCGTCTCCAGGACGACGCCGCGGCGGAGGTCGACGATGCGGAAGGGTTCGGATCCGTAGCGCCGCCGGAAGGCCGGTTCCAGGAGGTCCAGGATCTCGGAATCGGGCTCGCAGCGGGCCGTCAGGATCCCGTCCGGGTCCGGGGCGAACCGGAGAAGCCCCAGGAGTCGGTGCACCTCCCGGCGGACCTTGAAGGCCGCGGCGCGCACGGCCCGTACCTCCGGGAGGGACCGGTCCGATGCGGCCTCGGGCCCGCACAGGAGGGCCCGGACCGCGAAATCGGCGGCGTCCCGGTCCACGGGCAGTTCGGTTCGCAGTGCGTACTCGAAGGTCTCCCAGACGTCGCCGCCCAGGGCGCGCAGGCAGCGTTCCACCGGTAAGGCCCGGGGATCCCGGACATGCCGAGGGTCTCGGGGGGAGACGGGACCCTCTTTGTCTCCGGTCGGCGCCGGGACCGTCCGTTCCGACGCGGATCCGACGGACCGGACGGGGGCGTCCTCGGCCAGTCCCAGCTCGAGCTGGCCCGGGGTACGGTCCCGTCCGCCGAGGCTTCGGCGGCTCCGGGCCGGGGTCGGGCAGGGATCCTCCCTCGGTCCCGGTTCCGGCCGCCCGAGGATATCCCGGACCTTGATCAGCGCGCCGTCCAACCGTTCGATTCCGTTCATGGCACGTCCTAGAATTGGAATTCCCGCTGAAGCCGCGGGTCCGCCGGGGCCCGGGTCCCGGCGGATTCCGGTCGGCCCGGCGGAGGGGAGGCCAGGAGGGCCCGAAGCCGTTCCGGTTCCTCCCGGATCCCCGCGTGGGCCCCCCGGACCGTGGCGAAATGCCGGGCCCGTTTCCAGACGATGCCCAGACGGGGCAGGACGTCCAGGGAGAGGCCCCCGGCCTTCCGGGTTTCCAGGATGCGGGCGGCCCCGGTGATCCCGATTCCGGGTACCCGGAGGATCGCCTCCCGGTCCGCCCGGGCGAGGTCCACCGGAAAGGCCTCCGGATGACGGAGGGCCCAGGAGGTCTTGGGATCCAGGGACGGGTCCAAATCCGGCTCGGACTCCCCGGCTATCTCGTCCACGGAGTATCCGTAGAACCGCAGGAGCCAGTCGGCCTGGTAGAGCCGGAGTTCCCGGAGCAGGGGAGGGGTTCCCGAGGGCAGCCGGGGATCCCGGTTCACCGGGACGAAGGCGGAATAGTAGACCCTCCGGAGTCCCAGTTTTCCGTACAGGCCCGAGGCGAGGCGGAGAACGGTGCGGTCGGGCTCCGGGGAGGCTCCGACGATGATCTGGGTGCTCTGCCCCGCGGGGGCGAAGACCGGTCGGTTCCGGCGGAGGGACCCCGCCTCCCGGATCTCCCCGGCCAGGAAGCGCATGACCCCCAGGATCTCGGCACCGTCCTTCTGGGGAGCCAGGGCCGACAGGCTGTCCGAGGTGGGGAGCTCCAGGTTCGCGGAAAGCCGGTCCGCCCAGCGCCCCGCCTCCCGGAGAGCCCTGTCCCCGGCGCCCGGGATCGCCTTGAGGTGGATGTATCCCCCGAACCCCTCGTCCCTCCGGAGCCTTCGGGCCACCTCGACCAGGCGGCCCAGGACGATGTCCGGATCCGCGAAGATCCCCGAGGACAGGAAGAGACCCTCCACGTAATTCCGACGGTAGAATTCCTTCGTGATCCGGACCAGTTCCTCCGGGGTGAAGGAGGTCCTCGGGATGTCCGCACCGGCGCGGTTCGGGCAATACGTGCAGTCCAGCCGGCACTGGTTCGAATACAGGACCTTAAGGAGGGATACGCAGCGGCCGTCCCCGGTCCACGAATGGCAGATCCCCGAGGGGGTGCAGGCGCCGGAACCGGAGGATCGGGAGGATCCGCTGGACGCGCAGGAGGCGTCGTACCGGGCACCCGCGGCAAGTATCGCGAGTTTTTGGGATACATCCATGGAATAACTATACACCCGTGTGGTACAAATGGCAAGAAACGTGTCCCGGACGACGAGGTTGACACCCTTCGGATCGGGATATACAGTGGAGACATGATCGGTTCGATCGATTTGATATCCGTACTTTCCGTCCGCTCCTCGGGAGGCGGCCTCTCCGACAGGATAGGTGTGCCCGAAGGAGCGGTTGGAGATATTTGAGATAACTTCAATCGAACGTTCCGCGCGGCCGCCTACGGACGGCCGCGCGTTTTTTTTCGGGTGATCCCGGATTCCCGCGCGGCCGTCCCCCCCGGAACCGGCGCCGTCGGCGGCCGCCCGGGGGGGCCGACACCCTTGCTTCGGAGAGATCATGCCGTTGTTAGAATGCAGAAACCTCGTAAAGGATTTCGGGGGAGAACCCGTCCTCGCGTCCGTGTCCCTGACCCTGGAGCCGGGATCCAAGACCGCCCTCATCGGGCGCAACGGGGCCGGAAAGACAACCCTGGTGAGGATCCTGATGGGGGAGGACGAGGATTTCCGGGGCACCGTAAACCGGATGCCGAGGCTTCGGATCGGCTACGTACCCCAGCATATCGAACCCCCTCCGGGCATCTCCTGCCTGGGCTGGATCCTGGAGGAGGTCGAGGCCCGGCGCGCCCTCCTCGGCGGCCTGGAGGCCCGGATGGCGGACAGCTCCGGTGCCGACCTGGACCGGCTCCTCGAGGAGTACGGCGCCCTCCGGGAGGCCTACGAGGAACAGGACGGGGACCAGGCGGAGGACCGGGCGCTGCGCCTGCTTACCCGGGCGGGGCTGGCCGGCGCCGGGGACCGGGAGGCCGCCCGGCTGTCCGGAGGGGAGCGGAACGTCCTGGCCCTGGCCAAGTCCCTGATGGGGAATCCCGACCTTTTGGTGCTGGACGAGCCCGGGAATCACCTGGACTTCTGGGGGCTCTCCTGGCTGGAGGACTTCCTGCGGGGCCTGCCCAAGGCGGTGCTGGTGGTGTCCCATAACCGGTGGCTGATCGACCGGGTCGCCGACCGGGTCGTGGAGCTCGAGGCGGGACGCCTCACGGAGTACGCGGGCGGATATTCGGCCTACCGCCTGGAAAAGCTCCGGCGCGCGGCGAGCCAGGGAAAGGATTGGCAGGCGGACCGCCGGCGCATCGAGAGGCTGGAGGAGCTGGTGAGGCGGTTCGAGCAGATCGCGCGGGCTCGGCCCGACCCCGCCTGGGGCAAGCGCCTGAGGGCCCGTCGGAGCCAGCTGGCCCGGGAGAAGGAGACCGCCACGGAGCGGCCCGCCCTGGACGGCCGCCGCATCGAGCTGGCGTTCCGGGACGCCGAGTCCCGATCGGACATCGCCCTGGACGTGCGGGGGTACTCGAAGTCCTTCGGGGACAGAGCTCTCTTTACCGCCGCGTCCCTGGACGTCCTCACGGGGGAACGGGTGGCCGTCGTGGGGCGCAACGGCTCCGGGAAGACGACCTTCCTGCGGGACCTGGTCGAGCACGGGACCTGGGACGGCGGGATCCTGCGGATCGGGCCGAGTATGCGGGTGGGGTACTGCGCACAGGACCGCACCGTGTTCCGGCCGGGCCGCACGGTGATGGAGGAGTTCGAAGCCCTGGACGCCGGGAGGGAGGAGACGTGGAAACTGCTCAAGCGGTTCCTGTTCCGTCCCGAGGACCTGGATCGCCGGATCGAAACCCTCTCCGGAGGGGAGCTCAACCGGCTTCAGCTCGCCCGGGCCGTCTACCTCAAGGCTACCCTGCTCATCCTGGACGAGCCCACGAATCACCTGGACATACCCGGCTGCGAGGCCGTGGAGGATGGCCTGGCGGACTACCCGGGTACGATCCTGGCGGTCTCCCACGACCGGTATTTCCTGGAAAAGGTCGCGGACCGCGTGGTCCTGCTGGAGAACGGCGGCTTCGTGCCCTACGAGGGGACGTTCTCGGAATTCTGGAGGGACCTGGGCTCGGTGCGGGCGAGCGCCGAGCGGGGCCTCGAGGGACGGGGACAGAGCTTGACGGCCGCTCGCCGGGGACAGAGCTCGAAGGGGGATCCGGGGCCCGGTTCCGTCGAGGACCGGATCCAAGCCCTGGAGGCGGAAAAGGCCGCCCTGGAGGCCCGGGCCGCGGAGCTCTTCCGGTCCCGGGATTTCCGAGGTTCCGGCAAGGTATCCGCGGATCTCGAGAAGCTGAACCGGAGGATCGAGAAGCTGTACGGGGAGTTGTGATCGGCGGACGGTGGTCCGTGGTCGGAAGCGCGTCGACGGTGCGGCGGCTATGCCCGCATACCGTCGGAGGTGGCTGACTCCGGTCGAACCCTCGGTTTACCGTCCACGGTTCACCGCCATAAAAAAAGGCCGGTCTTTCGACCGGCCCGCCCTGTGAAGGTGCCGGGACACTCCATAGTAAACTGGGAGGGGAACTATGGAATGCCTCCGACACTCTTTTTATCGGCTAGGTGCATGGTAAATTTACCACTTTTTATGGATACTTGGAAGGTATTTCCGTACGGCCGGATTGACGCCATAAGTCCGATTCGGTATCGTTTCTATACGGAATTATAGATAGTCCCCCTAGGAGGAATCATGAAGGTTGCGATCAACGGATTCGGGCGCATCGGAAGACTGGTGTTCCAGTCCATCGTGGACCAGGGCCTGCTCGGCAAGGGCAAGATCGACGTCGTCGCCGTGGTGGATATCTCCACGGACGCCGAGTACTTCGCCTACCAGCTCAAGTACGATTCCGTACAGGGCCGGATGAAGGCGGAGATCTCCGCCAAGAAGAGCGATCCCTCCCTGGCCGAGGCGGACATCCTCGTGGTGAACGGCCACGAGATCAAGTGCGTGATGGCCGAGAAGGAGCTCAAGAACCTGCCCTGGGCCAAGCTGGGCGTCGAGTACGTGATCGAGTCCACGGGACTCTTCACGGACGAGAAGGCCTACGGCCACCTGGACGCGGGAGCCAAGAAGGTCATCGTCTCCGCCCCCGCCAAGAGCAAGAGCGAGGAAAAGCCGATCAAGACCTTCGTCATCGGCGTGAACGAGAAGGACTACGACGCGTCCAAGCACCACGTCGTGTCCAACGCTTCCTGCACCACCAACTGCCTGGCCCCCGTCGTCCACGTCCTGCTCAAGGAGGGGATCGGCATCGAGACGGGCCTGATGACCACCATCCACAGCTACACCGCCACCCAGAAGACCGTGGACGGGGTTTCCAAGAAGGACTGGAGGGGCGGCCGCGCCGCGGCGATCAACATCATCCCCTCGACCACCGGGGCCGCCAAGGCCGTCGGCGAGGTCCTGCCCTCCACCAAGGGCAAGCTCACGGGCATGTCCTTCCGGGTGCCCACCCCCACGGTATCCGTCGTGGAC
>CALMRC010000004.1 GCA_937873275.1 uncultured Spirochaetota bacterium
TCGGGGGCGTAGGTCCTAAGCTCGAGCTCCTCGGTTCGGGCGATGCGGGCCGCCGGGACGGAGGGCGCGATCGTGGCCCCCACCTCCATGGGAAGGGAGGTGACGGTACCGGTTATGGGGGCCTTCACCACCCCGGGCTGGTAGCTCATCCCGGGCCGGGAGGGATCCACCTCGATCAGGGCCTGTCCCTTCTCGACCCGCTGTCCCACGGACACGAAGTGCCGGGTGACCTTGCCCGCCACGTCGGAATAGGCGTCTACCGTGGACGAGGCCACGACGTCCCCCGAGAGGGCCACGTAGTCGCGGATCTGCCCCTTCACGACCGGGGCGGTCTCCACGGCGAAGACCGTCTCCGGGGCCGCCGGGGCCTGGGCCTCGGCCTTCTTCTTCGCGCCCGAACAGGAGGACAGGACAAGCAGGGTGCCCGCCGCGAGGGCGAGGCAGGCGATTCCGGCCAGGACGGCCTTGAGGCCCCGGGCCATGGATTTCTTCTCGGTATTGGCGTTCATTTATTTGCTCCCGCCCAGGCTTCCGAACCGGGCTCCCACCGCGTACTCCAGATCCAGGAGACCGGTGACGTAGGTATAGTCTTCCTTGAGAAGCTCGAGGCGCGCCTTGCGCAGCTCGAGCTCCGCGTTCTGGACATCCAACAGGTCCGAGGCTCCGGCCCGATAGGCCTCTTCCGAGAGGCGGTAGGCCCGCTCCGCGAGGCTCGCGTTGAGTTCCAGGGCCGAATGGCTGGCCCGGGACTTCTCCAGGCGGCGGACCAGGCCGTCGATCTCCATCTCCGCTCCCCGCAGGGCCTGGGCCAGGCCGGCCCGGAGGCCTTCCTTCTGTCCCCGCAGTTCTTCCAACTGCTGTCCGTCCTGGGTGAAGGGGAAGAGTCCGTTGAGCCGCATGGAGAGGGTGGCCCGGAACATCCCCGAGCGCTGGGACCAGTTGTCCCCGTTAAAGAGGTCGTCCGCCCAGGGATCCCCGGAGAAGGTCGGGTCCAGGTTCCACCCGAGGATGAGGTTGGGGGTCCAGAGCCGGTACTTGAGGGCGGTCTCCGCGATCTGCAGGGATTCCAGGGACTTGACCAGGGACTGGATGTCCAGCCGGGAGGACAGTCCCGATGAGATCAGGGCTTCCGCGTCCAGGTCCGCGTAGGACGGCGCGATCTTCCCGACCGGGATCACCTCGGCTCCCCGGGGCAGGCCCAGGGTCATGGCGAAGGCGTCCCGGGCGGACCGGTAGCCGATCCGCATCTCCTCCAGGGCGGGTTTCAGGTTCTCGTAGGCCACCTGGGCCTGGAGCATGGCGAGCTCCGGGGACGTGCCCGCACGGTAGTTGGCCCGGGCCTGGTCGTAGCGCCGGCGGGCCGCCTCGATCTGCTCCTCCATCAGGCGCATGTTCTCCTCTAGGAGGAGGAGGTTGTAGAAGCTCTTCCGGACGTCCCGCTCCAGCCGGGCTTCCGCCTGGGCGTAGGAGATCAGGCCCGCCTCGTAGTCCGCCCGCAGGGACTTGACCCCTTCGAAGAGGGCCATATTCAGCATCAGCTGGGCGGAGAGGGAGGCCGAGAGGCTCCAACGGGGGAGGGTCGTGAAACCGACGACCTGCTCGGTATTCCACCGCCCCAGGGTCCCGGAGGCGTCCACGGTGGGCAGGAAGTTGTTCCACGCCAAGGCGTCGGTGCGCCGCTTGCCTTCGGCTTCCAGGCGCGGGGAGACCAGCCCCAGGTTTCCTTTCCGGGCCGTCTCGACGGCCTCCTCCACGGTCAGGCGGAGGGGGGCCTGGGGGGCGGCGGTGTCGGCCGGAGGCGTCTCAAGTTTCGGGGTGGAGGGCAGGGCGAGGGACCAGGCGTCGGCGGGTTCCGGAGCCGTGCCGTAGGGTCCTCGGGCGAAGGTCCCCAGGTCGCCGGCGGAGGGATTCGGAGTCCCGCCTTCCTTCGATCCCAGGGCGAATCCGCCGGGCGCGAGGACGACCAGGAGGACCGCGGCCGCGAGGGCGCGCGTCTCCCGGACGTATCGCCCGGGGCGTCGTCGTTCGACGTGTTCCATTCTGTACTCCCGTTCGGACCGAATCCGCCCCCGGTCCAAGACAACCGGCTGCGCGAATCCGTCCAGCGTTCACCGGTCCGCTGTCGCGCGACTCGGTCACGGGGAACTCCCGTGATCCGGGCAGGACCCGGATGGACAAAATGTATCGCCCTCGGCCGGAAATGACAAGAGACCCGAGCGCTTCTTGCACGTTTTTAAGAAAAAAGTCGTAGATACTGCGGTATTTCGCGGGAAGATCGGGAACACAGTTCCCGATCTTCCCGCGGCGACGAAGCCGGGTTTCGGCGAATTCAAGCATCGATTCACCGGGGCCGGCGGATCTTCTCCCACCGGACTCCTGTTGCCGGACTCCGGACTCCGGAATAGAATCCCCCCATGCGGCTCGCGGCGGACCTGCACATCCACTCCCGTCATTCCATCGCCACCAGCCCGAAGCTGACACCGCCCTACCTGGACCGGTGGGCCCGGGTGAAGGGTCTCGATATCCTGGGCACCGGGGACTGCACCCACCCGGCCTGGCTGGCGGAGCTCCGGGAGGCCCTGGAGCCCGCCGCGGACGGGTTTTACCGCCTCAAGCCGGATCTGCGCCGGGCCTTCGACGCGGGTCCCGCCCGGGCCGAGGATCTCCCGACACCCGGCCGGGACCGGGAGGTCCGCTTCGTACCCACCGGGGAGATCAGCACCATCTACTCCCGGGACGGCCGGACCCGGAAGGTCCACCACCTGGTCCTCCTGCCGGACTTCGAGGCCGCGGCGCGGTTCCAGGCGCGACTTTCCCGGGTCGGGAACGTGGCGTCCGACGGCCGGCCCATCCTGGGCATCGACTCCCGGGACCTGCTGGAGCTGCTCCTGGACGCGGATCCCCGGGCCGTCCTGGTCCCGGCCCACGTGTGGACCCCCTGGTTCTCCGCCCTGGGGGAAAAATCCGGGTTCGACTCCATCGAGGAGTGCTACCGGGACCTGGCGGACCGGATCACGGCCATCGAGACGGGGCTCTCCTCCAATCCGCCCATGAACTGGGCGGTGAGCGCCCTGGACCGCTTCGCCGTCGTCTCGAACTCCGACGCCCACTCCCCGGAGAAACTCGGGCGGGAGGCCACGATCCTGGAGTCCGAACCCTCCTGGGAGGGTCTGACCCGGGCCCTGGCGGGGGGAGGTCCCGGGGGCCGGATCCTGGAGACGGTGGAGTTCTACCCCCAGGAGGGGAAGTACCACGCCGACGGGCACCGCTCCTGCGGCGTGGTCCGCATTCCGGGAGACGGCCCCCCGGGGCCCTGTCCCGCCTGCGGGAAGCCCCTCACCCCGGGGGTCCTGGGCCGGGTCGCCGCCCTGGCGGACCGCCCCCTGGACGAGTCGGCCCCCTGCCCCGAGGACTTCCGGGGCACCAACCGGCGCCCCTACCGGTCCCGGATCCCCCTGAAGGAGATCCTCTCGGAGCTCACCGGCACCGGGGAGGGATCCCGGGCCGTGTCCGCAGCCTACGCCTACCTCGTGCGGGAGGCCGGGAGCGAGCTCGACCTGCTCCTGGAGGAGGATCCCGCCCGGATCGGGCCGCTCCGGGCGCCCGGAATCCCCGGGGAACTCCTCGCGGAGGCCCTGGTCCGGATGCGGGAGGGGCGGGTCCGGATCCGGCCGGGCTACGACGGGGAGTACGGGGAGGTTCGCCTCTTCGCACCGGGGGAGCGCTTCGAGGTCCGGGGAGAGGCCGGCCTGTTCGAACCCGGAAGCCCGCCTCCGGGCGCGCCGGGGCTAGATACCCGAATCGCATCGAAGGGAGCGGCGGGAGCGGCGGGCGGGGGTCCCTCGACGACGGACACCGCGGGCACGGTGCGGACCCGTCGTCGGTCGACGCGGCGGTCCCGGTCCCCGGACGGGGCGGGGGACCGGGACGCGGAGACGGCGTCGGCCCCTCCGGACGGCGACCCCGTCCCGGACCCGGAGCAGGAGGCGGCGGTCGGTCACCCCGGGGGCCCGGCCCTGGTCCTGGCCGGACCGGGCACGGGGAAGACTTCGGTCCTGATCCGAAGGATCGCCCGGATCCTGGAGGGAGGGACCGACCCCGCGTCGATCCTTGCCCTGACCTTCACGAACAAGGCCGCCCGGGAACTCCGGGACCGCCTGGAGAGGATCCCGGGGTCCCGACCGGCCCGGGGCGTGACCGCCGCCACCTTCCACGCCTTCTGCCTGGGTCTCCTCCGGGAGCGGGCCGGGGAGGCCGGTCTGCCGCCGGGATTCCGGGTGCTCGGCCGGGAGGAGCGGGATGTCCTCCTGGCCGGGGTCGCCGGGAGGCGGGGCCGGGCCCTGGGAGCCTACGTGGAGTCGAGGAAACGGCGTCTCCTCCTCCCCGGGGAACGGTCCCCCCGGCTGGGACCGGGCGCCCCGGCGGGGCTTTCCGCCGTCCTGGATTCCCCGGACGCGGCGGGGGACCCCGGGTTCGACCCGAACCTGGACGCCGCCTACGCGGAATACCGCGCCCGGCTCAGAGCCGAGGGGGCCCTGGACTTCGACGACCTGCCGTCCGGAGCGGTCCGGCTCCTGGCCGCCCGCCCCGGGATCCTGGAATCCCTCCGGGGCCGGTACCGCCGGGTCTTCGTGGACGAGTACCAGGACGTCAACCCGGCCCAGTACGCCCTGGTCCGCCTCCTGGCGCCCCCGGAACTCCTCGCCGCCCCGGACGGGGACGGTCCCGACGGGGACCGGGAACTCTTCGTCATCGGGGACCCCGACCAGTCCATCTACTCCTTCCGGGGTGCGGATCCCCGGTTCATCGCCCGCTTCCGGGAGGACTACCCCTCCCTCCGGATCTACTCCCTCTTCCGGAGCTGGCGCTGCCCGCCGGCCATCCTCGGGGCCGCGGGACGCCTGGCCGGCCGGGTCCTCGAGGGCTCCGGGATCGCCGCGGTCCTGGAGCGCCGGGAGGCGCCCACGGACAGGTCCGAGGCGGAGGGCATCGCGCGGGAGATCGACCGGATGATCGGGGGAACCCGGTTCTTCGCCCTGGACAGCGGGACCGCCGGAGGGACGGCCGAATCCGACGGACCCGGTCTGCGGAGCCTGGCGGACTGCGCCGTCCTGGTCCGCGCCTCCGCCCAGTTCCCGGCCCTGGAGAAGGCCCTCCGGGACCACGGACTGCCCTACCGGACCGCCGGAGGGGAGCCTTGGTGGGAGAGGGAGCCCGACCGTTCGGCCCTGGAAGCCCTGCGGTCCGCCTCCCGGCCGGGCGAAGGCGAACCCGGGCTCCGGGACCTCCCCGGGGGCAACCCCCGGGAGGCCGTGCGCGCCGCCGGCGGCTCCGATCGCCTGGCGGAATTCGCGGCGGCCTTCGGCTCCCTCCCCGCCCTCCTGGACGCCCTGGCCCTGGGGGAGGCCGGGGAGGCGGATCCGGCCCGCCGGGGCTCCGATCCCCGGGACGAGGCCGTCCGGCTCCTGACCGTCCACGCGGCGAAGGGGTTGGAGTTCGACCATGTCTTCGTGGCGGGCCTGGAGGAGGGTCTCTTCCCCTTCACGCTGTACGAGGAGACCGCCGCGGGTCCGGCGCTCGAGGCGCGGATCGAGGAGGAACGGAGGCTCCTCTACGTCGCCCTGACCCGGGCGCGCCGGGGACTTTTCCTTTGGAGGGCGCGGGAGAGGACCTTCCGGGGACGGCGCCTCGCCCTCCCTCCCAGCCGCTTCCTGGCGGAGATCGAGGACCTCGTGCCGGCCGCCGGCGAGGATCGGAGCTACCGGAGGGATCCCCAGGGCACCCTCTTTCCCTCGAACCCGGAGGCCCGGAAATGACCCTGGAAACCGCCCTGGGCCGCCTGGATCCTTCCCGGCCCCTGCCCGGCGAGGACGCGAGGCTCCCCCTGGTTCCCGAATACCGGCGGGGTCCCCGGCCGGAGGAGGACGGGTCACCCTGGCGGGAGGCCTCCGTCCTGATCCTCCTCTACCCCCGGGGCGGGACGGCCCGGTTCCCCCTCATCCAGAGGCCCCCCGGCACGGGGGTGCACGCCGGCCAGGTGTCCCTTCCCGGGGGCTCCCGGGAGGGAAGGGAGACCGCGGAAGAGTGCGCCCTCCGGGAGACCGCCGAGGAGCTCGGCTTCGACACCTCGGGCGTCCGGATCCTCCGGGAGCTCACGACCCTCCGGGTCCCGCCCAGCCGCTTCCGGGTCCGGCCCTTCGTGGGCGTCCTCGACTCCCCTCCCCCCTTCCGCCCCGCCCCGGCGGAGGTGGAGGAGTGTTTCGAGACGGGCCTGGCCGAACTCCTGGATCCCGCGGCCCGGGAGGAGGACCTCGTGGAACGGGAGGGCCGCCTCTGGCGGGTGCCCTTCTACCGCCTGGCCGGGCGCCGCGTCTGGGGCGCCACGGCGATCATATTGGCGGAGCTGAGAGAAATAATGGCGGTGAATGGGTGAATCGTGAATATGTGAATAGGGAAGAGGGCCTTCTTGTTTACTCATTCACGTTCCAGGAGGGCTGCGGCGAAAGTCGCAGCCCTTTTTTTGTATAGGTGCATAGGTGAATGGGTGAATTAGTGAATGGGAGAAGGGCTCCTATTCACCTATTCACCCATTCACATATTCACGTATTCACGTATTCTGATTCTTATGCAATCAAAGTGGCACTCCAGGTCGGTTCACCTGCATGCCGGAAGCTCCAATACAAAGACTAAAGGTCTAACAGCTCGCCCATGCTCTCACGTTGGACCTGTACAGGCTAACCCGAGGGTTCCCGCCAGAGGAGAGATTCGGTCTGGTATCTCAGATCCGCCGATCTGCGTCGTCTATCAACGCCAACCTGATGGAGGGGTCCCATCGACGCTCAAGAGCGGACTTTGCCTCGTTCATCGGAATCGCCCGTGGTTCCTGCGCTGAGCTCACGTATCACTTGATCCTTGCAAGGGACCTGGGGTATCTGAACGAAGCGGATTACCAGAGCAATGCCGGAAAACTCTATTTGCTCGGCTCGATGCTTTACGGATTGTATAAGAAGGTGAAGAAGTGAATGTGTGAATTGGTGAATAGACAGTTCCCATTCACTCATTCACCTATTCACTGCCGATCACCCTACTCTGCCTTGATGCCGGCAGCCTTGATCACCTTGCCCCAGATGCCGAGTTCGGTTTTCATGAATGCGGAAAACTTTTCGGGGCTGCCCGTGAACGGATCGAATCCCAGTTTCCTGATCGGCGTAATGTATTCAGGCGTGACGGCAATCTTGAGAATTTCAGCATTGAGCCGTGCAATGATGTCGCGCGGTGTGGCCGCCGGCGCCCCTGCCTCATGGAGCGTCTTCTTCACCGATCCCGAGCTGAAA
>CALMRC010000005.1 GCA_937873275.1 uncultured Spirochaetota bacterium
AATTTGGGGCGGAAAAGGCCGGCTGGAAGGCACTGTCTATGCCGACCCAAGCGAACGTCGCCTGGTTGATCCCCACGTCGTGGACATACCCGGAACCGAAGGTACGGGCGCTCGGAGGGAAGCTTACGGGATTCATGGTAAGCGTGGGCCAAACCAAGGGGTCGATATATGACTCGTTCGTCGGGTTCGCGATCACGACTCCGGCGGTATCCCCGTCTGGCGCCATGATGATGGTGGCCCGTTCGCCGTAGGCGTTCAACAGGTCGGTGCCGCTGCCCATGTCGGGCCAGCCTTGGCTCAGGGCCGTGTCGAACCAGACGGGGTAGAATCGGATGCGGTTGTCCGAGGGCTGGACGAGGAGTCCGAACGTTCCATTCAAGCCCGAAAGGTCCGCGGCCACGGGGACGAACCAGGCGTCCTCCATTTCCCATCCCTGGACACCATCCGCGGAAAATTGAAGCACCGGCGCCCCTAGCTTCCGGATAATGGCCTCGGAGCCGGAGATCTCCGGGTCGAAGGCGGGGTGCCAGCAGGAGGCCAGGGCGAGGACGGCGGCGGCCAAGGCGGCGCGGCGGATGGCTTTGAGGAACGGTCGCCCGGCGGCGGGTAGGGTGCTCATAGCGTGAACCTCGTGCCGACCCGGAGCAGGGGAGTTTCGAGGTACCAGCGCTCCCCGAAGAGGCTCAGGTAGGGGCCGTCGTTGCCCTGGCCGCCCCGGGACGCGGACATGAGAAAGCCGTCGCAGAAGGGGTAGAAGACGGCACCCACCTCCGCGAAGACCGCGGCCCGGGGGAAGGCCCTCCACTCGGCACCCAGGACCGCCTGGGTGCCCGCCGGCGCTATGGTGTCGAACCCGAGGGCTCCTTTCAGGAGCAGGATCCGCGCGAAGGCGGAGACGTAGCCGTAGGGCCGGACGTAGGCGTCGCTCGGGAGGAAGTACATCCCGAAGCCGACCCCGGGCATCACCAGGGGCAGGGAGAGGATCGCCGGAGGGGTCTCCTCGCCTACCTCCTCGTCGACCAGGTAGAGTCCCGCGAGGTACTGGGCCAGGCCGAAGCGGAGGAAGTAGCGGTCTTCCCCGAAGGCTCGGTGCGCCCATACCTCCGGGAAGGCGAGCATGGTCAAGCCCGCCTCCACGGTCCACAGGCGGAGGGGCCGGCGGGGGATCTCGAGGTTCTGCCCCTGCTCCAGGGCGGCGAAGTACCCGGACTCGGGGTAGGCGCCCTTCGAGACGGCCCGCCACGGACGGGTGACCGGTACCCGCAGGGGCAGGTCCAGGAAGCCTTCCTCCGGAATGACCAAGGGGTCCTCCGAGAGGCCGGTGACCGTGGTTCCCGGGGCGGCGCTCACCCGGACCAGGGTCTTCTTGACCTTCGGGAGGGCGGCCTCCGCGGCCTCCACCAGGGGGATCCACCAGTACTCCGCCAGTTCCCGGGTCGTGGGGGAGGGGCCCTCGATCGTCCCGGAGGCCAGGGCCTCGTAGGTCAGGGGGTCCACGACTTTCCAGCGGGAGTAGGCGTCCTTCCCGGCCGGGATCTCCGAGACCACGTCCACCGCCAGGGAGCAAGAGAGCCGGGCGGCCAGCTCCGCGGGATCCCGGCCGGGAGGGCAGGGGATCACGGAATCCAGGAGGGCGGACCGGGCGAGGGCGGATACGAGGGACGCGGACCAGGCCTCGCCCGAGGGACCCCCGGAACGCACCAGGACGCGCACGCCTTCCTCGTCGCAGGGCGCGGTGACCGCGGCGAACGCGAGGAAGGAGAACGTCGCGGCCGCCTTCAGGAATCGTCGGATTCTCATTTCCACCACGTCCTCAACTTGTACAGGTAGCCGGTCCTCCGGTCGAAGACGAACCACCAGGTGCCCGAGGCATCGAAGGACAATACGGTGAGATCGTCGTTGTCGTCGACGGGGATGGAGTCGAGTTCTACCGCGTATTCGATCGGAACAGCCGTGGGGTCCCCGGTCCCGAACTTGTACCGTACGAGTCGGTCGGTGCTCCTATCTCCGCGCACGTACGCCACGGGGCCGCCGGAAGTTATCCACGCGCGGTGCTCGTCCAGGCGGAAGGGACCGGTGACGTCGTCGGAAGAAGTGAAGAAAGAGAGGGTTCCAGTATCGATCGAAGCGGTGGATGTGAAGAATGAAACATATCCGACCGTATTTGCCCCTCCATAATACTCGAAAAGGAAAGTCGCTCCGGAACCTGTGATGCTTGTCTCCGCGTCCAGGAGAGACCAGTAATTTGCCGGGAGTGGAGACCAATCAGTTCCCGTCTGGGAACCGCTGAAAATCCATGCGCTGGAGTATTTGTAGCGTTGGACCAACCAGTTGGGGTCGCCGTCGAACCCTATGAGGAACTGGTCTGAGGCCGGCCCCGTCCTGAGCAGCCACTGCCGGGAACCGTTCACTCCCGTGCTTGCGCCAGCTATGGAGGTATACGACGAAGGATCGATGGAACGTCTGCCAACGGCAAGATTGCCATCGGATCCTGCTGCGATGAACGGAGTGAAATCGACGCTGTCCTCCAGGGACGCCAACAGGTGCATGTCCCCGGGGTCTAAGAGCAGGAGCCGACGATTTGCGGAACCCATGAAAAGGATCACGACCAGATCCCTCCCGCTCAGAGTTCGGATGTATTCCACGTCGATACCGTTCAGTTGGTTCGATGGGGTGACGAAATCCACGATCGCGGATTTCAGGTCCACCCGGGCATCCACGTAGGAGAACCAGGACGGGAAGATGTCGGAGGTGAGGAAGTCGCAGGTGGACAGGAAGCCGGCGCAGAAGAGGGCCAGGGCCGCGACGGCCGCCCGGCGTCGGAGGGTGTTGGCTACCATCGCTTCATCACCCCCGCGGTCAGGATCATGGGCGGTCCGTCGCTCTGGACCCAGCCCCGGGCCAGGAGTCCGGAATCCAGGCCCAGGGAGTAGGGGTACCGCTGTTCCAGGAAGAACATCCAGGTTCCCCGGGTGTGCCATTCCAGGGAAAGGGCGAAGGCGTCGAAGGTCGCGTCGAAGTAGAGCTTGTCCGCGAGGTCGCCGGGGAAGGCCAGGGTGAGGATTCCGGAGAATCCCGTCGTAACGGCCATCCGGAACCGGGAGTCCCGGGGAAGGAAGAGATAGGCCCCCGCGCCCAGCCGGACCTCGTTGTGCAGGACAGGGACGGAACCCGGCATGAACGTGTACTGGAGCCAGAGGGAGTCCGCGGCCCGGAGGAAGAGGGCGTCGTCCGACAGGAAGTGCCGGTACTCCGCCTGGGCCCCCAGGAGCCGGGTGGTGGAGATCCCCAGGGATACCATGCGGCTCGCCCGGGGCATCAGGCGGGGAAGTTCCAGTATTTCGTCCTCGGTTCCGGGATGGAAGAGGGAGACGTGGGGCCAGTACCCGTCCTGGCTTACGGTCACCACAACGGGATCCCCGGCCCGGAAGGCCGTGAAGGGGGCCAGGAGTTCCCCGCCCTCGATGACGCCCGCCTCCCGGGCTCCCTCCCCGGTGCCGAAGGAGACCTGCGCGCCCTCGTTCCGGGAGGAAAAGCGGATCCGGTATTCCAAAGGTTCCCCGGGGACGACCCGTTCCCGCTGGGCCCAGGCATCCCGGGCCGCGGACGCGGCGGACTGGTCCAGGAGGGGCAGGGCGGAGAGCCCCGGGAAGGCGCCCTGGGACTCGGATGCGACGAGGGCGCCGTCCAGGGCGTCGTAGACCGAGACCCGCCACACCAGGCGCCGGCCGTCCATCTCGCAACGGGCGATCCCGGCCCACCGAGCCTTGGAAGCCGCGGACAGGTTCGCGGCCAGTTCGGAGTCCGAGACGGAGGGGTTGCGGGATCCGGGCTGGAGTTCGGCCTTGAAGCCCGCGGCGGACAGTTCCCGGAGAAGGGCCGCGGCCAGGGGCGAGGCGAAGGGCTCGGCCTCCGGCGCGGTCCAGACCGAGGTCACCGCCGCGACCGGACGCAGGGCCCCGGATCCGGCCGCGTCCTGGGCTCCCACGCGGGGGGAAAGAATCGCCAGCGCGGCGGCCAGGAGGATTGGCGGGAAAAGCGGGATCCGGGATCGGTTCATTTTTCGTGCAGGACCTCGGTGCCGTCCCAGCCCGAGGGCGGCGGCGACTTGGCGTACGCCTCGCAGCGTTCTGTCATGAAGGTGGAGGCGTAGTCGTCGGGACCCAGGATGGAGGTGACCTCCCGGAAGGTCCGGGCAGCCTCCGGGAACTTGCGGGCATAGTAGAGCTCGAAGGCTTGTTCGTGGATGGGCCAGGCCCGGGTTTCCTCCGGGGACAGCTCCTTGCGGGCCGTGAAGACCCGGACGCCGATGGTCTTGCCCTTGACCGCGATCTTGTCGATCTGGCGGCAGGGGAGGGTGTCCCGGACCTTCATCCAGGCGCTCTCGGAGATCAGGATGGGCTGGTGGTAGGTCTTGGTCTGGCCTTCCAGCCGGGAGGCCAGGTTCACGGAATCCCCGATGACCGTGTAGTTCATCTTCTTGTCGCAGCCGATGTTCCCCACCGTGACGACCCCGTAGTTGATGCCGATCCCGGTGTTGAAGGGGGGCTTGCCCCGCTCGACCTGCTCCGCGTTGAACACCTTGAGGGCATCGACCATGCCCAGCCCCGCCTGGACGGCCCGGAGGGCGTCGTCCTCGTGACGGACCGGGGCGCCGAATACGGCCATGATGGCGTCGCCGATGTACTTGTCCACGAAGCCGCCCCGGGCGTCGATGATGTCCACCATCACGTCGAAGTATCGGTTCAGGGAGGACACCAGGTCGTCGGGACGCATGCTCTCGGAGATCGTCGTGAAGCCCCGGATGTCCGAGAACAGGATGGGCAGGACCCGGTTGTCCCCGACGAGGGCCTGCTCGGGATTTCCCAAGACCTCGTCCAGGACGTGCCGGGGCACGTAGAGCTGGAAGACGTTCTTGGTCTTGCGTTCCCGGATCTCCGCGATCTTGGCGGACAGGGCGTACCGCTTGATGTTCTCGTACGCCTTGGCGAGCTCCCCCAGCATGATGTTGAAGGTGTGGGAGAGCTGGCCGATCTCGTCCTTGTACTCCACGGGCACCCGCTCGGACATGTCCCCGGAGTCGATGATCCTGCGCATGGCCCCGGCCACGACCGTGAGGGGTCCCGTCAGGTACCGCACGAACAGGAGGAGGAGGATCGTCGCGATCAGAAGGGAGGCCGCAAGGATGCCGAAGGTGGTCCGGGTAATGGTCTCCACGTCCCCGTAGAACGCGGAACGCTCCTCGGTCACCAGGACGTTCCAGCCGAAGGGACCGAAGGCGAAGCCCGAGGCGACCCGGTCCGTTCCGCCCAGGGTGAGGGTGAAGAATCCCCGGGAAGTCTGTTCCGAAGCGCGGAAGGCCTCCTCCGGGGATACCTCCACGGCGGAGGTCCGGAAGGCCACGGATCCGTCCGTCCCGATCCCGAGGATCAGCTCCGTGGGGCTCCTCAGGATGGAAACCGCGAAGGATTCCACGCCGGCCTTGGCCGCCGCGACCATGTCCGGCCGGTCCGCGACCCCGTTCTCCACGAGCAGGTTCCACTGGCTCTCCGCGTACTTCTCCAGTTCCGAGGCCTTGAAGTCAAGGAATTCCGTGGCCACCCGGGTGACCGCCCGGGCGGCCACGAGGTAGGAGGACATCCCGGCCAGGACGATGGCCACGAGGAGAATCGGCAGGACCACCAGGACGATCTTTATGCGAATGCTCACCCTACCACTATACATGTAAGATCGGGCCGGTCAAGGCTTTCGGGGATCTCGGGGTTCCGTCCTGTACTTCGGGAGTGAAAAAGGGCGCCCCGGTCGGGGCGCCCTTGATGCGCGGGGGTTCGCCGCCCCTCAGCGGCCCCGGGTCCCGTAGAGGAACCGGAAATAATCCATGTCCGTGGACAGGGTCTTGTTGAACTTGGGCAGGGTCTGCTTGTAGGACTCCAGGGCCCGCCAGAAGGCGAAGAACCCCGGATCCCGGCTGTAGGTCTCCGAGTAGATCTGGGTGGCCTCGGCGTCGGCTTTTCCCTTGATGGTCTCCGACTCCGTGTAGGCGGCGGACAGGATGGAACGCTTCTCGTTCTCCAGCTTGCCAAGCCACTCGGCCTTCTTGCCTTCCCCGAAGCTCCGGAAGGCCTGGGCGATCTGGTTCCGCTCGCTGATCATCCGATTGTACACGCTCTCGGTCAGCTCGTCGGAGTACTTGATCTGGCGCACCTGGACATCCAGGATTTCCATGCCGTACTCGGGGGTAAGTTCCCGGGAGAGGGCCAACATTTCCTGGGCCAGGGCGCGCCGGCCTTTGGCGATGGACTCGTGGGCCACCTCGACCTGGGTCAGCTGTCCCAGGGCCTCCGAGCCGGCGGCGTCCCCGGTCTCGAAGCTCTCGGAGCTCTTGGTCTGCTGGATGGCGTTGGAGTTCCGAACCGCCTCACGCAGGTAGTTCTGGGTGATGACGGTCCGGACCGCGGAGTCGATGACGTTATCCAGGCGGCCGTAGGCCCCGTCGATGCTCGAGACGGAGGCGTAGAACTTGGCGGGATCCGAGATTCGCCATCGGGCCGTGGTGTCCACCCAGATGAACTGCTTTTCCAGGGTCGGGATCCGCTGGGGTTCCCCGTCCCAGGCGAGAATCTTCTTCGGGTAGATGACGATGTTGTCCAGGAAGGGGGTCTTGAACTTCAGGCCCGCGTCCCGCTCGATCGAGATGATCTGTCCGAACCGGACGACCGCGGCTTGCTCGCCCTCGTTGACCACGTAGAAGGGGCCGGCCGCCACGAGCACGACGACGAGGAGGATCAGGATCACGAGAACGGTGATGAGCTTTTTCATCGGTTGCCTCCCCCGTCCAGGGACTTGAAGGGAATGAAATTGCCGAGCTCCTTGTCGATCAGTTCGACCGAGGTCTCCCCCTCGAACACCTGCTCCACCATCTCGTAGTACAGGCGCTCCCGGGTGACTTCCGGGGCTTTGCGGTACTCGTTGTAGACCGAGGCGAAGCGGGCCACGTCTCCCCGGGCCTTGTTGACCCGTTCCGTGGCGTAGCCCCGGGCGATCTGGATGAGCTGGTCCGCCTGTCCCCGGGCCTTGGGGATCTCCTGGTTGTAGGCTTCCTTGCCCTCGTTGATCAGGCGGTTCATGTCCTGTATGGCTTTGTTGACATCCTCGAACGCCTGCTGCACGCCCTTCGGGGGCACGATGTTCTGAAGCTTGACCGCGATGATCCGGACACCCATGTCGTACCCGGTGAGGGTCTCGTTCATGATCTCCAGGCACGCGGTCTCTATGGCCACGCGCTCGGGACCCAGGACGTTCAGGATGGTCCGGTCACCCACCAGCATGTTCA
>CALMRC010000006.1 GCA_937873275.1 uncultured Spirochaetota bacterium
CGGCCGCATCTGGGGCGCCGAGGCTCCCGCCCTGCCCGTCCGGGGGATCCTGCTGGCCCTGGAATCCGGAGCGGGGGGCGGAGGATACTCCGGCGCCTGGGTCTTCGCCTTCGATTCCGACCGGGACGCCCGGATCTACGCCCCCCTCTGCCGGCTCCTCCACCTCGCCTTCGTCCGGACCGTCCTGGGGGACGGGGCAGCGGCCTCGGACGCCCTGGACCGGACGGTCTGGACCTCCGAGGGCAGCCTCCTCCGGGCTTCCGGATTCTCCTTGCCGATTTCCTCCCTGCTCCGGGCCCTGGGCGGATTCCTTCCGTAGTCCCCGCACCACCCCCGGGCCCTCCGGGTCCCGCGCCGGGCCGGCTCAGCGAGCCTGGGCGGGCACCCTCCCGAGGAAGTCGACCAGGGCCGGGACGATCCCCGGCGACAGGGGGAAGGAGGGATCCGAGAAGGACGCGTAGTTTTCCTCCACGTCGTTCCCCACGAGCTTCAGGATGTGGTTCGTACCGGGGAGGAGGACCGCCTCCGCGGCGGGTACGGAGGTCCGGAGCCGGTCGAATTCCTCCAGGGTCACCTGGAGGTCCAGGTCCCCCTGGATGAGAAGGACGGGCAGGCCCCCGGCGGAAATCCGCCCGAGCTCCGTCCCCAGGTCGTACCTCAGCCAGGAGGCCAGGTAGGGCTGGAAGCTCCTGCGGAAGAGGTTCTCCAGGAAGGGGCTGACGGAGTCCACGAACCGGCCCGCGTCCAGCTCCGACAGGACCCGGGAGATCTCGGCCCGGTACTCCTCCGGGGCCCCCGTCGCCGCGGCTTCGATCATGTCCCGCAGGCCCCGTCCCGAGACGCCCATCCCGGCGAAGGCGTCCGCCCGGCCCTCCCGGAGGGCCGCCGCCCCGACCAGGGCCCCGTCCCCCAGGCCGAAGACCAGGATCCGGTCGAACCGGGGGTCCCCCTCGAAGGACCGCAGGCAGGCGGCGGCGTCCCGGACGTGGTCCTCGAAGACCAGGGTCCCCTCGTCCTCGCCCAGGCGGTAGGCCTTCCCGGCCCCCCGCCGGTCGTAGCGGTAGCTCGCGATCCCGGCCCCGGCCAGGGCCTCCGCCAGGGCGCGGAGGGAGTCGTTCCGGCCCGGGACCTGCCAGTTGTTGCCGTCCCGGTCCGTGGTGCCCGAATCGGGCAGGAGAACCGCCAGGGTCCGGGGGCCGGTTCCGTCGGGGGGCAGGACCAGGGTGCCGGGCAGGACTCCCCGTCCCGTGTCGAAGCCCCGCTCCCCCTCCCCGCCCGGCGCATCTCCGACCCGCCGGAACGTGAAGCTCCCCCGGCGTCCCCCCTGGATCAGGGTTCCCGCGACCTCGTCCCCCTCCCGGGGTCCGGCGAGCTCCAGGGGTTCCCGGCCCAGGTCCACGGATAGGTAGAGGTCTCCTCCCTCGGCCTTCAAGGTCCGGGCGGGCCAGCCCCAGGCGTCCTGGTCGGGCAGGTCCAGGAGGGCGCCCCCGGGAAAGATCTCCAGTCGGGCGGGGAAGTCCCCCTGGGCGGTCCGGAGTCCGCCCTCCCAGAGGCCGAGCCAGGAGGATTCCTGGGCGGTCAGGCGGAAGAGGACCAGGGCCGAGAGGACGGCGACGGCGAGTCGGCGGGGCCGGTGCGGGAAGGCTCTCATGGATCCGAGTATACCCGGAAGGGTTCCCGGGCTGTCCAGGCGCCGCCGAGGCTTCCGGGAGCCGGCTAGGGTTCCTCCCGGCCGCTCAGGACCTCGAAGCGGCGGACCTGGGTTCGCCCTTCCTCGTCGACCACGGTCAGGACGCTCCGTCCCCGGGACGGCCGGGCCTCAATCTTGTGCTCGGGGCCGGAGGTCTCCCCCAGGTACTCCCCGTCCAGGTGCCAGAAGAGGCGGGACCGGGAATCCCGGTGCACCGCCCGGAACACGGCCCGGCCGGGTGTCCCGTCCAGCTCCACGGGGATGTAGAGCCGGGCGCCCTCCTCGGGCACCAGGATCGTGAGGGGGCTCTCGGTCTCGACTCCGCAGCCCGGCACGGCCGGAGGGAGGGGCCGGTAGGCGGGGTGGCCGGCCCGGTAGTACCACTCCAGGGCGGGGGGCAGGACGAAGGTCTTCCGGGCCGTCAAGCGGTCCAGGGGCACGCAGTCCGCGGTGGCCCGGTAGGCCCCGTCCGCGGTCACGTGGATCGTGCGGCAGTAGGGGCAGGGAGCCGGGGGCGGGGCGGCGGCGGGCAGGTCGATCCGGAGGGTCCGGGCGCAGTCGGGGCCGGCCAGGTAACCCGAGTCCGCGCAGACCGTCTCGGCCCGCAGGGACTCCGGGGGCGGGGCGAACCAGGGATCCCGGGGGAGGAGCTCGAAGACGTCGAAGAGCAGGGGGGCGGCCGCCTCGGACCCCCGGAGCTCCGGCCTGCCTTCCCCCGTCGCGTTCCCGACCCAGACCGCCACGACGTGCTCCGAGGTGACGCCGATCGACCAGGCGTCCCGGAATCCCTGGCTGGTCCCGGTCTTCCAGGCGATGCGCCGGCCTTCCGCCCAGTCCTTCCAGGCGGCTTCCTCCGCGGGACGCCCGACCTCCAGGAGGGCCCGGAGGGTCAGGTAGGCGGCCCCGGGGGAGACGGGCGCCGGGCCGGGGGCTTCCGGTCCCCGCCGGGCTTCGGGCTCCGTCCTCCCGACCCGGTCCGCAGGGACCCGGCCGCCCGGGGACGCGATATAGCCCAGCCCCGGCCAGGCCGCGGCTCCCCGGGCGGCCCGGGCCAGGGCCGCGTAGGCGGAGGCGGAGTCCCAGAGCGTCGCCTCGGCCCCGCCCAGGACCAGGGTCAGGCCGTAGGCCCCCGCGGTCCTGCCCAGGTCGGAGAACCCGTACCCCTTGAGGAGGGCCAGGAAGGCGTCGACCCCGTAGGCCCGCAGCAGCCGGACGAAGGGGACGTTCAGGGAGTGCGCCAGGGCCCGTTCCGCGGGTACCGCCCCGGAATAGGTCCGGGTGTTGTTCTCCGGGGAGAAGGCCCCGAAGCTGGTGGGCAGGTCGGGCACCAAGGTACCGGGGGTCAGGTCCCCGCCGTCCAGGAGGGCCGCGTACAGGAAGGGCTTGAGGATGCTCCCGGTGCTCCGGGGAGCGGCTGCGCAGTCCACCCACCGGGCCGCCTCCCGGTCCGCCGGGTCCCCGGGGCCCCCGATGTTCCCGACGTAGGCCCGGATGTCCCCGGTCCCGACCTCCGCCACGATCACCGCGACGTTCCGGATGCCCCGGGCGGCCAGCCGGGCCCCGTGCCGCTCCGCCGTCCGGGCCACGAGGTCCTGGAGCCCCCCGTCCACGGTGCTGTCCACCCGGGTCCCGGAATATCCGTCCCGGACAGCCCGGGAAAGAAGGTGGTGGGCCCGGCGCGGAAGGGGCTCGGGCCGATCGGGGATCGGCTCCGCCCGGGCCGCCGCCAGGTCGGCGGGGCTCATCTGTCCCCGCTCGGCGAGCCTCTCCAGGAGGGCGTCCCGCTTCCGTCGGAGGCGTTCCCGGTCCGCCCCGGGATGGACCAGGGACGGGGAGTTGGGCAGGACTGCCAGGACCGCGGCCTCCGCCCAGGTCAGGTCCTCCGGCGGACGGCCGAAGTACCGCCAGCTGGCCGCCGAAAGGCCCACCACGTTTCCCCCGAAGGGCGCGTGGGCGGCGTAGAGGGCCAGGATCCCCCGCTTGCCCCGGAAGATCTCCAGCCGCAGGGCGTACAGGATCTCCAGGGCCTTCTGGCCGAGGGTCCGGGGGCGGTTTCCCCGGGCCATCCGGGCGACCTGCATGCTGAGGGTGGACCCCCCGGACACGATCCGGCGGGAGGAGAGGTTCGAGGCCGCCGCCCGGGCCAGGGCCCGGGGATCGAAACCGGCATGACCGAAGAAACGGCGGTCCTCGAAGGCCGCCAAGGCGCGGACGTAACGGTCCGGGAGGTCCGGGACCGGGGGGAACCGCCACTGGCCGTCCGACGCCGCCGCGGCGCCCAGGAGCTCCCCGTTCCGGCCGTACAGGACCGTGGAGTACCCCGAGGCGAACCGGGGCGGACCCGGGGCCAGGAGGACGAGGACGGCCAGGAGGACCGCCCCCGCGGCCACGGGGGCGGACTCCCGGGTGCTCACTTCGAACGGAGGGTGCTGTTCACGGTGGGCTTGTTCCGGCCACCGGAGGACGCCTCCTCCCAGGGCAGCATCCAGGCCCCCCGCTCCAGCGCCCGGTACTCGGGATCGTACATGGCCTCCGCGAAGGCCCCGGGCCGGTAGAACCGGCCGTCGTAGGTCTTGTTCGCGAAGATTCGAACCACCGTCTCCTTTCCGGGCCCCAGGTCGAGGTAGGTGAAGACCCGGTCGTCTCGGACGTCCTGGTAGGCGTAGTCCCTCCGGGGGTACCACCAGGGACGCCCCGCCTCCCGGCCGTACTCCTCGTCCCAGGTCTCCCGCTCCTCCGAGCCGACCCGGAAGTTCCGGATCTCCCAGCCCGAGGGCAGCTTCTGGGTCAGGGCAACGTTCCGGACGGTCCTCCGGGTGAGATTGCGCACCGTCGTCTCCACCACGATGTCCGACAGGGGCGGGGCGGCCTCGGGATCGAGGGTCCGGCCCTCCATGTCTTTGTAGATCGTGAGCACCGAGAGGCCCCGGGCCTCGGGAGCCTCCTCGCCCGCCCGGGCCTCCCCCTCCGCCAGGACCCGGACGTAGACCGGGGCCCGTCCCTCGGCCCGGACCGCCAGGCGGCCGCCCGGGTCCGTTCCCGCGGGCAGGGCCACCCGGGTCACCGGCTTGGTCAAGGCTACCCGGGTCTCGGGGGAGCCGTTGTAGGACCACCGGGCGGTAGTCGTGCCGGCCCCGGCGATCCGCCGGGAATACGGGAGGGCGGCCAGGAGGGCGTAGGCGGTCTCCTGGGTGCTGTACCAGTAGGCGGAGTTCATCCTCTTCGCGATGTCCCGGTAGAGCCCCGCGGCCCGGGCCTCGTCCCCCAGGGCGTTCAGGGCGTCCAGTATGACCGAGGCGTCCCGGAAATCGGATCCGTAGACGTAGTAGTAGTAGTCCTCCTCCAGGGACCGGGACGCCTCGATCCGGGGATCGAGACCCTTCACCAGGTCCGCCGCGGTGCCCCGCTGGCCCGCCAGGGAGTAGGCCGCGGCCAGCTGCCAGAGAGCCTGGGTGGGCAGGTTCCCCGCGTCCCGCAGGCGGTTCATCGCCGCCGGGTTGGGCCGGCCCGCCCGGGCCAGGACGTACAGGCGGTAGGCCTGGGTGGCCTTGGCCCACTTGTACTGGGAGCCCCAGGCCACGGCCCGGGAGTCCAGGTGCTTCCACAGGGACTCCGCCAGGCCCGAGGGCACCTCGTATCCGGCGGCCCGGGCCGCCAGAAGGAAGTGGGCCGCGTACACGGAGACCCAGTCGTCCTCCCGCCCGCTTCCGGGCCAGAGGGCCAGGCCGCCCGAGGGCGCCTGGAAGTCCGAAAGTTTCGCGATCGCGGCCCGCACGTTGGTCCGCACGTCCTCCAGTTCCCACTCCGTCAGGTTTGCGGCCTCGGGAAGGAAGATCTGGGGGAAGGCCTTGGAGACCGTCTGTTCCGCGCAGCCGTGGGGATATCCGATGAGATAGTTCACCCGGCGGGTGAGCTGGATGGGCTCCAGGGGTGACAGTTCCAGCCAGACCTTGTTCGTGCCCGGCATCCCCGGGAAGGACAGGTCCAGCTCCGCGGTTCCGCCCGGGGAGGCCTGGGCCTCCCAGTCCGCGGCGGCCTTGGCCCCCGCGGGACGGATCGGAAGATCCACGGCGTGCTCGGACCGCTTGCCGCCCCCCTCGGCGGTAACGACGATACGGGCGGTTCCGGGGACGGCCAGGGCCCGGACGCGGAACTCGGCGTTTCGTTCCCCGTCCCCGTCGAAGGAGAGGGTCCGCACGGCCTCGCCCTCGACCACCGCCGCCCCGGAGGCGGCGATCCGCACCGTGACGGAGGCCCCGGGCCCCAGGCTCGAGAAAACGGCCGCGGGCACCGCGGTCCACTCCTCCAGGGACAGGACCCGGGGAAAGGTGGCCTGGACCATGAGGGGGGACTTCACGGGCACCGGGACTTCAGCGACCCCGTAGGCCCCGTCGGAGCGGCCGGCCACGGCCATGATCCGGACGGCCCCCACGTAGGGTCCAAGGTCCGTCGAGAAGTCCCGGGTCTCCCCGGCTTTCAGGGTCACGGGGCCGAAGTACCGCACCACCGGCGGGAACCGGGAGGGCTTGCGGCCCCCCTCCATCTCGCCGCCGTCCCCGCCTCCCACGGCCAGGAGGGTCTCCAGCTTGCCGGAATAGGCCCCGGTCACGAAGTCGAAGATGTCCCAGGCCCGGAGGGCGGAGGCTTCCTTCTTGTAGAACTCGTCCCGGGGATTCGGGGTCCTGTACCGGGTGATTCCCAGGAGGCCCTCGTCCACGACGGCCACCGTCACGGTCATGGGCTTTCCGGAAGCCTCCCGGACCCGGAAGGAGACCGGCTTGTTCGGCTCGAAACTCTCCGGGGCCTCGATCCGGGGGGACAGGCCGGTCCCCGGATCGTCCACCAGGATCGGCAGGATCCCGTACAGGCGTATCGGAAGGTCGTTGCCCCGCCCCGCGTGGGGCTGGACGAAGTCCACGTGCAGGTAGGCGTTGGGGCTCATCTCGGGGGTGGCCGCGAACTCGACGGTGGTGGTGCCCTCCGCGCAGTCCTGCCACCTCTGGGACAGGACCCGGCCCGACCGCTCCACCGTGACCAGGGCGCGGCCCTTGGCGTTGGAGGGGAAGGAAACCCGGACCTTCTGGCCCGGGGAGTACCGTTCCTGGGAGGCCGTCAGGGCGAGGTTCGAGGGCGACGCCTTCTCCCCGGGCCGGCCGTACCAGTCGTACCGGCTGACCCAGAAGACCCGGCTGGCCGCGTGGCCCGAGACGGGGTCCCGGACCCGGATCAGGTAGATGCCCCAGGAGTCGGCCTGGCTGATCTTGAAGGTCCAGGATCCCCGTCCGTCCCGGACGGCGGCCTGACCCTTCAGGACCGAGCGCTCGAAGATGCTACGGGCGTACTCGGGCAGGGAGTCCTCGCCCCCTTCCCACCACCAGTTCTCCCGGATCCGGTGGATGCCCACCTCCAGGTTCTGGGCGGAGGCGGGCTTTCCGTCCCGGTCCACCAGGGCCAGCCGGAGGGTCTGCTCCTGGTCGGCCTTGATGGTGCCCCAGCGGGTTTCCAGCCGGAGGCCGACGTACCGGTCGTAGGGGTGGTAGGGGACGGTGAACTGCTCGCTGGAGAAGAAGCCGTTGGGCTCGAAGACCCGGACCGCGAACTGGGCCGTGGCCATGCCCGGGGCGGATCCCGCGGCATCGAAGGACGAGGAGAAGGAGGCGGCTCCCCCGGAATCCAGGCGGCCGTCGAAGATCGTCTGGCGTTCCGTGGCCAAGCGGCGGGTGGGATCCTCGAAGATGTAATCCCCGAAGCCCGGGAAGGTCGTGGGCGCCGGGGAGAAGGCCACGGACACGTCCGCCTTCAGGCCCGGGGCGGGGGCCCCGTGGAGCCACTGGGATTTCAGGGAGAACCGGGACTCGCCGCCGCCCAGGTAGGCGGCCCCGCCGTACTCGAATTCGATCTTCAGGCGATTCGGGACGATGGTCTCCACCTTCACGTTCCGGGTGAAGACCCGGTCCCCGACGGTCACCCGGGCCAGGTAGGTCCCCGTGGGGGCGTCCTCGGCGGTCCGGGCCTTGAAGGGGTAGAACCCGTCGGTACCTTCGGTCAGGACCGAGGTCTGGACCGTCTTGCCCATCGGGCTCTCGAGTTCGAAGCGCACGGGATGGCCCGCAGGAAGGGTCTTCAGCCGGTCCAGAAGCAGGAAGGTCAGGTGCATCTCGTCGCCGGGGCGCCAGACCCCCCGCTCCCCGTAGAGGAAGCCCTTGACCCCCGTCTCCGCGGCGATCCCGCCCGCGTCGAAGTGGCTCGTCGCAAGGGCGGATCCCGGATCCAGCTTGAGGTAGGCCGCCTGGCCGGACCGGAAGGCCGCCGCGGTGTAGGCGTCCCGGGAGTCCGGGAAGGAGACGAAGCCTTCCTTGTCCGTCCGTCCCCGGGCCAGCTCCCGGCGCTGGAAATTGTAGAGGACCACCTCCAGGTCCGGGATCGGCAGGGCTGTGCGCAGGTCCACGGCGAAGACCCCGGTCCGGCCGTCCGCGTCCCGTTTGGCCCCCAGGGCCAGGTCGGACACCAGGACGTTCCGGTAGACGGAGATCCGCTCGTAGAAGACCGGGTGGCAGGGATCGTCCCGGTACCGGTACCGCTCGTCCCAGTCCCCCTGCCACCTGCGGTCCAGGGCGTCCAGGGTCGGGAAGACGAGGTCCCCGAAATCGTGCTCGGTCTTGCAGACGTACCGGACCTGGTCCCGCAGGAAGGTCAGCCGGATCCGGTACATCCCGTCCTTGTACTTGGCCAGGAGGGGACCGAGGTCCAGTCCCGCGGGGGTCCACTGGTTGCGCCGGTCGTCGCTCCAGGGCAGGTCGAAGGCCTTGCGCCAGACCACCTCCCCGGTCCGGTAGAGCTCCTCTCCGCCGTCCAGGTTGTTCACCTGGAGGAACTGCAGGATGTTGTCCCCCGGGATGCGGAGCACCTCCACCACCACCCCCGCCAGGTTCCGGGTCTCCACGGGCAGGGTCAGGCCCCCGCCGGTCGGGAGCACCACGCCGGCGGTGGCGAACCGCGCCGCGGGCTTTTCCCAGGACACCGGGACCGTCGCCTGGACGGGCACCGCCAGGGATCGACCCTCGGAATCCCGGAGGGCCTCCCCGATCCGGACCCGGGCCTCCTCGGGCCAAGCCGCGGAGGCGTAGACCCGGACCAGGCCCCCCGCGGGGGCGAACCGGAGGTTCCCCAGGCCCTCCACCTCGATCCGTCCCCGGAAGTCCTGGGCGGGATCCACGGGGGCGGACAGGGAAATTTCCAGACAGTTCTCACCGTCCCGGACGGCCCGTACCCCGGTGACCTCGAAGGCCCCGGAGGCGGGAACCCGCACGGAACGCCCGCCCCGGTCGGCGGCCCCGACGGGGCGGGCGTCCCAGGTTATCTCCAGGTCCGATTCACGGTCCGCGGCGGAAAAGCCCCGGACCGTGAAGTCGTGGACCGCGCCGTCGTGGGTCCAGGCGATGCCGGGCCGGAGGTCCCGGAACCGGGCGGTCAGGATACGCTCGACCTTGTCGGCCCCCTCGGCGTCCGAGAGAACGATCCGCCCGGGAAGCTCCAGGCTCCCGTCCCGGGCGGCCCGGAGGGCGCCCAGCTCCACCGTCAGGGCGGGTTCGGGGGTCCGGATCCGGAACGAGAAGGGCTCCCCGGCCCCGGGATCCAGGGCGGAAAGGTCCACGGAAACGGCGTACTCCCGTCCCGCCGCCAGGGGCGACGAGGGCCGGAAGGCCAGGGTCAAGCCGTCCTTCCAGACCGCGGTCCCCTCCACCGCCGGTTCCAGGCGGAAGGGATCCCGGACCGGGGACTCACCCTCCCGGCCGCCGTAATCCCGGGCCAGGACCACCAGGATCTCGCCGTGCCGGGAGACGGTCCCGGCGGAATGGGCCGCGACGAACCGCGGATCCGCGGGGACGACCGCGGTCGGGACGGAGGGCCCGCAGGAGACCGACAGGACCAGGGCGCAGAGGAGCCCGGCGATCACGGCGAACCCGGCCGCGGCGCGGCGGGAGGAGTGCCGGAAGGATGGTTTTTCCATGGTTCTCTCCGAAATCAGGATGGATTTGAGAAAGAAAGATCCGACCGGACCCGGATATCCCGGCGGTCCGTTCGAGGTGGAGTATACCGCGGATTCCGGGTCCGAAACGGGGGAATCGACCCTCCGGCGGAAAGCCCGGACGGCGGCGGCCGCGGCTTCCGGCCTACCGCACCGAAAGTCCCGGCAATCCCAGGAAGGCGGCGTAGACGGCGGCCGCCTCGGGGGAGGCGTCCACCGTGGTCAGGCGGCCCTTGGAGCGGTAGTACTCGATCAGGGGAGCCGTCTGGGCCCGGTAGGCGGCCAGGCGCCGCTGGATCGCCTCGATCTTGTCGTCTTCCCGGGTGACGAGGGTCCCCCCGCAGGCGTCGCAGATCCCGTCCCGGGTCGGGGGCATGAACTTCACGTGGAAGCTCCGCCCGCAGGCCGGGCAGGTCCTCCGGCCGGACAGGCGTTCCACAATGGCCTCGTCCCCCAGCTCGAAATCCACGACCCGGTCCGGCGGATCGAACCCTTCCAGGGCGTCCGCCTGGGGGATGGTGCGGGGGAATCCGTCCAGGATCCACCCGGACTTCGCGTCCCCCCTGCCCAGGCGCTCCCGGACCAGCTCGATGGTCAACTCGTCCGGAACCAGGGCCCCGGACTCCATCACGGCCTGGACCCGCAGGCCCAGGGGGGTCCGGTTCTTGACCGCCGCCCGGAAGATCTCCCCCGTGGACACGTGGGGGACCGCCAGGTCCTTCTCGGCCTTTTCGGCCACCGTTCCCTTGCCGGCCCCGGGGGGGCCCAAGAATACCAGTTTCATGGTCCCGAGGATATACCGGCTCCCGGAGGAAGTAAAGAAGAGATCCGCCGGGAGGCGGTGGTCGACAAGGATCGGAAACCTCTCTACAGTCTCCCCATGCCGGAACTGCTCATCGTCCTGCTCGCCGGGGGACTCGGGTCCGTCCTGCGGTACGCCCTGTCCCTGTCCGCCGCCCGCTTGGTCGGGACCGCCTTCCCCTGGGGCACCCTGCTCGCGAACCTCGCGGGCTGCCTGGCCGTCGGGTTCGCGGCGGGCCTGGTGGATCGATCCCTCCTGCCCCGGGTTTGGCGCCTGGCGGCCATCACGGGATTCCTGGGAGGGTTCACGACCTTCTCCACCTTCACCCTCGAATCCCTGCGTCTCATCCTGGACGGCGCCGAGGTTCGGGGGATCGCCAACCTCGGGATCAACCTGATCGGAGGCCTGGTCCTGGCGGGGGTCGGACTCCATCTGGCCGGCCGGATCGGCCGGTAGGGATCCTCGGCGGCCCCGCCGGAGGCCTATCGGACCCCGCCGCCCTCCCGGGGTATCAGAAATCAGGAATTACGAGCCCCCCCCTCCGTCCCGGTGGAATTCCCGGGGACGGGCGCGCCGGGTCGCTCTCCGCGGCCAGCCGGCGTCCTGTTTTTATCGAATGACCATAGTCATGATTAAATTTTATAGATAGTTTTTTCTTGTGTAATCCGGGAAACCGATATAGAATTATCCCGTTCGAGCCCCGAGAAACCGAGCGTCGTGCACCGCATCCTGTTCCGCTTCCGGGTCGTTCCCTCGGGGCAAGCATCAATAGGAGGCGTCATGGACAAGACAGACCCCCGTACGGGACTGCAGGGCATCGTCCAGCGGTACGCGGGAAGGCCGGGAGCCCTCCTGGGAATCCTGGAGGAAGCCCAGCAGGCGGATGAGCACAAGTACCTGAGCGAGGAGGCCCTGCGCCAAATCGCGGACATGACCGGAACCCCCCTGTCGCGGGTCTATTCGGTCGCCACCTTCTATTCCTTCTTCAATCTCTCCCCCCAGGGCAAGCACGCCATCGTCGTGTGCCGCGGCACCGCGTGCCACACCCGGGGTTCCCTGGCCCTCCTGGAGGAGGCCGCCAGCCGGCTGGGCTTCCCGGACTTCCGGGAAGACGAGGAGCCCTCGTTCACCACCGGGGACCGGATGTTCACCGTCCGCACGGTCGCCTGCTTCGGGCAATGCGCCCTGGCGCCGGTGGTGGCCGTGGACGGGGTCATCTACTCCCACATGAACACGGCTCGCCTCCTTTCGATCCTGGAAACTCTGCGCAAGGGGGTCCGTAAATGAAACCGATCAAATCGATGGCGGACCTGGAAGCCGCGAAGGCCCGGGGCCTATCCAAGCTGGTGCCCGCTACGACCCGCATTTCCGTGGGCATGGGCACCTGCGGCATCGGCAACGGCGCCGACCTGCTGTTCACGGCCCTGGAGAAGGCCGCCGCCAAGGCCGCGGGCAAGAACGGCCTCGCCCCGGTCCTCAAGAAGGTGGGATGCTTCGGGTTCTGCGCCGCCGAGCCCCTCCTGACCCTGGCGGTTCCCGGCAAGCCCGTGCTCCTGTTCACCAAGGCGGACGCCAAGGACGCCGCGGCCTATGTGGAGGCCGCCTCGGACCCCAAGGCCTTGGAGAAGCTGGCCAAGAAGGCGGACGGCAAGATTGAGACCTGGGACTTCCGCACCTCCGTGATCCGCTTCGGGGAGGGCTTCCCCGAGGTCCGGCCCTGGAACCAGATCCCCTTCTTCGAGGGGCAGGAAAAGGTCGTGCTCCGGGACGCGGGCATCATCGACCCCGAGGACGTCGAGGAGTACCTGGGGGCGGGGGGCTACGGCGCCCTGGCCCGGGCGGTCCTGACCCTGAAGCCCGCGGACGTCATCCTGGAAGTGGACCGGGCGGGCCTGCGCGGCCGGGGCGGGGCGGGATTCCCCACGGCCCGGAAGTGGAAGATGATGGCCGACCGGCCGGGTCCCGAGAAGTGGGTGGTCTGCAACGCCGACGAGGGCGACCCGGGCGCCTACATGAACCGCAACGAGATCGAGAGCGACCCCCACGCCCTGGTGGAGGGCATGACCCTGGGCGCCTACGCGATGGGCGCGAACAAAGGCTTCATCTACGTGCGGGCCGAGTACCCCCTGGCGGTGGACCGTCTCCGGAAGGCCCTGGACGACGCCCGGGCCCTGGGCCTGCTCGGCAAGAACATCCTGGGCTCGGACTTCTCCTTCGACCTGGAGATCGTCATGGGCGCCGGCGCCTTCGTCTGCGGCGAGGAGACGGCCCTGACCGCCAGCGCCGAGGGCAAGGCCGGGCGGCCGGTCCCGCGGCCCCCCTTCCCCGCGGAGAAGGGCTTCAAGGGTCTGCCCACGAACATCAACAACGTGGAAACCTGGTGCAACGTCCCGGCGATCGTCGCCAAGGGCGGGGCCTGGTTCGCGGGCATCGGCCTGCCCAAGAGCACGGGCACCAAGGTCTTCTCCCTGGTCGGCAAGGTCAACAACACGGGCCTGGTCGAGCTGCCCCTGGGCACCAAGCTCGAGAAGATGGTCTACGGCATGGGCGGCGGCGCCGGGATGAACAAGGTCATCCGGGCCGTCCAGAGCGGCGGCCCCTCGGGAGGCTGCATACCCGCGGACAAGTTCGACGCCACCATCGACTACGAGTCCCTGGCCTCCATCGGGGCTATCATGGGTTCCGGCGGCATGGTGGTCATGGACCAGGACAACTGCATGGTGGACGTGGCGCGGTATTTCGTGTCCTTCACCGCCGCGGAGTCCTGCGGCAAGTGCGCCCCCTGCCGGGAAGGCCTTTCCCAGATGCTCCGCATCCTGACGGACGTCTCCAAGGGCACGGCGTCCTACGGCGACCTGGACGAACTGGAGCGCCTGGCCCGGACCATCCGGGACTCCGCCCTCTGCGGCCTCGGGCAGACCGCGGCCAACCCGGTCCTCACCACCCTCAAGTACTTCCGGGAGGAATACGAGCGCCACATCCGGGACAAGCGCTGCGACGCGGGAACCTGCGAGTCCCTCTTCTGCGCCCTCTGCGAGAACTCCTGCCCGATGCACATGAACATCCCCGGCTACCTGGCCCTGCTCAAGGAAGGCCGCCTGGAGGACGCCTACGAGTTGACCCTCCGGGACAATCCCCTGCCCGGGACCATCGGACGGATCTGCCACTTCCACTGCTCCACCCGCTGCCGGCGGGAAACCCTGGACGATCCGGTCCAGCAGGGGGAGATCCACCGCTACCTGGCGGACACGATCCGGAAGATGGGCCGGGAACAGGCGGTCTGGAAACGGCTGGCGGACGAGAAGGCCAGACCCACGGGCAAGAAGGTGGCCATCGTCGGGTCCGGCCCCGCGGGCCTCGCGGCGGCCTTCTACCTGGTCCGCCTGGGCCACGAAGTCACCATCTACGAGGACAAGGAGAAGGCGGGGGGCATCCTCCGGTACGGCATCCCCGCCTACCGCCTGCCCAAGGACGAACTGGACCACGAGCTCCAGCTCTTCTCCAAGCTGGGGATCAAGTTCGTCTTCCGCACGCGGGTGGGCCGGGACATCGCCCTGGCCGACCTGGCCAAGAAGGCGGACGCGGTCCTGGTCTGCGTGGGCGCCGAAGGGGACAAGTCCCTGGCCATCCCCGGGGAGGACCTGCAGGGCGTGCACCCGGGGTACGAGTACCTCGACCTCCACGCCGGCAAGAAGGCCCCCAAGACCGGGCGACGAATCCTGGTGATCGGCGGGGGCAACGTGGCCATCGACGCCGCTCGCACCCTGTACCGGCTGGACAAGGACGTGACCGTCGCCTACCGCCGGACCCGGCAGGACATGCCGGCCAACAAGGCGGAGATCGAGGGCGCCGAGGAGGAGGGCATCCGGTTCCGGTTCATGCTGGCTCCCCAGGAGATCCTGGGGGACGCCAAGGGCCGGGTCCGCGCGGTCCGCTTCGAAATCATGAAGGCCGGCCCCATCGACCGATCCGGCCGTCCGACCCCGATCTCCACGGGCCACTTCGAGGACATCCCCTGCGACGACGTGATCGTGGCGGTGGGGGAGAAGGTCGACTCCGGGGACTTCGTGAAGGACGGGATCCGTGCCGCCAAGGACGGCCGCATCCTCGCGAACCCCTTCACCCTGAAGACCGACCTGCCCAACGTCTGGGCCACCGGCGACGCGGTCACCGGCCCCGCCACGGCGGCGGAAGCCATGGGGGACGCCAAGCGCGTGGCCCGGGAAATGGACAAGACCCTGACCGGGGAGGACCGCTTCGCCTCCCTCTTCCGGGACTTCCAGTACGACATGGAGGTGCCCCAGGAGCCGGAGGGAAGCCGGAAGAACCGGCCCCGGCACCTGCCCCCGGACCAGCGCGTCGGGAACTTCATCGAGATCAACCTCGGCTACGACGGCGACCAGGCGATCAGCGAGGCCCGGCGCTGCCTTCGCTGCGACGTCCGGCCGGACGCCCGCAGCCCCTGGCGCTAAGGAGGACGCGTATGGAACAGAACACGGTACACCTGACGATAGACGGCCGCGCGGTCTCCGTACCCGCGGGCACCAAGATCCTGGACGCCTGCGCCGCCGCGGGGGTCCGGGTGCCCACCCTCTGCCACCTGCCCGAGGTGTCCAGCAACGCCTCCTGCGGGGTCTGTGTCGTGGAGGTCGAGGGGGCCAAGAGTCTGGTCCGGTCCTGCGTGCAGAACGCGGGTCCCGGCATGGTCATCAAGACCAACTCCCCCCGGGTCCAGGAGAGCCGCCGCACCATCGTGGAGCTCCTCCTGGCCAACCACCCCGCGGACTGCCTCTCCTGCGCCCGGAACGGGTCCTGCGAACTCCAGGCCCTCTCGGACCAGATGGGAGTCCGCCGCCTGCCCTTCCCCCGGACCCGCAAGAAGCCCGGCGTGGACGACGCGGGCTGGTCCCTGGTCCGGGACAACGACAAGTGCATCCTCTGCGGCCGCTGCGTGGCGGTCTGCCGGGAGACCCAGACCGTGTCGGCCATCGACTTCGCGGGCCGGGGCATCCGGACCCGGGTGGCCTCCTTCATGGACCGGTCCCTGGCCAATTCCCAGTGCGTGTCCTGCGGGCAGTGCACGGTGGTCTGCCCCACCGGCGCCCTGGTGGAACGGGACGAGACGGACGAGATCTTCGCGGCCCTGGCGGACCCGGACCGGGTCGTGGTGGTCCAGACCGCCCCGGCCATCCGCGCCTCCCTGGGCGAAGCCCTGGGCATGAAGCCCGGAAGCCTCGTAACCGGGAAGATGGCGGCCGCCCTCCGGCGGCTGGGCTTCGACAAGGTCTTCGACACCCAGTTCACCGCGGACCTCACGATCATGGAGGAAGGCAGCGAGCTCATCCACCGGCTGACGAACGGCGGGAAGCTCCCGATGATCACCTCCTGCTCCCCGGGATGGATCACCTTCATCGAGACCTTCTACCCCTCCCTCCTCCCCCACCTGTCCACCTGCAAGAGCCCCCAGCAGATGTTCGGGGCCCTGGCCAAGAGCTACTGGGCGGAGAAGGCCGGGGTGGACCCGTCCAAGATCACCGTGGTCTCCATCATGCCCTGCACGGCCAAGAAGTTCGAGGCCAAGCGGCCGGAGATGCGGGACGCCTGGAAGTGGTGGAAGGAGAAGGGCAAGACCCACGGGTCCTTCTTCGACGTGGACTACGCCCTGACCACCCGGGAGCTGGCGCGGATGATCCGCCGGGCGGGCATCGACTTCGAGATCCTGCCGGACGAGGACTTCGACGATCCCCTGGGAGCCTCCACCGGGGCCGCCACCATCTTCGGGACCACCGGAGGCGTCATGGAGGCCGCGGTGCGCACGGCCTACGAGCTGGTGACCAAGAAGCCCTTCCCGGTCATGGAGCTGTCCGCCACCCGGGGCATGGAGGGGATCAAGAGCGCGGAGCTGGACCTGGACGGCACCAAGCTGAAGGTCGCCGTGGCCCACACCCTCAAGAACGCCCGGACGGTATTGGAGGAGATCGCCGCGGGGACGAGCCCCTACGCCTTCGTGGAGGTCATGACCTGTCCCGGCGGCTGCATCGGCGGCGGCGGACAACCCGTGGCGGTGGACCAGAAAAAGCGGGACACCCGGCAGAAGGCGGTGTACGTCGAGGACCAGCGCCTGCCCATCCGGAAGAGCCACGAAAACCCGTCGATCTCGGCGATCTACAAGGAGTTCCTGGGCAAACCCCTGGGGCACCTGAGCCACGAGCTGTTGCACACCGAGTACAAGAAGCGGGAAGTCTAGCGCCCGCGGGGTGAGACGATCGAGCCCGGGGCCCCTTGCCCCGGGCTTTTAATTCCGGCTGGACAGGCGGCGAAGCCGTCGGGTATAAACGGTAACCTATGGCCTTCCGAGCGATCGGCTTCGACATCGACGGGACTCTCTACCCCTCCTGGCGGCTCTCCCTGGCCCTCGCGGGCTTCGCGGTCCGCAACTACGCCTGCCTGAAGGCCTTCGGCGAGGTGCGCCGGGAACTGAGGGACCTGGCCCGTACCCCGGAGTATCGGGCGGCGCCCCCCGCGGGGATCGAGGAGTTCCACCGGTACCAGGCGGCCCTGGTCGCCCGGCGCATGGGTATCGACGAGGAGGCCGCGCGTCGAGGCGTCGAACGGTTCTTCTACAAGGTGATCCCGGAGAGCTTCGACAGGATCCGGCCCTTCCCGGGTGTCCGGGAGTCCCTGGCCCGGCTCAAGGCCTCGGGGCTGCGCCTGGGAGCCCTCTCGGACTTCCCCGGGGAGCGCAAGCTCGAGCTGATGGGCCTGGGCGACCTCTTCGACGTGGTGATGACCAGCGAGGAGACCGGCTACCTCAAGCCGGAGCCGGAGCCCATCCGGGACCTCGCGGGACGCCTCGGGGTGGAGAGCGGGGAACTCCTCTACGTGGGCAACTCCGCGGCCTACGACGTGGCCGGCGCCCGGGCGGCCGGGGCCGCGTCGGCCTACATCCGGACCCTCCTGGGCGGACGGGGGGACGGGGGCGCGGACTTCACCTTCCGGCGCTATCCCGACCTGGCGGACTGGATCCTCTCCCGTCCCTGAAGCCCGGCCCTAGTCGAACCAGACTTCCTCCACGTGCCGGGTCTCCCGAAGGCGTTCCAGGACCTCCGGCAGGGGGGCGCAGCTGATCCCCGAGTGGGGCAGGACGGTGACCTCCCCCGACGCGCCGGGGACGTGGAAGACCACGGAGCAGGGTCCGGCGGACTCGAAGAGGGCGTCCCGGAGATCCCAGAGGTCCTCCTCGGCCCGGACCCCCGAGAGGCGCAGGTGGACTTCCCGGTAGGACTTCTCCCGCAGCTGGGAGGGATCCAGCACCTCGTCCACCTTGAAGCCCGGCTCGGTACGGCTGAAATCCACCTCCCCCCGGAGGCAGAGGACGGCGTCCGGTGCGAAGCGGTCCCGGTACTGTTCCAGGGCGTTCGCGAACACCACGATCGGCAGGAATCCCTTGTAGTCGCTCACGGTGCCGAAGGCCATGCGCCGGCCCGACTTGGTGAGGGTTTCCCGCCATTCCGTCAACTGGGCCACCAGGGTGTATTTCCGCTTGGGCGTCGCCCGGTCCGGCCGGGACAGGTCCAGGTCCGCGCAGCGCTCCCAGAGCTTCCGGAACTCGTCCATCGGGTGGCCGGAGAAATAGAAGCCCAGGAGATCCTTCTCCCTCTGGAGGATCTCCTTCCGGGAGTATTCCGGGGAGGGCTCGTAGGCGAAGGGCGGAACCTCGGTCTCCCCGGACCCGTCGAAGAGGCTGGCCTGGCCGAAGGCCCGGGCCTCCTCCTTCCGTTGGACGTACTCCACCGCCCGGTCGATGTTGAGGACCAGCTCCTGCCGGGAATGCCCCAGGGCGTCGAAGCAGCCCGCCAGGACCAGGGCTTCCAGGGACTTCTTGTTCATCTGCCCCATGCCCACCCGTTCCAGGAACTCGACGAAGTCCCCGAAGGGCCCGCCCCGCTCCCGCTCCTCCAGGATGGACCGGACCAGGCCCTCCCCCACCCCTTTGATGCCCAGAAGGCCGTAGACGATCCGGCCCTCGGACACGGCGAACCGGGTCTCCGAGCGGTTCACGTCGGGAGGCAGGATCTCGATCCCCATGGACCGGGCCTCGCCGATGTACTCGGTCATCTTGTCGGGGCTGGAGATCTCGTTCGTCAGGTTCGCGGCCATGAACTCCGCGGGGAAATTGGCCTTCAGGTAGGCGGTGCGGTAGGCGACCACGGCGTAGGCGGCGGCGTGGCTCTTGTTGAAGCCGTACCCCGCGAACTTGTCCAGGAGGTCGAAAATCTCGTTCGCCCGTGCCTCGGGGATGGAATTCCGCTCGGCGCACCCCTGTACGAACAGGGCCCGCTGCTTGGCCATCTCCTCGGCCTTCTTCTTGCCCATGGCTCGGCGGAGTAGGTCCGCGGCCCCGAGGGAGAAGCCCGCCAGGAGCTGAGCGGCCTGCATGACCTGCTCCTGGTAGACGATGACCCCGTAGGTCTCCCGCAGGATGGGTTCCAGGACGGGATGGGGATACTGGATGGGCTCGCGGCCGAACTTGCAGTCCACGAACTGGGGGATGTTGTCCATGGGCCCGGGCCGGTAGAGGGCGTTCAGGGCGATCAGGTCCTCGATCCGGTCCGGCTTGGCCTGCTTCAGGACCCCCTGCATGCCCGAACTCTCGAACTGGAAGACCGAGGTGCTCTTCCCCTCCCCCAGAAGCCGGAAGGTGAGCGCGTCGTCCTCGGGGATCGATTCCTCCGAAAGCTCGATCCCCCGCTTGGCCACCAGGTCCAGGGTGTTCTGGATCAGGGTCAGGGTCTTGAGGCCCAGGAAGTCCATCTTCACCAGGCCGCAGGCCTCCAGCTGGTCCATGGTGAACTGGGTGGCCAGGGCCCCGGTCTTGGGGTCCCGGTACAGGGGGACGTAGTCCGTCAGGACCGTCTTGCCGATGACGATCCCCGCGGCGTGGAAGCTCGCGTGCCGGTGCCGGCCTTCCAGCTTCCGGGCGGCCTCGAAGAGCTCCGCGTACCGGGGATCCTCGGCCAGGGCCCGGAGCTTGGGCTCCTGCTCGAAGGCCTTGGCCAGGGTCATCTTCGGATCGTCGGGCACGAGCTTGGCGATGTTGTTGGAATCCTCGAAGGGGATGTCCAGGGCCCGGGCCACGTCCTTGATCACCGCCTTGGCCTTGAGGGTCCCGAAGGTGATGATCTGCCCCACCCGGTCGGTGCCGTACTTCCGGGTGACGTAGTCGATCACCTCTTCCCGCCGCTCGAAGCAGAAGTCCACGTCGAAGTCCGGCATGGACACCCGCTCGGGATTGAGGAAGCGTTCGAACAGGAGGTTGTACTTGAGAGGCTCGATGTCCGTGATCCGCAGGGAATAGGCCACGATGGAGCCCGCCCCGGAGCCGCGCCCGGGCCCCACGGGGATGCCGTGGTCCTTGGCCCAGTTGATGAAGTCCGCGACGATCAGGAAGTAGCCCGTGAAGTCCATGAGGATGATGACCGCCAGCTCGAAGTCCAGACGGTCCCGTTGCTCCGGGGTTCCGGCGCCGTAGCGCCTCCGGAAGCCCTCGTTGGACAGGTGGATGAAGTACCGGGTGACCGGCTGGGCCAGACGGGCCTCCAGGGCCCTCCGCTGCTCCGGGGCCAGGTCCGAGCATTCCCGCTTGCCGTACTCCGGATGGGGCTGGCAGATGGTGCGGTCGTCCATCCGGGCCACGGCGGCCCGGACCCGGGCGGCGGGCTCCTCCGCCGCCGTGTCCTCGGCGGTCCCGTATTCCGGGGGAATCTCGAAGTCCGGCAGGAGGGGACCCGGCTGGGGTATGGTCAGCCGGACCATCTCGTTGATCCGGAGGGTGTTGGACAGGGCCTCGGGAACCTCCGCGAAGAGGGCCCCCATCTCCTCGGGGGTCTTCATGTAGAACTCGGCCCCCGGGAACCGCATCCGGTCCCGGTCCGACACCTTGCGGTTGGTGCCCACGCACAAAAGGATGTCGTGGGCCGAGGCGTCCTGCCGGTCCAGGTAGTGCATGTCGTTCGTGGCCACCAGGGGGATCCCGTGCTTTTTCCCCAGGGCGATCAGAGCGGCGTTCACGGTCCGCTCCTCCGGGATCCCGTGGTCCTGGAGTTCCAGGTAGAAGGAATCCGCCCCGAAGATCTCCCGGTACTTGAGGATCTTGGCCTCCGCCGCCTCCTGCCGGCCCATCAGGACCAGCTGCGGGATCTCCCCGGCCACGCAGGCGGTGGAGCAGACGAGCCCCCGGGCATGGCGGGCCAGGATCTCGTCGTCGATCCGGGGTTTGTAGTAGAAGCCCTCCACGTAGGACGCGCTGGACAACTTGACCAGGTTGCGCCACCCCTCGACGTCCTTGGCCAGGAGCACGAGGTGGTAGTACTTGTTCCCGCTCTCGGTCCCGGTCTTCTCGAACCGGGAAGCCCCGGCCACGTAGAACTCGGAGCCGACGATGGGGTTGACGCCCTGCTTCCGGCAGGCCTCGTAGAATTTCAGGGCCCCGAAGAGGTTGCCGTGGTCCGTGAGGGCCAGGCCGGGCATGCCCAGGGCCTTGGCCTTCGCGGCCATGGCCTCCACGCCCGCCGCGCCGTCCAGGAGGGAAAAATCGGAATGGTTGTGGAGATGGACGAAGGACATCGAGTGGAGTATAGCGCGGAGCCCGGCAGCTGGGAAGGCTGCGGAAGAACGTTTCCCGGAAAATTTTGACAGGATGTACAGGATCAGAAAAGGATATACAGAATAATAAATTAATTAAAACAAGAATCTCAAGGATGAATCCTGTTCATCCTTCTACAATCTTGCATATCCTGTCCCTCCCGTGGTTCCAAGCCACCCTCAGGCGGGAGAAGCGTCGGGATCCGAGAGGACCACCCGGTTCCGTCCCTCCGCCTTGGCCCGGTACAGGGCCTGGTCCGCCTCCGCAAGGAGGACCGAGAGGTCCCGGCATCCGCCGCAGGACAATCGGACCCCCAGGCTCACGGTGAGCCGCATATCCGGGTAGCCCGGGAACCGGAGGGCTTCCACCCCGGTCCGGATGCGTTCCGCCACGGCGTAGCCGGCCTTCCGATCGGCGCCAGGCAGGAGGATGGCGATCTCCTCCCCGCCGTACCGGCACACGTAGTCCGTGGAACGCAGGGCGTCCCGGCAGACCTTGGCCGCCGCGGCCAGGGCCTCGTCCCCGGCCTTGTGCCCGAAGGTGTCGTTCACGACCTTGAACCGGTCCAGGTCGATCATCATCACGCAGAAGCAGGGATCCTCCTGGGAACCCTCCAGGTAGGCCCGGACCCGGAAATCGAAGCGACGCCGGGTGGGCAGGTTCGTGAGCCAGTCCACTCCGGCCTCCCGGTCCAGGGCCCGGAACTCCAGGGCGTTCTCCAGGGCCACCGCCACGGAATCCGCGAACACCGCGGCCGGGCCTTCCGCCCGGTGTCCCAGGGCCCGGGGCTCCTTGCCCAGGAACTCCAGGATGCCCAGGACCCGGCCCCGGGAAACGACGGGCATGTACAGGGAATCCCGGAATACCGCGGTCCCCCGGGAGATGGGCCGGCCGAAGTTCCTGCGCGGCCGCTTTTCCTGCAAGACCCAGGCGAAGGTGCGGGGCATCCGGTCCCGGGGAACCGGAGGCAGGCAGTCCGCCCCCCGGGCCCCGACGCACTCCAGGCCGTCCTCCGTCACCGCCCAGATGAACACGGCGTCGGAGGAGACGATCCCGGCGCTCTGCGCCAGGATCCGGCCGATGGATTCCTTGGGATCGATCCCCGCGGTAACCACCGTGCTGGCCTGCCGCAGGGCCTCCGCCTCCAGGTAGCGCCGCTCCATCTCCTCCCGCTCGGTCCTCTCGATCTCGAGCCGCATCACGAGGTCCGTGATCTCGGTGTCGATCCCGAGGAACAGGGAGGGCACCCCTTCCGGCGTCCGCTCCAGGACGATGGCCCGGGATCGGACCCAGCGGTACCGACCGCGGCTGTCCCGGAACCGGTATTCCTCGGTGAAGAAGTCCCCCCGCCCCTCGTGAAGGCGGCCCACCGCCTCGACGACCCTGTCCCGGTCCTCGGGGTGCAGGAGCTCGATCCAACGGTCCCGGGTCATCTCGGACTCCCCGTAGCCGCATTCCTTCCAGAAGGTGTTGCAGAAGCCCTGTCCGGTGGAATAGTCCTTGAGGAAGACTCCGGCACCTTTCAGGATAGGCTCCAGCTTTCCGGAGGATAGGAGGCGGAGGATCAGAGGATTGGCGGCGGGGTTGTTGCTCATCTCTCTTCTTTCTACACCGAGCCCTTTATATAATCCCGGATACTATATCCTCCCCGGTGCGGATTGGAAAGACGCGTTCCGGGCAACTTCGCGAAGGAAGATCGGAGGCGGGCATGGATCTGGACTTGTTCCGGGGGCTGAGGGACGCGGACTACCGCCGACGGGGTCTCGTCGTGGCGGAGGGTCGGATCGTGACGGAAAAGATCCTGGAGGCGGGCCTCCGGGTCCGCGCCCTGGTCTGCGTCCCCTCCGCCCGGGGGGAATGGGAGAGCCGTTCGGAAGGCCGGTTCGAGGTACAGGTCCTGCCCCGGTCCGAGATCGAGAACCTTGCGGGCTTTCCCTTCCACCGGGGCGTCCTGGCCCTGGCGGACCGGCCCGAGATCCCCCCGCTGGACGCGGAAAACCTCCCGGCCGGCCACCTGCTCTGGCTCTGGAACGTCACGGATCCGGACAACCTGGGCTCCCTCATTCGGACCGCCGCGGCCCTGGGGGCCGGGGGCATCCTCCTGGGACCCGGCTGCGCGGATCCCTACGGGCGGAAGGCCCTTCGGACTTCCATGGGAAACTCCCTGACCCGCCCGATCCGGACAACGGACCAGGACGCGGTTCCCCTCCTCCGGGCGGCCGGACGGGCCGTATACGCCGCCGCCCTGACCCCGGACGCGCGGACGCCCGAATCCCTGCCGGGAGCCGGCCCCCGGGTACTGGTCCTGGGAAACGAGGGGTGGGGTCTTCCCGCGGAACTGTCCGACGCCTGCGACCTGCGGGTGGCCGTTCCGATGGCCCGGGACGTGGACTCCCTGAACGTCGGCGCCGCCGGGGCCATCCTCCTGTACGTCCTGTTCCGACCCCTAGGCTCGGCGGCGCCGTCCGAGGAAACCGGCCTGCCGCCTTCCGGCTGAGGTGCCCGTCCACTGTCCACAGTCCACCGCCTACCGTTCACCGTCCTCGCCCAGGATCCCCTCGTCCAGGCCGAACCCCTCCCCGCCCTCGTGGTAATCCGATCCCGAGGCGCCCGCGGGCTCCACGTGCACCACGATGTCGAAGACGTTCTCCATGCGGGACCGGATTTCCCGCTCCACCGCCCCGGCCAGCGCGTGGGATTCCCGGACGGTCATGCCGCCGTCCACCTCGATGTCCAGGTCGATGTCCCAGGCCCCGGCGATGCGCCGCATCCGGGCCCGGTGGGGTTTGCCCGCGCCGGGCACGGACCGGACCGCCTCGAACAGAAGGCCGTACAGGGACCGGTCCGCGTTCCCGTCCATGAGCTCCAGGTTGGCCTCCCGGAAGATCCCGAAGGCGTTCCGGGCCACCCAGAGCCCCACGAGGATCGCGGCGACCGGATCCGCCTGGGGGATCCGCGCGACCACGGCCACGAAGAGCCCCGCCAGGACCGCCCCGGATATGGCGATGTCCCCGGCCATGTTCTTGCCGTTCGCCCTGAGCATGGCGCTGCCCGTCCGCCGGGCGTACCGGAACTGGGTCCACGCCAGGAAACCCTTGCCGGCCATGGAGGCCGCCGTCACCGCGAGGGCCGCGGGATCCGGGATCTCCGGGGGCTCCGGCCGGAAGAGGTTCGCGAGACCCGAGAGGATGAGCTGTCCGCCGGCGAAGAACAGAATGAAGGAAAGAGCCGTCGTGGCGACGGTCTCCGCGCGCCCGTGGCCCCAGGGGTGGTCGGAATCCGCGGGCCGCGCGACGACGCCCGCCACGAAGAGGGACAGGGCCGCGATCACGACGTCCGTGGACGAGTCGATCCCGTCCCCCAGGACGGCCAGGCTCCCGGCCAGGATGCCGGCGGAGATCTTGGATAGGGCCAGGATCGCGTTCCCGACCAGGGCGATGAGGGAGGCCCGGCGCAGGAGGATGCTTCTGTCTTCGATCGAATCGGAACCCGGTCCCCGGACGGACATGCCCACCCCCGGACTTCAAAAACTTCGCACCACTATACCCGGGTCCGGGTTCCCTGTCCATTTTCCGGTGGAAGAAGTCGGACTTTCCGCGGTATCGTTGGAACGATCCTGAGGAGGCGCCATGGACGAGCGATCGGTCCTTCCCCCCGTCGAGGTGATGGAGCGTGCGTTCCGGGAACGGGACGCCCGGTTCGACGGGGTTTTCTACGCCGCGGTCACGACCACGCGGATATTTTGCCGTCCTTCCTGCCCGGCCCGGAAGCCCGGTCCCGGGCGGGTCGAATACTACGGATCCCCCCGGGAGGCCCTCTTCGCGGGATTTCGGCCCTGCCTCCGATGCCGTCCCCTGGAATCCGGGGGGACCCCGGACTGGGTCCGGGACCTCCTGGCCGCGGTGGAGGCGGATCCGGAGCGGCGCTTCCGGGACCGGGATCTCCGGGACCTGGGAGTGGACCCCGCGGCCGCCCGGCGCTGGTTCAACGGGGCCTACGGCATGACCTTCCAGGCCTACAGCCGGGCCCGCAGGCTCGGACGGGCCTTCGACTCCCTGAAGGGGGGCGGGTCCGTGGACGACGCCGCCCTGGGATTCGGGTGGGAGTCCTTCTCGGGTTTCCGGGAGGCCTTCGGCAAGGTCTTCGGCGCCCCCCCGGGAGCGGTGGCCGCCTCGGGCGGAAAGATCCCGACGGAGGATGCCGCGCCCCGGGATTACGTCCGGTTGGGATGGGTCGAGACCCCCCTGGGCCCCATGGCGGCCGGGGCGGTGGAGGAGGGCCTGTGCCTCCTGGAGTTCTCGGACCGGCGGATGCTGGAAGCCCAGCTGAGGACCCTCCGCGCCCGGTTCCGACTCCCCCTCGCCCCCGGGGACAGCCCCCACTTCGACCTGTTGCGCCGGGAGCTGTCCGACTATTTCGCGGGAACCCTTCGGGAGTTCACGGTCCCCGTGGCCCTGCGGGGCACGGAGTTCCAGGTCCGGGTCTGGGAGGGTCTTCGGCGGATACCCTACGGGACGACCGTCACGTACGCGGACCTGGCGGGGAGCGTGGGAGCCCCCGGGGCCGCCCGGGCCGCGGGACGCGCGAACGGCCTCAACCGCATCGCCCTGGTCGTGCCCTGCCACCGGGTCGTGAACGCCGACGGGAGCGTCGGCGGCTACGGCGGAGGACTGTGGAGAAAGAAAGCCCTCCTGGACCTGGAACGGGGACTCCGGAAGTTCGGGTAACCCCGTCGGCCGAGACCTCCTACTTGGTGAGCCCGAGGAGGACGCCCCCCGCGGCGGCCACGACGCATCCCGCCAGGGCGGTCCAGGCCGCCCGGGTCCTCGGCGGCGGATTCCGGAAGACGTAGATACCGGCCAGGGCGCTGACGATGATGTTCAGCTGGGCGATGGAGAAGCCCCGGCCCGTGCCGATCCGCTCGGTCAGGAGGAGCATCCCGTAGTTCCCCGCGGCCCACAGGACACCGGAAAGCCCCGATCTCAGGTAGTGGCCGGGACGGGCCATGGAGGGCGGGGCCGGGTAGGCCAGGCAGAGGACCAGGGTTCCGGCGGCCATGCCCAGGCTCATGGGCAGGGCGGCGCTCCAGGCGGAGACCCCGCTCGCCCGGATCGGAATGAAGTAGGTGCCGAAGAAGAGTCCCGCCAGGACCGCCAGGAGCATCCCCGCCAGGCCCCTCCGGGCGGGCCCCCCGCCGGAAGACTCCCCGTCCGATTCCGGGGAGCCCCGGGGCTCCTCCTTCTTGGCGGACAGGATCACCAGGACTCCGGCCGTCAGGATCGCGGCGGCCAGTCCCGTCAAGGCCTTGGCCCCCGCGGAGGCCCCCTCGAGCTCCCGGAAGAGCAGGATCCCCCAGCCCAGCCCCACCGCCAGGTTCACGGGCACCCAGATGCCCGCGCCCCGGGCCAGGCCGATCATCTCCGTCGCCGCGAAGGCGGCCACCCCTCCCACGGACCAGAGCAGGCCCCCCAGGAAGACCGGCCAGAAGGAAGGACGGTCCCAGGCAGATCCGGAGAGGACGAAAACCAGGGCCGCAACCCCCAGGTTCGCCAGGGCCGCGTACAGGGTCTTGGCCCGGG
>CALMRC010000007.1 GCA_937873275.1 uncultured Spirochaetota bacterium
CCGGCCTTAGCGTCCCGGCAGTTCCGGCACGACCCCCGCCAGCCGGTCCCAGTCCGGTTCGGGCAGGTCCGCGGGATAGAGCCCGTCTATTCGGATCAGCACGAGGCCGTGGATGTAGGCCCAGGCCGCGGCGGTGGCGTCCAGGTCCGGATGTCCGGCCCGGCGGGCGCCCCGACCCTTCGCCGAATCGGCCCGGGACGCTTCCAGGGTTTCCGCCAGCAGGAGTAGGGATTTTCGCGCCCAGCCTATGAACTCCGCCGGCATCCGGCACATCAGGGGGGAGTTCATGAGGCGGTAGAGGGCCGGCCGGGAAACCGCGAAGGCCATGTAGGCCCGGCCCATCGCGGCGACCGGGCTTTCGGCGCGGCGCCGTTTTGGGCCCGCTTCCACGGAGGCCGTCAGGGCTTCGTGGAGGCGCCGGTATCCTTCGTCGGCCAGGGCTCCCAGGAAGAGGTCCTTGTCCTTGAAATGCCGATAGGGGGCCGTCTTGGAAACCCCCGCCGCCTCGGCCAAGGACCGGAGGCTCAGGGTTTCCGCTCCTTCCCTCTCCAACGCCTCCAGCCCGCGGCGGATCAATTCCTCCCGGAGATGACCGTGGTGGTAGGTGTCCTTTCTCGGTTCCGGTTCGCTCATTCCGACGACCCCCGCTTGCTCCTCCACTCTATCGTCTCGACCCTTGACCGGTCAAAGGGCGGCCGGCCCACGGGCCCGGCCCCCGGGGCGACGTGCGATCCGCTCATTCTTTCCTCCCAGTTCCGCGGCCGCTTCACGGGTCGCAAGATTATTTTATCGAACCATGTTGACACCGCCAACACGCCTCAGTATAATGTTGGAAGTGCCAACAATCAAGAGGATTCGGCACGAAGGAGAGATCATGGTTGACAACAACATGAGGAGGACGGGCGGGATCGCCGTCCTCGTACTGGCCGGCCTTACCCTGGCGGCCTGCGCGGGCGAACCCGCCGCGCTGCCCGAGCCCAAGCCCGGGGCCGTTTCGGGGCCGCGCATCGAACTGAACCTGGAGCCGGGACCCCACTACTCGAAGGACATGAAGGTGCTGTGGATCGAGTACACCGTCTGGCCCCAGGTCGCGGCGTGGATCGAGACTCCCGACGGCCGGTTCCTGGACACCCTCTACGTGACCGAACTGGCCGTGACGGGAAACTACCGGGCGGCCCCCAAGGCCGGACGGCCCGAGGCCCTGCCCGTGTGGTCCGCCCGGAAGTCCGGGTCCGCGGACGCCGTGTCCTCCCCGACCACGGTCGGATCCGCGGTGGTCTACGGCAACGGGATCGCCTCCCGCCTTCCCGCGGGAACCTACGTCGTGAAGCTCGAGGTGAACCGCTCCTACGACTGGAACGAAACCTTCACCAAGAAGAACGCCGGCGTGAACGGCCAGCCCTCCGTCGTCTACCGGGCGGAGCTCGAGATCGGCTCGGGTCCGAGGGAGGCCCGGTTCGAGCCGATCGGCGTCGGTTCCGTGGACGGCTCGGACGGCGAGGTTCGGCCGGGCCTGGACGGGATCGAAACGGCCCTGGAGCTGTTCTCGTCGTTGACGGTGAAGTACCTGGAGAATTGAGAAGTCGGGACCCGGGTCCCGGGGTGGCAACCGCGAGCGGTCGGCCGGGAGGGGGCGACGCCGGTCCGACGGATCCGGCTCACACCACCCGGCAGGATCGCACGATCCGCCCCCCGACCGCGAGCCGGGACGCGGCGTCCCGGCCCGACGCGGCCTCCAAGGCGTCATAGTAGCCTTCCCACGCCTCCGATTCCCAGGACCATCGCTCCCGGACCGAGGGGGCCTTCCCCTCGTCCGCGTCCAGCAGGGGCGACAGCCGTTCGGCGGCCAAGGATACTAGGGCCCGGGCTTCCGCCGTCTCCCCGGATCGGATCGCCTCGGCGGCCTTCAGGGACAGCCTTAGGTACTGGAGGGTCCAGGGGAGCCGGGTGATGAAGCAGCCGGTGAACGGATCGAGCTGGGCCTTGGTGGCTTCGTATCCCCAGGGGACCGCCTCCGCATAGCGGCTGAAATAGTAGGTCCGGGCGAGGTCCCCGACGAAGCGTCCGAGACGGGCGGCCTCGATGGAGGGGCCCGCGAAGGCTTCCTTGTCGTGCCGCATGATCAGGCCCGGCTCGTGGAGGTACCGGAGGAAGGGACCCTCTCCCTTGTACAGGACGGACAAAATGTACGCCTGGTCCTCCGCCCGGCCCAGGAAGGTCGGGGTGAAGGGGCGGTGCCGGAGCAGGGCATCCACCCGGGCGCCGTTGGTCCCGCCGGTGACATGGAATCGCTGGAGGCAGGTCCGGATTCCGTCCAGGTCCGTCCCGGAACCGTACCGGGCCATCATCTCCGCCCGGGTGCTGAGGGCCATGGGCACCCGGTTGTAGAACACCGAGGATTCCCCGGGGGGGATGGACTCGGGGGGAGTCACGTCCGGCGTGAAGAGCCCCCGGCCGATGTCCTTCTCGTTGACCAGGGCTCCGGCGATCATGCCGAGCTCGACGGGCCGGTCCTCCGCGTCCCGTCCGAGGGCGCCCCAGAGAGGGGTGCGGAAGTGACCGAACGCCGAGGCCCCGGACTCGCGGAGCAGGGTTTCCTGGGGGAAGACCTGGTCCAGGTCGATCTTGAAGGTGGCCTTCACGGCGGGATCCACGAACAGCCGCCAGAAGGGAGCGACGGCCTTCAGGAAGCTGTAGTGCCGGCCGTACTCGCCGTCCACGCCGAACACCTCGAGGATCCGTCGGGTCGTATCCTCGGCGTCGCCGAGGGGACCGGGGGACAGGAAGGGGGACAGAGCTTTCCGCACCAGGCGTATACAGTCGAGCTCCGTGAAGACGTACACCCGGAGATGCCGGAGCGGGGGGATTTCGGCGAGGAGGGATCGAATATAGGCTCCGGCGGCTTCTCGAAGCCCCGTGTGGGTGACCGACACGGAGAGCACGACGGTGGCCTTGTCCCGCGCCCCGGCGGCGCCGGCGGCCTTTTCCCATTCGATCGCTCGGTCCAGTCCCCGAAGCCCGTACACGATCTCGTTGCTTGCCGGCGGTTCCCCGATGTGGACGGGGTGGTCGAAGAAGAACGCCTGGCGTTCCGTCCCGGCGGCCCGTATACGATCCCGACAGTCCTCGTCCAGGTCCAGTGTATCCAGGGAAGCCGGAGAAGAAGGTATCGTGAGCAGGATGTTGGAGGTGAACAGGACCTCCCGGATCGGATCGACGATCGGGTCGGGGCCGGCCCGGAGGACGCGGATCCTCCTCTTTTCCCGAAGGGCGCGGACCTCGGCCTCGGGATCCGCCCGGAGCCTCGCTCCCTCGGGAAACAGGAGGGGCCAGTACAGGCCCGGCGGAACCGGGCCCGGCCGAACCGCTTCTTCGAGGGTCTTCCCGAGCAGACGGCGAAAGTCCGGATCCCGGTCCGCCCGGACCGAAAGTTCACCCCGGGCCGCCCCGCGGCATCGCTTCAGGAAGCGGGATGCCGCCGGGTCCCCGCCGACCCCGGCCGCAGCGGCGGGAGCTTCGGATTCCAGGATTCGTCGAAGAAGTTCGTCGGCTTGTCCCTGCATGGATCCTCCGCGGAATTGGTTGGCGTCGCCGGCGATTCCTCCGCTCGTCGGAGCGTAGTCCCGGGGGTCGAAGCGGGGAGTCAGTCCTCCAGCAGCCGGAGATTCGCCTCCAGGGCCGGGCCGGCCATCAGGTCGGACAGGGCCGCACGGGCGTGCTCCGGGCCCAGCCCCGGTACCAGGCCCTGCCGGCAGATCGCCGACAGGACGGCGGTGTTCTGCATCCGGGGGTCCGGGGCCGAGTCCGCGGGGACCCGGACGGCCCGGCCCCGGCGCAGGGCGGCGACCTCCGCCACGTCGGACGCCGCCGCGGGGCCCTCCTCGCCCAGCCGGACGGCCAGGGGCTGCCAGGAGGCGTCGAACCATACCAGGGTCCCGCCCTCCTTGAGGTAGGCTCGGCCCGCGGACACGGCCTCGTGGATCTCCAGGGCGACGACCAGGTCGGCGCTCGCCTCCGAGACGAGGGCGGAGTGGCATCGGGACCCGATCCGGACGTGGCTGGCCACGGATCCGCCCCTCTGGGCCAGGCCGTGGGTGTCGCAGCCCCGCGCCGGAAGCCCCGCCGCGTCGGCGGCTCGGATCAGGGCCTCCGACAATAGGCCTATCCCCTGGCCTCCCACCCCCGCGATGTAGATGTCGAAGCGGTCGGTCATCGCCCTTCCTCCTTGTCCTGGACCAGGGCCCCGGCGGGGCAGGTCTGCCGGCACGAACCGTCCCCGATGCAGAGGTCCCGGCTGACTTCCACGGCCCCGTCCTCCCGGGCCTGGAAGCTCGGGCAGGCGAAGCGCTCGATGCACTCGTGATTCTTCACGCAGGTATCCGGATCCACCCGCACCTGCCGGACCTTCCAGCCGGCCCCCGCCCTTCGCCGGGCCTCCCGGGTGAGCTTGAGCATGCAGGGGTGCCGGGCGATGATGACCTTGAAGCCCGGCTCGGCCAGGGCTTCCCGGACCATCGAGGTCAGCTCCGTCTGGCGGTAGGTATCCACCTCCCGGATGTTACCCACCCCCAGGCCCTCCAGGGCCGCCCGTACCGACAGCTTGGGCGCCGGGCCGTTGAAGGACTTGCCCGTGCCGGGGTGGTCCTGGTGCCCCGTCATGGCGGTGGTCCCGTTCTCCATCACCACCAGGAGGACCTCGTGGCCGTTGTAGACGGCGTTGACGATCCCGGGCAGGCCCGCGTGGAAGAAGGTGGAATCCCCCAGGAAGCACACCACCCGACGCCCCTCCCGGAAGATCGAGAGCCCCGAGGCGGTGGAAGTGGAGTGTCCCATGGAAAGCAGCACCCCCCCCATGCGGTAGGGGGGCAGGTATCCCAGGGTGTGGCAGCCGATGTCCGCCACGGTGACGTCCCCGGGGGACAGAGCTTGCTTGATCGCGTAGAAGGCCGAGCGGTGACCGCAGCCCGGGCACATCTGGGGGGGCCGGGGAGCCGCCACCGCGGGGAGGGGGGCCGGCCGGGGGCCGTCGAAGAGGTCCGGCCAGGTTCCCGTCAGGATGTCCCGGACCTTGGCGGGGACGTATTCGCCCATCCGCTCCTCGACGTCCCGCTTGCCCAGGATCCGTGTCGGAAGGCCCTCGTCGTAGGCCAGGGCCTTGATCTCGGTCTCCAGCACGGGGTCCAGCTCCTCCAGGATCTTCACCTCCTCGTGGGCGGCCAGGAAATCCTGGACCGCCTGCCGGGGCAGGGGATGGACCAGGCCCAGTTTCAGGATGTCCGGCCGCACCGAGCCGGGCCGCGACTCCTCCAGGGCATCCCGGAGGGACAGCCAGGCGGTCCCCGCGGTGATCACCCCCCGCCGGGATCCCGTCCCCTCGACGACGTTCACTCCCCGGGCATCGGGGTCCTCCTCGACCGCGGCCAGGCGTTCCAGGGCCCGCCGCTTCAAGGGGAAGACCGAGGAGGCCAGGGGCACGTAGTTTTCCCGGGCGGGGTCGAATCCCCAGGCCGGATTGGGGACCGCGGGGGGCCGGGCGGCGAAGTCGACCTTCTCCTTGGCGTGGCAGACGTGGGTGGTCAGGCGGAGGATCACCGCGGTTCGGTGGCGGGCGGCCAGGCGCGCGGCGGTCTTGAACATCCCGTAAGCCTCCCGGGCTCCCGAGGGCTCCAGGAGGGGCATGTAGCTCATCCGGGCGTAGTGGCGGTTGTCCTGCTCGTTCTGGCTGGAATTGGCCCCGGGATCGTCCCCCAGGATCACCACGAGCCCCCCGGGGATGTCCAGCAGGGGCAGTTGGACGAAGGAGTCCGCGGCCACGTTGAGGCCCACGCTCTTGAAGAAAACCGCGGACAGGCGGCCCGCCAGGGCGGATCCGAAAGCTACCTCGGTGGCCACCTTCTCGTTGGTGGAGAACTCGAAGCGGAAGGGCCGTTTCTCCGCGGGGATGGCCGCGATGGCGTCCGCGATCTCCGGGGTCGGGGATCCCGGGTAGGCCGAGACGGACCGAACCCCCGCCTCCACCAGGGCCCGCACGACCGCTGTGTTTCCGATGACGATCTCCGAAAAAGCCTCCTCCCGGAGCAGGGTCTGGCCGAGGTCCTTCATGCCGCCTCCGATCCCGCGTTCCGTCCGCGGATGCTCCAGTATCGCACGTACGGGGCCCGGGTGGAAGGCGGAATCCGGCCGACGCGGTGCCGGTATCGAGCTCTGTCCCCGGGGCGGACTCGAGCTCCGTCCCCGTTCCGCCGGTTCTGGAGCCGCCTCGTCGAAATCGAGCTCTGTCCCCGGGTCGGACTCGAGCTCTGTCCCCTTTCGCCGATTTCCCGGCCACCCGTTGACACTCCGGGCCCGGAATCCCGACAATCCGGACATGGCCAAGTCCATTCCGCGGAAATACAAGTTCGACCCCGAACGCCCCTACTGCCTGGTCCTGGGCGGGGGCGGCGCGAAGGGGGTCTACCACATCGGGGCCTGGAAGGCCCTCCGGGAACTGGGCGTCCCGGTGAACGCCTTCGTCGGCAATTCCATCGGGGCCATCATCGGGGCCTTCCTGGCCCAGGGGCTCGAAAAGGAGCTCCAGGAGATCGGGGCGTCCATCAAGCTCGAGTCCATCGTGGACGTCGGTCCCGACGCCGCAGGCCTCCCGGACGGGGCCGAGATGATGTCCCGGATCAAGAAGGTCTCCCGCAGTCTTGCCCGGAAGGGGGGCCTGGACACTTCCCCCCTGCGCGCCACCCTCCAGAAGCACATCGACGAGGGGGCGATCCGCGCCCGGGGCGTGGACCTGGGCATCACGACGGTGAACGTCAGCGACCTGGAGCCCCGGGAGCTCTTCCTGGACTTTATGCCGCCGGGAAGCCTGATCGATTACCTGATGGCCAGCTCCGCGGTGCCGGGCTTCACCCTGCCCAAGATCGATGGCAAGACCTACGTGGACGGGGGGGTCTACGACAACGTCCCCTACGAGATGGCCCGCCGCCGGGGATACCGCCGGATCATCGTGGTGGACGTCTCCGGGGCGGGGGTCAACCTCAAGCCCGACGTGGAGGGCTCCGAGACGGTCTATGTCAAGAACTCCATCCAGATGGGCGGAATCCTGGACTTCGACCGGACCTTCCTGGACCGTTTCACCCTCCTGGGATACCTGGACACCCTGCGGGTCTTCGGCCGCCTGTCCGGATATTCCTACTTCCTGCGTCCGGACCCGGAGGCGGAGGCCCGGTTCCGCGGCGTCGCCTCGGGCCTGGGGGCTCCGCTGGCCGAGGAGGCGAAGCGTCCGTCCCGGGGATTCTTCCCGGACCGTATGCGCCTGGACGGCCGGCTCCTGTTGAAGTGCCTGGAATGCGCCGCCGCCTCCCTGCACGTGGATCGGATCCGGGAGTACTCGTACGCGGATCTCGCCGGGGAAATCGCCCGGAAGAAATCCGAGGAGGAGGATCGGGCGGCCCGGGCCATCGGGTCCGGGGAGGCCCGAGGAGCTGCCCGACTGGAAAAATTACTGGTAGGAGCCTGGAAGGACGGCCGCTTCGAGAAGCCGCCGTACTTCTACCTGCTCCTTGCCCGGGCCACCCCCGCGGGGAAAGCCCGGGAGGCGGTCCATATGCTCCTGGACCGTTTTTTCCCGGAGCTCAAGGCCGCGGAAGCCTGGTTCGGGGTGGACCCGAAGGTCGCGGAAGGCGTCATTTCTCGCTGAAGACCGTGACTCCCTTCCAGCCCGCCGGGGCGCTCTCCCGGGCGTAGCGCCGGCAGCGTTCCAGAAGGAGGACCGCCGGAGGGTCCTCTTCCGCCCGCTCCAGGTGAGCCTGGAAGGCTTTCCCCGCGCCTTCGAAGTCGCCCCGGGCGTACAGCTCGAAGGCCTCCTTGTACAATTTCCGGCCGGCCAGCTTCCCTTCCCGAAGGGGATCCCCTCGGCCCACGAGCTCGAAGATACGGACGGACCGGGTCTTGCCCTTGACCTGGACGGCGTCCAGGAAGCGGAGGGGGTAGCCTTTCTCCTCGAGGCTGTCCACCGAATCCCCGGACATTAAAGCCCGGACGCCGTAATACTTGGCCAGGCTCTCCAGCCGGGAGGCCAGGTTTACCGTGTCCGCGATGGCCGTGCCCTCGTACCGCTCCGCCTCCCCGATGATGCCCAGCATCAGGTGGCCCGTGTGGATCGCCACCCCCGAGTGGAGCTCGGGACGGCCCGCGGCGCGGAGCGTGGCGTTGTATTGCTCCAGGGAGTCCATCATCCCCAGCATGGACCGCACGGCCTTGTCGACCGGGGCCGGGAAGAGGGCCATGATGGCGTCCCCGATGTACTTGTCGATGAAGCCGCCGGAGCCGCGGATGACGGGGCCCATGCGGGACAGGTACTCGTTCAACAGCTCGATGGTTTCCCGGGGACCCAGGCTTTCGGAGAGGGCCGTGAAGTCCCGAATGTCCGAGAAGAGGACCGTCATCTCCGTGAGGATCTGGTCCCCCAGGCGGACGCTGGTGATGCTGTCCCGTCCCAGGCTCTCGATGAACTCCTTGGGCACGAAGCGGGCGTTGGCGCGGCTGAAGTCCGCCAACCGGTCCACGTAGCCCTTGATCTCCGCGGACATGCCGTTGAAAGCCTCCCCCAGGTCCTCGATCTCGTCCTTCGAGTCGATGTCCACCCGGATGTCGTAGTCCCCCGAGGAGATCCGGCTGACCCCGTGCTGGAGCTTCCGCACCGACCGCAGGAGCATGTAGGTGAAGCCCGCCAGCATGGCCAGGAAGACCACCAGGATGGCCCCACCCCCGATCGCGGCGCGGGCTGCGAACCTCCGGCCCGCCTCGTCCAGGGAGTCCCCCCGCATGGACGCCTCGAAGACCCCGACCGTCCGGCCCTGGGGATCCCGGATCGGGGCCAGGGCGGAGAGCCAGGCGCCGTAGATGTCGTCGTACCGGAAGTACCGGAACTCCCCGGTGTCCAGCACCTCCTGGTGCTCCGGCTTGGCGTAGGGATAGGGTTCCACGTAGTCGAAGGATCCCAGGATCCACCAGGTCGGTCCGTCCCGGAGGTAGACGTAGGGGAAGATGGAGGAATCCCAGGGATCCTCGTTCAGGTTCACCAGCTCGTCCAGCACCTCGATCAGGCTGCGGGCCTCCGGGGACTCCAGGAGCTCCATGTACGAGGTGTTCCGGAAATCCAGGGCCGCCGCGGCCTCGGGATCGGTCCGGGCGGCCCCCTGGTGGGCCAGATGCACCAGCCGGTCCCGGAGCTGGCCGTTCAGGGAATCCGAGAGGGTCTGGTAGACGAAGACCGCGACGCTGGCGACCATCAGGGCGATCACGGGCATCATGATCGACAGCTGCTTGAGCAAGAGGGGAGTCCGGCGGCCCAGGATCCGGGCGTACAGGGCGATCACGGCACCCAGGGCGCAGGCGGCTCCCAGGACGAGGGCGGCCCAGGATCCCAGGTGGAGCATCCGGAATTTCGGGCCGAACCGGGCGGTACGCAGGACCCATGCCGATCCCTCCGGCCCGATCCGGACGAGGCTGCCGGACAGCTCGTCGCAGAGGGCGAGCCCCCCGTCCGGGGCGGCCGCCGCGGTCTGGAACATCACGGGGATCCGGGTACCGTCCTCCCCCGCATAGGCGCCGTCGAAGATCGTCTCGACGCCGCCGGCGGCGGAGCCGGGCCGGAACCGGTACACCCGGGACTTGAAGTCCACGGCCAGGACCGAGCCGTCCCACCCGGGAAGCAGCGTGGTCGGAAACCGGAGCCGGAAGCCGGCCTCGCCGGGATCTCCGTCCCCGGCCGCGACCGCACCGTCCGCTTGAGCTCTGTCCCCTTCCGGTCTCCAGCCTTCGATCCGGCCGTCGGGCCGCAGGAACCAGATCTCCGAGTCCGACAGGACCGCCGCCCCCGCGGCGTCGTACACGTCGATCCCCGGGAGCGCCGTTGGGACCGCCCCGTCCCCCCGGGACGCGTCCAGGGTTATCAGGGACCAGGTTCCGTCCTCCCCCTTCTTGAACCAATGGAGGACGTCCCCCCGCATCTGCCCGAAGACCGGGTGGCTTTCCCAGTCCGACATGGCCTCGCCCTCGAACCGGTACTCGAGGACCGTGCCCAGGAACCGGCCGGAGGAGGAGAATTTCTGGATCCTCCGGGCCTCCACGTTGTCGGTTTCCAGGTCGTAGACCGTGTCGTCCACGTAGAAGGCCCCCGCGGAGTCGAAGCCCAGGGGCCGGCCGCTGTAGAAGCCGCCGGTCCTCCGGCCGCCCTTGAGGATGAACCGGAGCTCCCCCCGGGGGGACAGCCCCAGGATGCGGCGCTCCCCGGAGTCGGTCAGGACCGCGGACCCGTCCGGGGCGATCCGGGCGGAATAGGGGTACGAGAGGTCGAGGCCGGCCTTCCCCGGGGAGACCCGGAGAAAGTCCCGGCCCAGCCATGCGGGCAGGGCGAGGAGGGCGGCCATTAGGAAAAGGATCGCGTAAACGGGCGACCGGGGACGCGCGGTCGGATTCCCGGGGGTGGTTTCGGATTCCGGCATAGTACGGAGTATAGGGTACCCGGCGATCGGCCGCAAACGGAATACCCGACGGGGGACGTCAGCCCCGGGTCCGACCCGTCAGCCGGCGGCGGCCCAGGCTGGCGCCCCGCTTGGCGGCCATCCGCTCGAGCCAGTCCGGGAACTCGTTCTCCACGAACTCGAAGATGTCGTGGGCTTCGTAGAGCCGTTCCTTGAGGGCGGGATCCTTGCCGTCCAGGATGCCCAGGCCCTTGTCCGTGATGTCGTGGAGGGCGGCCATGATCTCCATCCGCTGGCGCATGAAGGCGAGCCAGCCCCCCTTCCGGTAGCGGAAGTAATCCCTCCGGGGGACGGGGGAGGGGACCTGCTCGATCAGGCCCGCCGAGGCCAGGAGCCGGGTCATGGTGGACACGGAGGCCTTGGACGCCCGGGCTGCCTCCCCGATTTCGTTCAGGGACTGCTCGGGAGGATCGCAGATCAGGAGTACCCCCAGGATGCGTCCCGCCATCCGGGGCATGCCCATCTGCTCGAAGAAGAGTCCGATGTCCTCGATGAAGTGCAGTTCCCGGATCTCGGTTCCGACCATGGCGGCCTCCGGGGGTAGTATGGCTCCCCGGCCTTTCCCCGTCAAGTATAACGTTTTTAACGTTCAGTATTGACTGAACGTTAAAAACGGATTATCCTGGCGATGTCGGGGTTCCACGCCGGAACGAGCCGACGGCAACACCCATTTCAGGAGTTCAGAATGCCCGAATCGTTTCAGCCGGCCGACCTGGGGGGTCTCACCTCCGAGGAGGTCCTCGAGCGCGTCGCCCGGGAAGGCTACAACGAGCTTCCCCAAACCCGGAAACGCGGAATCCTCCATATCGTCCTGGAAGTATTCCGGGAACCCATGTTCCTCCTGCTGGTCGCCTGCGGCCTGCTCTACCTCATCCTGGGGGACCCCGGGGAGGCCCTGATGCTCCTGGGGTTCGTGGCGGTCATCATCGGGATCACCGTGTACCAGGAGGGCAAGACCGAGCGGGCCCTGGACGCGCTCCGGGACCTTTCCAGTCCCCGGGCCCTGGTGGTCCGGGACGGGGAGCAGCGGCGCATCGCCGGCCGGGAGGTGGTCCGGGACGACATCATCCTCCTGGCCGAGGGCGACCGGGTGCCCGCGGACGCCCAGGTCCTCCACCAGGTGAACCTCTCGGCGGACGAGTCCCTCCTTACCGGGGAATCCGTGCCGGTCGGGAAGGCCGTCTGGGACGGGGCCTCGGAACCCGGCCGCCCCGGGGGGGACGGCCAGTCCATGGTCTACTCGGGCAGCATGATCGTACGGGGCCAGGGCGTGGCCCGGGTTACCGCGACGGGGATCCGGACGGAGATGGGCAAGATCGGGAAGGCCCTGCAATCCCTGGTGCCCGGGCAGACCCGCCTCCAGTCCGAGACGGGCCGGATCGTCCGGAGCTTCGCCCTCGCGGGGCTCGCCCTCTGCGCCGTCGTGGTCCTCGTGTTCGGCTTCACCCGGGGCGACTGGCTCCGGGGCGTGCTGGCGGGTCTGTCCCTGGCGATGGCCACCCTGCCGGAGGAGTTCCCGGTCGTCCTGACCGTCTTCCTGGCCCTGGGGGCTTGGCGCATCTCCAAGCGCTCGGTGCTGACCCGCCGGATGCCCGCGGTGGAGACCCTCGGGTCCGCGACGGTGCTCTGCACGGACAAGACGGGGACCCTGACCCTGAACCGCATGACCGTGACGACCCTCTGCGTCGGCACCCGGACCCACCGGATCGGGAACGCCGACGACCGCCTGCCCGAGGAGTACCACGAGCTGGTCGAGCACGCCCTCCTGGCCAGTCCCCGGGACCCCTTCGACCCCATGGAGAAGGCCATGCGGGAGCTGGGGTCGAGGACCCTCCTCAACACGGAGCACCTCCGGGAGGACTGGAACCTGCTCCGGGAGTACCCCCTCTCGGAGCGCCTATTGGCCATGAGTCGCGTCTGGGAGTCCGCCTCGGGCGGGGGCTTCATCGTGGCCGCCAAGGGAGCCCCCGAGGCGATCACCGACCTCTGCCACATGGACGGGACGTCCGCGGCCGGTATCCGCGAGTGCGTGGACCGGCTGGCCTCCGAAGGGCTCCGGGTGATCGCCGTCGGATCCGCCCGGGTTCCCCCGGGAGGGCTCCCCGAGGGCCAGCATGATTTCCCCTTCCAGTTCCTGGGCCTCCTGGGCCTTCAGGACCCCATCCGACCCCAGGTCCCGGACGCCGTCGCCCTGTGCCGCCGGGCCGGGATCCGGGTCCTCATGATCACCGGGGACTACCCGGGCACCGCGTCGAACATCGCCCGCGCCGCGGGCATCGAGAATCCCGAGGACGTCCTGACGGGCCCCGAGATCGAGACCCTGGACGCCGGGGAGCTCCGGGTTCGGCTGGCCCGGACCAACGTCGTCGCCCGGGCCGTGCCGGAGCACAAACTCCGCATCGTGGAGGCCCTGAAGTCGAACGGCGAGGTGGTCGCCATGACCGGGGACGGGGTGAACGACGCCCCGGCCCTCAAGGCCGCGGACATCGGCGTGGCCATGGGGGGGCGCGGCACGGACGTCGCCCGGGAGGCCTCGGACATCGTCCTTCTGGACGACGACTTCGCCTCCATCGTGCAGGCGGTGCGGACCGGCCGGCGCATCTACGACAACCTCCGGAAGGCCATCGCCTTCATCCTGGCCGTCCACCTGCCCATCGCGGGGATGGCCCTCCTGCCGGTCCTCTTAGGCTGGCCGTTGGCCCTGCTCCCGGTCCACATCCTCTTCCTGGAGCTCATCATCGACCCCGCCTGCTCGGTGGTGTTCGAGATGGAGGACGAGGAGGAGGACGTCATGGACCGCCCGCCCCGCAAGGCGACGGAGCGGCTCTTCGGACGGCACCTGGTCGTCCTGGCCGTCGTCCAGGGTCTGGCGGTGCTCGCCCTGGTCGCCGCGGTGTACGCATGGTCCCTGGCCTCCGGATTCGGGGAGGGCGAGGCCCGGGCCCTCTCCTTCGTGGGGCTTGTGTTCGGGAACCTGGGGATGATCATCTCGAACCGTTCCCGGACCCAGGGCTTCTTCCGCATCCTCGCCCGGCCCAACCCGGCCCAAACCTGGGTAATCGCGGGGGCCCTGGTCTTCCTGGCCGCCGCCATATTCGTGCCCGCCCTGAACGGCGTCTTCGGCTTCGCCCCGGTGCACCTCTGGCAGGTACCCTTCTCCCTGGCCACGGGCGTCGTGGCCGCGGGAGCCTCGGAGATCGTCAAGGTGCCGGACCTGCTCCGGGCGCGTCGGTCGATCCGGAAACGGAGCGGCGTATGACGGGCGCACATTCTCCCGCTCCGGGGACAGAGCTCGCAGGCATTCGCCTCCGGATCGCCGTGGTGGGAGCCGGAGTGATCGGGAGCCTGTACGCGGCCCGCCTTGCGGAGGCGGGGTACGAGGTCGCGGTACTCGCCCGGGGCGAGCGGGTCCGGAGCCTCCGGGACGACGGGATCCTCCTCGAGGACGAACGCTCGAAGCGCCGTACCGCGATACGGGTTGCCGTCCCGGAAACCCTCCGGGAGTTCCGGCCGGACGCGGTCCTCGTGGCGGTCCGCAAGGACCAGGCCGGGGAGGCCGCCCGGGTCCTCGCGGGGGACGACCCCGGGGGCCTCGTCGTACCCATGGTGAACGCCGCGGACGGACATCCCGAGTTCCGATCCCGGTTCCCGGAGGCCCGGTTGGCCTTCGCCTTTCCCGGCGCCGGGGGGACAAAGCTTCCGGACGGCACCGTGCGGTACACCATCGTCCCGGGGATCGTGCAGGCCACCACCCTGGGGCCGTCGGGGCCCGGAACGGACCGGACAATCCTGCGCAAGCTCCTCGGGGCGATGCGGGACGCGGGCTTCCCGGCCCGGCTGGAACGGGACATGGACGCCTGGCAGAAGACCCACGTCGCCCTGGTGAGTCCCATCGCGGACGCCGTCTACGCCAAGGCGGGAGACCACCGGGCCCTGGCCCGGGACACCCGGACCCTTCGGCTCATGGCCTCCGCGATCCGGGACGGGTTCCGGGCCCTCCGGGCTTCCGGGACGGCGATCCGTCCCGCCCGGCTGGGTATCCTGGCCGTCCTGCCCGCCCCCCTCGTCGCGGCGGCCTTCGCCCCGGTGATCGGCTCCTCCTGGGGGGAGACGGTGATCGCCCGGCACGCGAACGCCGCACGTGCGGAGATGGAGATGCTGGCCGGGGAACTCCGGGCCCTGGTGGAGTCCTCGGGAGCCGAGGCCCCGAGCCTTCGGGAACTCTGGGCCCGGGTCCGGGGCTGAAGCCGGGCCGGTTCGAGCCGGGGGGCGGGCCGGCCGCCCGAAGCGCGAGCTCTGTCCCCGCGGCTCCGTCCCCGGCTGACCTTTTCCCGGCCCCCGCGTATACTCCCGTCATGGCCGTAACCGAGCGCCCGCGGATCCTCTCGACCGTCTCCGAACCCGGCCCCGCGGGCGGAACGGTCAAGTTCCGGTTCGGTCTGGAGGACGGGGCCGCCGTCGAGACCGTCGCGGTCCCCATGTTCGGGGGCACCTACACCGCCTGCGTCTCCTCCCAGGTCGGCTGCGCCCGCCTCTGCGCCTTCTGCGAGACCGGAACCGCGGGCCTCTCACGGAACCTTGCGGCCGCCGAGATCGTCGGCCAGGTCGAGGCCGCGGCGGAAGCCCTGGGGATCCGGTTCCGGAACGTCGTGTTCATGGGCATGGGGGAGCCCCTGGACAACCCCGAGGGGGTCTTCGGCGCCCTGGAGGTTCTGCGGGATCCGAGGGGCCTCTCGTACGCCCAGGAGCGGATCACGGTGTGCACCGCCGGCCATGTCGAGGGCATTCGCCGCCTCGGGGCCCTCGGGCTCCGGCGGCTGAACCTTTCCGTGAGCCTGGCGGCCGCCCGGGACGAGCTGCGGGACCGCCTCATGCCCATCAACCGGATTTGGCCCCTCGCGGATCTCGCCGCGGCCCTGGAGGCCTATCCCCGGCGGAGGAATTTCGCCTTCGGGGTGAACTACTGCCTGATCCCGGGGCTGAACGACCTGCCCGAGGACCTGGACGCCGTCGCGGCCTTCACGGTCCGGATCGGCCGGTCCCTGGTGAACGTGATCCCCTACAATCCGGGCCGGCATCCGATCGGCCGGACCCCCTCGGAGCCCGAGATCGAGGCCTTCCTGGCCGGCCTGGCCGCCCGGGGCGTGTTCGTTCGCCGCCGAATCGAAAAAGGCCGATCCCTCATGGCCGCCTGCGGCCAGCTGGGAGGCGGGAGCGCCGGGAACCCCGGCAAGTCCGAAAGCCCGACCGCGCCCGAAAGTCCCGTCGAGCCTCCACTCGCATCCCAAGCTTCGTGACACTATAGTTGAGGTGCGCCCCCGGAACGGGGACGCGGGGAGGCTTGCCGTGCGGTACCGAACCATCCGCAAGATCGTGACCGGCGCTCCCGCCGTGGACGGGGCGGGTGTCCGGCTGGTCCGGGTCCTGGGCCACCGGGACACCCAGGACTTCGATCCCTTCCTCCTGCTGGACGCCTTCGATTCTACGAACCCCGACGACTACGTACGGGGCTTCCCCTGGCACCCTCACCGGGGGATCGAGACGGTCACCTTCCTGGTGGCCGGGGATATCGAGCACGGGGACAGCCTGGGGAACGCGGGGAGCATCCTGGACGGGGGCTGCCAATGGATGACCGCCGGGAGCGGAATCGTCCACCAGGAGATGCCCCGGGCCTCGCCGCGGATGCTGGGCCTCCAGCTCTGGCTCAACATGCCCGCGGCCCGCAAGATGTCCCCGCCGGCGTACGGAGACCTCCCCCGGGAGAAGATTCCCGTGGTCGTGGAGCCGGGCGTGCGGATCGCCGTGGTGGGCGGCTCCTTCCGGGGCACCCCCGGAGCCAAGCGGGGGGACTACGTGGACGCGACCCTCCTGGACATCGCCCTGGAGCCCGGGGCCTCCCTCGAGATCCCGGTACCCGCAGGGGACACCGCTTTCGTGTACATAATGGAGGGCACGTTGTCCTTCGACGCGTCGGAGGCCGGGACCTTCCAGGACCGCCGGCGGGCCGTGCTCCTGGCGGACGGGGACGCGGTGCGCCTGACCGCCTCGGCCGCGGGGCCGGTGCGCTGCGTGTTCTGCGCCGGGACCCCGTTGCGAGAACCGATCGCCTGGGGAGGCCCCATCGTCATGAACACCCGGGACGAGCTGGAGACCGCCTTCCGGGAGCTGGACGAGGGGACCTTCATCCGGAAGGGGTGAGGGGGACGGCCGCCCTTCACCCGGGCCCGACTCCGGCGCCCGCCTTCCCCCGGGCCATCCGGATCCCCCCCAGGCATGCCAGGGTCGCGGCCTGGCTCGCAGCTATCAGGACCGGAAACACCGTCCCCCCGGATGCCTCGAAGAACCTCCCGATCAGCCACGGCAGGGCCATCCCTCCCAGGGAGCTGGCGGCCCCGAACAGGCCCGCCGCGGTTCCCGACAGGATCCCCAAGTCTCCGGCCAGGGTGAAGGAGGCGGGCACGACGGAAGCCTGGAAAAAGCCCAACAGGACGGCGGCCGTCCAGATCGCCCCGAGGGAATCCGGGAAGGCGAGGAAGACGACGGACCCGGCGAGCGCACCCGGGACGATCAACGTCAACAGGCGGAACGGACCGAGTCGCCGCACCAGGACGATCCCGGCCAGCCGGCCGAGGGTCAGGGAAGTCCAGAAGGCCGAGGTCAGGAGGCCGGCCCCCGCCTCCGAGGCCAGGCCGGTCTTCCGGGCGTAGCTGAACGCCCAGTTCGCGAATCCCGCCTCCCCCGCGATAGTGAAGAAGAGCAGGCCGGCGATCGCCCAGAAGGCCCGGGAGTCCCGGCGGGCTCCCCCGGCGCTCCGGGGGGTGGCCGGGGGGGCGGGCAGCCGGAGGATCCCGATGCCCGCCAGGACGGCCAGGAGGGCGAAGAACACGTAGGCCGCCCGGAAGGAGCCCGTCATGGCCCGGGACGCCGAGACGAGGAGGGGGGAGAGCAGGGCTCCCACGCCGAAAGACAGGTGGAGGCCGTTCATGTACGGTCCGGCTCTGTCCCCGTGGAGCCGGACGACGCCGGTGTTCGAGCCCGTCTCGGCCGCGCCCTGGGCCAGGCCCAGGACCAGGATGCTCCCCAGGAGGACCGGCAGGGCAGCGGCCCGGGACAGGAGGACGAGGGACACGGCGATGACCGCCAGGACGAGCCCCGTCAGGCGGTTGGGCCGGGTCCGGTCCAGGAGCCTCCCGCCCCCCAGGGATCCGGCGATGTAGCCCGCCCGGTGGAAGAGGAAGAGGCTCGACAGGGCGGCGAGGCTCGAGCCGGTGTTCCGGGCGAACTCCGGCAGGCCGGGGCCCAGGGACGCGGTGGCCAGGCCGATGATGAGGAAGGCCAGGTAGAAAGCGAGGGTCTGGAGCATGCGGGGAGTATGCCGGAGCGGGGGGCGGGCCGCAAGGGATCGCACGAAGCGGCGTCTCGGTTCCAAGGATCGTCGACCTGCTTGGACGCGGGGCCGTCAGGAAGCCTGTCCCGGATTCCTTCGATACTCGGTCGGCGTCACGCCGACGGTCTTCCGGAACACCTCATTGAAGGTGGACTTGGCCTGGAAGCCCGATTCCAGGGCGATCTCGAGGATGGTCGCCTGCGGCCGCGTCTCGAGAAGGGACTTGGCTCGGGAGATCCTGTGCTCGTTCACGAGGTCGGCGACCGACTTGCCCTCCGACTCGTTCACTACCCGGGAGACGAGGTAGTACGGCTCGCCGAGGCGTTCGGCGAGCCGCCGGGGCGACACTTCCGAGGAGGAGAGTTCTTCCGCGGTCGACAGCAAGGCCCGGAGCCGTTTCATGACCAGGGCGCGATCCGCGTCGGCCAGACTTCTTCCCCCGTATTTCGGACCCGCGGCCCGCACCGTATCGGCGCTCCACAGGGCGCAGAGTCCGAGGGTCCAGATAAGGAAGACGGCGACGATGGATGAGGATACGTCGATGCCGGGAATGGCGCCGACGCGCCGGCCGAGGACTTCGGACGCCAGCAGGGTCCCGATTCCGATCCAGGAGAATGCCACGAATATCCCGTAGCCGGCCAACGCCGCGACGATGGCCCTGCGCGGCCACTCGGCGCCTCCCGTTGCCGTTCCCGCAGCGCAGAGCCGGAGTCCGGCCCGGCCGTAGACGACGAGCTGAACGGTTTGCGCCAGGGGCACGCAGCCCATATAGAGGGCGAGCGGCCAGCCGCCGCGGAAGCCGCGGCTCGCCGCGTCGGCCGCGAGTGCCGTCCCGAGGACCGCCGCCACGCCGGCGGGGATGAAGTGGGGGAGGGGCCTCGCAGGCCTGCGTCCGAGCGATTCCTCCGCGAAGAAGTAGAGCGCCGGGACGCCGTAGAAATTGCTGCCCAGGGAAAGGGCGAAGGCGATGCCCTGCGCGATCGCCTTCGCCGAGAGGAAGTCGCCGAGGAAGAAGATGGCCGCCTCGAGGAAGAGGAGGGAAAGGAAGGGACGCCGCTCCGGTCGGCTGCGGGAGAGGGCGAGGACGGCGAAGATCAGGGCGAAGCTGACGATGAAGCCGACGGTGTCCAGGATCGGTCGGTATCCCATGGCCCGAGTATAAGCTGGCGCCGGAGGCTGGGCAATCACGCGGGATTCCGTCCGGATCGATCGTTTCGGACGCCGGAACGGGCGGGTCCCGCTACCTTGAAGCCGCGACAATCGTACTTGGAAGGAGTTTCTATGGTTTCAAGGTACAGAGGCTGGAGGGCGGCCGTCTTCCGGCTATTGCTAGGGCTGCTCGCGGCGGGAACCCTCGTCATACTCGCCGCCGGCCTCGTCCCCCGTCCGGTCCCGAAGACGGCCGGAGGCGCACCCCGCTTCTCGTCCGCCTACGTCGCCATGCGGGACGGCGTCCGCCTCGCCGTCCGCGTCGCGTTGCCCGAATCGATGGCCATGGCCGGGCGCGTTCCCGCCGTCCTGGAGGTCACCCGCTACGGCACGGAGAGCAGGCCGAGCTTTCTCCTCAACGTGCTCCTCAATCTCAAGATAGCGAAAGTGGCCCGGGAAGGGGCCGTGGACGGCGCGTTCACAAATGCGGGGTTTGCCTTCGTGGCGGTCGACGCGCGCGGATCGGGAGCGTCCTTCGGCACGCGGGAAATGGAGTTCTCCCGCGAGGAAGTGGCGGACCTCGGAGAGGTCATCGACTGGATATCTCGGCAACCCTGGTCGGACGGCAACGTGGCGAGCTACGGCATGTCGTACAGCGGGAACGCGGCGGAGTTCGCGGCGGCCTCCCGGAGACCCGCCCTGGTCGCCGCGGCCCCCCTCTATCCCGACTTCGATCCCATCGCGGAGAACGCCCTCCCGGGCGGGATCCTGAACGAGCATCTGGTCAAGGCGTGGAACGAGGCCAACCAGGCGATGGACCGTAACCTGGGCCACGGCCCCCTTTTCACGGGGCCCGCACCGGTGGACGAAGACCGCCGGGGGACGCTCCTCAAGGCCGCCATTGCGGGCCACCGAAGCCTGGATACCTATGCGGCGATGCGGACGGTCACCTTCGTGGACGACTTCTTCGGACCGGGCTACAGGACCCGGGATATCGCGCCCTGGATTAGGAAGGCCGACATCGAGGCGGCCGGGACGCCGCTGTTCGTCCGTGTCGGCTGGATGGACGCGGCGACCGTGACCGGGGCGCTCGAGCGCTACTTGAGCTATTCCAATCCCCAGATCCTCGTCATCGGGCCTTGGAGCCATGGCGGCCGGCATGCCTACGATCCGTTCCTCTCCATCGAGAGACCCAGGGCGGAGCTCGATGCCCTCCAGGCGAAGGAGCTGGTCGATTTCTTCCGCGGGAGCATAGCGGGCGGTCCGTCCGGATCGGCGGGTCGGAGCGAAATCCGCTATTACACCTTCGGGGAGGGACTTTGGAAGCGCACGGAATCCTGGCCCGTACCCGGTTTCGAAACCCGGCGACTATACCTTGGCGACGGGATGGCCCTCTCCCCTGCTTCCCGGGGCGAGCCGGCGGAGCATCGCCACCTCGTCGATTTTTCGGCGAGCACGGGAGAATCAAACCGGTGGAAGACGAACCTGGGCGGAGGCGCGGTGGCGTATCCGGACCGCGCGGAGGAGGATAGGAAACTCCAGTGCTATACGAGCCCTCCGCTGGAACGGGATGTCGAGATCACCGGCACTCCCGTCGTGAGGCTCCGCCTGACCACCACGGCCGGCGACGGTGCTGTCTACGTCTATCTCGAGGACGTGGCGCCGGACGGCAAGGTCACCTATATCACCGAGGGACTCCTCCGGCTCCTGCACCGGAAGCTGTCCTCCTCGACGCCGCCGCACGCTGTCGTAGGGCCCTGGCACTCGATGGAACGGGCCGATGGGCTCCCGGTCGTGCCCGGCGAGGAGATGGAACTGGATATCGGCATGATTCCCACCTCCGTACTCCTCCGTGCGGGGCACCGTGTCCGGCTGGCCATCGCGGGCCACGATGCCGCGAACTTCGTGCGGCTGCCGGCCGAGGGCGTTCCCGAGCTGACGGTGAAATGCGGCGGCGGACAGGAATCTTGGATCGATCTGCCTGTACTGGACAGATAGCGCGGCCAGCCCGGACGGAACCGTTCGCCCGCACCGGAGTCGGGGCGGACTTGGATGTCCTCGCCTGCGCTCGCCACGGCGCCTCGGTTCAAATCCACTCAGCCCAAGAAATAAGAACCCCGACCGGCGAAAGCCGGTCGGGGTTCTTGAAGTCGGGCTGAGTGGATTTGAACCACCGACATCTTGGTCCCGAACCAAGCGCGCTAGCCCCTGCGCTACAGCCCGTAGAAAGAAAAATCCCGCCGCGAGGCGGGATACGGGAGCGACGGGGCTTGAACCCGCGATCTCCGGCTTGACAGGCCGGCGCGATAAACCAGCTTCGCTACGCCCCCAGCGTCATCGCTGACAGGAGGGAACTATAGTGATACGGCCTTCCCGTGTCAAGGGCCCGCGATAACGGCCCCGGACTTCTCGTCCCGATCGATCCGGGCGGGGCGGTCCAGGTCCAACAGGCTTCCGGCGCCTTCCCGGGCCGCGGTTCCCACGACCAGGGTGTAGCCGAGGTCCGAGCAGGCGTAGCGGCCGTCCCAGCCGCCGGGCAGGCGGATGGGGTCCGAGACGAGGCGGGTGCGGAGGAGGCCCTTCTGCTCGGCTTCGGGAGCTCTGTCCCCGCCGGAGGGTTTCCGGAGAGCCATCCACGAGACGGTCAGGCGGTCCTTGGGCAGTCCCACTTCCCCGGAGAACCGGGTCAACGCCGGGGGGGCCGTGTCGAGGGGCACCGGGAAGTGGCACCAGGGCATCTTGGGACGCCACTTCGGCGAGTGGACCGGAAGCAGGGCGGATCGAGCCTTGCCGTCCACCCGATCTCCGAGGCCCCCGAAAGCCCCGGGCATGGGGCAGGCTCGGGAGTGGGGGCAGGGGGATTCGACCCGGAGCCCGGAGAGGAGGGCCGCCTCCCGGAGGGCGGAAAGCATGGCCCCGGAGCGGGGTTCCCCGGGCTCGGCCACCAGGATCGCCCCTCCGGCCTTGCAGGCCCCGGCCAGGGCGGAAAGAAGATCCGAGGCCCTCTCGCCCAGGTTGCTCTCCCGGCGGGCGGTGGAACTCCAGAAGAATTCGGTGAAGGCGTTGGCGGAGGCGACGAGATCCGCCTTGACGTGACCTCCCGTGTCCGGGAAGACGGCGTGCCGCAGGTCCACCTTCCAGGCGCCCGGCCCTAGCACGGGTCCCCCGGTCTTTAGCCGTAGGGCGTCCAGCAGGGCCGCCCCGGACTCCATGGGCTTCCGGACCCGGTCCGTGCAGAGGACGCGCAGCCCCCGGTCCCGAAGGTCCGGTCGAGCGATCCACAAGGCGATGGGCAGGGTGAGGGGACCGGAACCGATATCCAGGACTGTCCCGCCCTCGGGCAGGTCCAGGGGGAGGCTGGCCAGGACGGGGACGAGCCGGACCACGTTCCAGGCCATGAAGTACCGGACGTACGCGGCGAGGACCGAGGGCTTGCCCAGATAGTCCGCGAACCGGAGGCTCCTCTCGCTGGTAAGGTCCTTCCAGAGCCGGAGGACATCCTCCTTCAGGTACCTTCGTCGGGACTCCTGTACCGGAAAAATCTCCGCCACCGCGGCCAGGAAGGCTTCCAGGTCCGGTCCTGCGTCCTTGGGAGCCCCGAAGGGCGCTACGAACCGGGCCTTCATGCCTCCTCCGGCGCGCGCGCCCTCCTGTCGGGCCAGGTAGGAGGCGATCGGGTCGCCGTCCTCGTGGCGGGCGTGGACGGGACCTTCCGGGCGGTCCGGCTCCCGATTTCGGGGAGCTCTGTCCCCGCCGCGGAACGGCCGGGTTCCAGGAGTCGCGGGACGGCGGGCGCGGTCCTCCCCGGAGCCCCGCTCCGGCCCGGGGTCCCGGCGCACGGGGGGTCGGCCCTCCTGTATGTCCCGGCGGGGGGGGCGGCGATCTTCCGCTCCGCGCCCGGAGTCGGGGCGGCTTCCGCCGGGGGACGCCGGTCGGCGGTCGAAATTCCGGGGATTTCCACGCGGTTCGGAACCGGGCCGCTTTTTGTTGGGTTCGCTCACGGTTCGAGTATGCCCGGGTGCGGGGTTCTGTACAAGACCGCCCCGACCCGGGTATTCCTAGGATCGCGGTGCGGAATCGACACGCGCCGATCCCGCGGGAAGGTCAGAACGAGAGCACCACCTTGCCGGATTGCCCGGAGAGCATGTCCGAGAATCCCTTCTCGAAGTCGTCGAAGGAGTACCGGTGGGTGATGACCGGACTGATGTCCAGGCCGGACAGGACCATGGCCTGCATCTTGTACCAGGTCTCGAACATCTCCCGGCCGTAGATCCCCTTGATGAACAGGCCCTTGAAGATGACCTTCTCCCAGTCGATCCCGGTGCCGCTGGGAAGGAGTCCCAGGAGGGCGATACGGCCGCCGTTGTACATGCTGGCGAGCATCTCCTCGAAGGCCGCGGGGGATCCGGACATCTCCAGCCCCACGTCGAAACCTCCCACCATGCCCAGCTCCTTCTGGACGTCCTTGAGGCTTTCCCGGGCCACGTTGACGGTCCGGCTGGCCCCGAGCTTCTTGGCCAGGTCCAGACGGTAGTCGTTCACGTCCGTGACCACCACGTTCCGGGCCCCCACGTGCCGGGCTATCGCCGCGGCCATGCAGCCGATCGGACCGGCCCCGGTGATCAGGACATCCTCCCCGACCATGTCGAAGGACAGGGCGGTGTGGGTAGCGTTCCCGAAGGGGTCGAAGATCGAGGCGATCTCGTCGGGGATGGAGTCGTGGATGTGCAAGGCGTTGTAGGAGGGCACGGAGACGTATTCGGCGAAGCAACCGTCCCGGTTGACTCCGATGCCCTTGGTGTTCGGGCAGAGATGGTGCTTGCCGGCCCGACAGGCCCGGCAGACCCCGCAGACGATGTGTCCCTCCGCGGAGACCCGTTCCCCGACCTTGTAGCCCTCCACCGCTCGGCCCATTTCCACGATCTCGCCCACGAACTCGTGGCCCACGGTCTGCCCGATGGTGATCGTCTTCTGCGCCCAGGCGTCCCACTTCCATATATGCACGTCGGTACCGCAGATCGCCGTCTTCCTCACCTTGATGAGGAGGTCGTTGTCGCCCACCTTGGGCATCGGGACATCCTCCATCCAGAGGCCGGGCTTGGCGTATTTCTTGACGAGGGCTTTCATGTCGTCTCCTTGGGCATGCCGGGCGGCTCTCCGCGGGGGTCGGGGCGGCCCGGCTCGGGTGGACAGTAGTATACAACCCTTTCGGACGGCCGGGAAGTTCTGTCCCCTGTATGCTCTGTCCCCCACGTTGGAAGCTTGACCTTTCGGGGTATGCCGCGCCATGCTGGAGCCATCGGCGCGAGGTTCCCGATCTCAAGGAATCCTCTGGGGGGGGGGTATGTCCGATCGTCTCAAGAACTTCAACTCCGGCAGGTCCAATTTCTACCTGCTCGGTTTCATCGCCCTGATCCTGGCGGGGGCCGTCCTCAAGGTCACCGCGCCGGTTCTGCTTCCCTTCACAATCGCCGTGCTCCTGTCCTTCGTCTTGGAGCCCCTGGTTTCCGCGCTGGAAAAAATCCGGATTCCGCGCATCGTCGGTATCCTCCTCTCCATCTCTTTCATCGGCGCCGGCCTCTACCTCATCGGAGTCATCCTGTTCTCCTCGGGGCGGACGATCCTGACCCTCTACCCGAAGTACGAGCGGAGGTTCTCGGAGATATATTCCCGGGTCGCCGATATGTTCAGCCTGCCCTACGACGAGCACCTGACCTTCTTCCAGAATCTCTGGGGTCAGCTGGGCCTGCGGGTCCGGGTCCAGGGGATGGCGTTCCAGCTTTCCGAGGCCTTCCTGGTGTTCCTCAAGGACGCCGTCATGGTCCTGCTTTTCGTGGCCTTCCTGCTCCTGGAGATCTCCCACTTCCGGGACAAGATCGAGCTGGCCTTCGAGGACAAGCTGTCCGGCAGGATCAAGAGGGCGGCGTCGGACGTCGTGAACCAGGTAGCCCGCTACCTTTCCGTAAAGTTCCTCATATCCCTGGCCACAGGCATCCTGGTCACCCTGGGTCTGTCCCTTTTGAGGATGGACTTCCCCGTCGTGTGGGGAGTGGTGTCCTTCATCCTGAACTTCATCCCGAATATCGGGAGCGTGGCGGCCGGGGCGGGAGTGGGCATCTTCGCCCTGGTACAGTTCTGGCCGGATCCGGGTCCCATCGCCGGGGCCCTGGCGATCATGGTCGGGGTGAACATGGTCCTGGGCAACGTCCTGGAGCCCAAGGTCCAGGGCGACAACCTCGGACTCTCGCCCTTCGTGATCCTGGTGTCCATGCTGGCCTGGGGCTGGCTCTGGGGCTTCGCGGGCCTAGTTCTTGCGGTCCCCATGACGGTGATCGTCAAGATCGTCTGCGAGAACGTACCGGTACTGGAGCCCGTCTCCATCATCCTGGGATCCTTCCGGGCCGCGGTCCGGAAGAAGGGATCCGATCCGGAGCATGCGGCTTCCGACCCCTCGACCGAGCCCGCCAATCCGTCCCAAGGTTCGTAACATCGACCGAAAGGAGCGAACATGACCAAGGCGCAGAAAACTCTCCTCCTGGTCCTGATGGCCGCCTCCATGGTGGCCCTGAACGCCGACACCCAGGTCATGGCCCCCATGCTGGTCACCATCGAGGCCGAGTTCGGGGTGGACGACTCCGCCGTGGGCGCCATGATGGCCCTTTTTACCGTCGTGGGCGCCGTCGTCTCCCTGCTCTGGGGCTACTTCGCGGACAAGGCCAGCCGGAAGAAGCTTTTCGTGCTCTCCGTGGCCCTGGGGGAGATCCCCTGCGCCTTAACAGCTCTGTCCCCCTCATGGGAGGTCTTCTTCGTCCTGCGAATCCTGACCGGAATCGGGGTGGGGGCTGCCTTCCCCCTCGTCTTCTCCATCCTGGGGGACATCTACGACGAGAAGGAGCGGCCCATGGCTTCCGCCATACTGACCACATCCTTCGGACTCGGAGCTATCGCAGGACCGGTCCTCGGGGGCTTCGTGGGGCAAGTCATGGGCTGGCGGCTTCCCTTCGTCCTGGCGGCGGTTCCGAACGTCCCGCTACTCCTGGCCTTCTGGTTCCTGGTGCCCGAGCCTCGGGCTGCGGCCAGCGAGGAGGCCACCCGGGAGCTCGTGGAGGCGGGGATCCTCTACCCCAAGCACATACGAGTCCAGGATTACGCCCGCCTGGGGAAGGTACCGACGAACGTCTACCTCTTCATCCAGGGCCTCGCGGGGACTATCCCCTGGGGAGCCTTTTTCTTCCTGAACAAGTTCCTGGAGACGGATAAAGGCTTAACGATCGGACAGGCTACAGCGGTCTATATGGTCTTCGGCGCCGGGATGGTGGCGGGGAACCTCGCGGGAGGCAAGCTCGGGGAGTTCGTGTTCCGCCGTTCCGCCAAGGACCTGCCTCTTTTCTGCGGAGCGACGACTTTCCTGGGTTGCCTGGGTACCCTTGGGGTGGTGACGATGTCCGGCTCCATACCCCTGCTGTCCGCCGCAGGCTTCCTGGCAGCCTTCTTCGCCGCCATGACGGGCCCCAATATGCGGACCATGCTCCTGGACGTGAATCCTCCGGAGGACAGGGGACCCATCTTCTCGATCTTCAACCTTACCGATTCCCTGGGCACGGGTCTGGGTCGCTGGGTCGCCGGGATGCTCTCCGTTGCCCTGGGCTTGGCCGGTGCCATCGCCGTGAGCGCCTCTTTCTGGGTGCTCTGCGGGATCGTGCTTCTCCTCACGGCGCGAATATTCCCGAGGGACATAGGCATTCTGAAGGAGCGGATGGCTCGAGCCGCACAGGAGATGCGGGGACAGAGCTAAAATGTCGGCGACGAGGACCGATTTGGGGACAGATCTCAACTAGGAAGAGGGCCCAGGGGACAGAGCTTTTAATCGGTCTTGTCGCCTTCAATTCAAGTGTAGCACCCTTTTTATGGCGTATCCCTGGCATGAGAAAGCCAAGGGAGCTTCAAAAAGGGGCCGTATACCATGTTACGGCCCGGGCGAACCGAGGGGAAATGAGCCTCGACGATAAGGGGATGAAGGACCTGTTTCTTCGGGTCCTTGCCAGAGCGAGGGCGAGGTATCGGTTCCGGGTAGAGAACTTCTGTGTGCTGGGGAACCATATCCATCTCATTATACGTCCTGTGGGAGGGGAATCGCTTTCCCGGATTATGCAATGGATCCTGAGCGTATTCGCGATGGCGTTTAACCGCCAGCACGGGTACACGGGCCATGTCTGGGGATCCCGTTTTTTCTCACGCATAATGGCCAACTTCCAACAGTTCGCAAAAGTCTTTGAATATATTGACAAGAACCCGGTGGTTGCGAATCGGGTGGAAACTGCGAACGACTGGTTTTATGGGGGCCTTTGGCATCACCGTCACGGGGTTCGAGGAATCGTGGAAGTGCTTGGAGAGTATGCGGTGCTGGCCTTTCCAGACCATGGGTTGATTCTTATAGGAGGCGACTCGTCGTCCTGAACAGGACCTTCTACGTTCCCTTCCGCCTTGGCCGGGGCCTTCCGGGAAGAAGGAATGCTCAATCGGGAGTCCGGTTGCCCACAAGCCGCCGCTCCGGTCGGTTGCCGGCTCAACGGGAAATGCGGAATGACACCCAGCTTTTAGGCCCTCACTTCTATTCTGAAAAAATTCTTGAGCAGGGCGTCGATGTCGTCCTTGCTCTCGAACGCCAGCTCCAGGTTCGCCTCCCGGAGCTTGGCCAGTAGGCTGCAGATGGTCATGAACAGCATCCGGGTATCTGCGGAGGAGCGTTCGCGGATTGAGCGCCGGAATTCGGTTCGCCGTACCTGCAGGATCGGCGCCCTGTCGTCCGCCGCGGCCTCGTTCGGGGCCCGCCTCAAATTCGGGAAGAGTCTCGCCTATCCGAATACCTCTCCAGCACCGTGGGTGCAGGTGTACACCTCCCGCCGGTTTTTGTCGACGGTCACGCGAACACTTCCATTCTGGACGATGTAGAGTCTGTCACCTGGTTCTTTTTTGGTGATGGTCCGTTCGTCCTTGACGAGGACCATCTGCTCGCAGGTCCCCAGCAGGACGGAGACCTCCGGCTCGCTCGGTATGAAAAGGCGGGAGGACCCCGCCACGGGGAGTGTTGCCGCCTGGAAAAGGGGGACGGTTTACATGGCGTTCCATACAACATTCCCATGACAAGGTGGCGTACATACAACACGAGGCTCCCCTCAGCGCCAAGCCGGCAACCCATCCGGCGTTCCCCGATGAGCTCTGTCCCCGGAGCGCCTCCGCCTCCTTGCAGTCCCCAGGCCGCTTCGTATATCATTGCACGATATGGACGACCCATACCCTAGTATTCAGGGCTCTCGTTCCGCGGGAGCGGTGCGATGAGTCCATCCCTCGCCGGCGTCATCGTCTGCTTGGTCTTTTCCGCCGTATTCTCCGCCTCAGAAACCGCCTTCACCTCCCTCTCGATCTTTCAGATCCAGAATCTCCGGAAGAAGTATCGCCAGGGACGCATCGTTGAGAAGCTGGCCCGGGAACCGGAGGTTTTTCTGTCCACGATCCTGATCGGGAACAACGTGGTCAACATCCTGGCCTCCGTCCTGGCCACGGAGTATACCTTGGAGCGCTGGGGGGACAGAGCTCTAGGAGCCGTTACGGGGGTGATCACCCTGGCGGTCCTGATCTTCGGGGAGGTCACCCCCAAGCGCCTGGCCATCGCCCACAACGAACTCATTGCGGTCCGGGCTGCCCGGTTCATCCTGATCCTCTCGTATCTGCTGCGCCCCGCGGTTGCGGTCATCAATGCGGTGAGCTCCCTGGTCACCCGGATCTTCGGAAAGACCTCCAAGGCCGAACTCTCCCTGGAGACCATGACACAGATGCTGGCGGTGGCCGAGAGCGCGGGGGTCATCGACTTCGCCAAGAGTTCCATGGTCAAGAACATCTTCCGCCTGGGCACCATGACGGTCCAGGCGGTGATGACCCACCGGATCGATGTGTTCAGCTTGGACTGCCGGACCACGGCTCAGGAGGCGGCCACGGCGGCGGTGGATGAGCTCCATTCTCGTTTCCCGGTCTACGACGAGGATCCCGAGAAGATCATGGGGGTCGTCGCGCTCAAGCGGGTCCTGGATGAGGTCGTCCACGGCCGCCGGGATCGTCCGATCCGGGAGATCATGACGGAGCCCCTGCTGGTGATGTCCACGAAGCCCCTGGGGGAGCTTTTCGACCTCATGAAACGCCGCAAGGAGTCCTTCGCGGTGGTTTTGGACGAGTACGGCGGCCTGGCCGGGGTCGTGACCATGCGGGACGTGATCGAGGAGATCGTCGGGGAGATTTATGAGGACGGGGACGAGGAGCCCCGGGAGCGTCTAAGGCGCCGGGCGGACGGCTCCTACACGGTCTACGGGGACGCACCTCTGTCCCTGGTCGCGGATATCACCGGCGCGGAATCGCCGGGCACCGTGGATATCCAGACCGTGGCGGGCTACGTGGCCTGGATCTTGGACCGAATCCCTGTGGAGGGGGATGTAGCCCACACCCCCCTGGGCCGGTTCACGGTGCTCCGGGTGGAAGCCAACCGGGTGGAGGAGGCGGTCTTCCGGCCCGCTCTCCAGGGACCCGCGGAGACCGAATAAACCATACCAGGGGAATCGACCGGTCGCCTACTCGATCGGCACGAGGGATCCCACCGCCATGGCCAGGTACGCGGCCACGGCAAGCCAGTCCCAGGCCCGTCCCGAGATCCCCGCAGGCAGGATCGCCGGTCCGCCCCTGCGGTTCCGATATCTTCGGTAGGCGGGCACGAAGAGGATGGCCACCAATACGGCGATCGCCCCGCCTGCGGTCCTCATGAACTCGAGGAAGCCCCCGAACCCCGCCAGGGCCAGGATCAGGGTGGGGACGGTGGACAGGAGCCAGGCGGGAAAGTTCCCTAGCCCCAGGCGTTCCCGGATCATGGAGGAAAGGGCGAAGGAGATGGACCAATAGCTGGTCAGCATGGCCAGGAGTACGAAACCCGTGCCCGCCAGCTCGGCCCAGGGTCCGAGGGCCCGGCCCCACGCGACCGTTGCGATGGTGGTGGGTTCCGGTGACAGAAGTAGGGACAAAGTCGTCACCAGGAGTATCAGGGTGAAATTGACGCCCAGGCCAGCGGCCACCGCCCGGGGGATCAGTCCCGGCCGATCCGCCAGTCCCAAGGCGGCCTGAGGCACCGAGAAAAAGGCGGCGAAGCAGAACATAGCCATGCCGTAGAGGGCCAGGAGCCGGGATGCGTCCGGGGACAGAGCTGGGGCGGGGGCCGGAGCGGAGAACCCGGACTTCGCCAGGGCAGCAAAAGATGTGACCACCAGGGCGGTGAAGAGGACGGCCATCAACCCCACGGCCCATTTCTCGGCAATGCCCAGGACCTTGAGCCCGAAGGCCGCCACCGCGGCGGCGGCGACATAGAACGCGAGTCCTCCCCAAGGCTCCGCCAGGCCCAGGGCGGCCAGGATTTCGTTGCCCCCGGAGACGTAGGCCGCCAGATTGGCGACGAAGACAACTCCCATCACCCCGAAGAATATCCAGGTGAATGTTCGGCCTCCCTTGCCGGTGAACAGATACTCCCCGAAGAGCTCCACGATCTGTCGACCGCTCCCATCCCCCGCGGCCAGTTCCGCGATCATGAGGTGCAAGAGGAGGGACAGAGCATAGGCTCCCGCCAGAATCAGGGCCGAAGGGCCGATGCCGTTCAGGGAAACCAGGTAGGGCAGTGCGAGCATGCCTCCCCCGATCCCGTAGCCCGCGATGATGGCCGTGGCCTCGGGAAAGCTCAAGCGCCGGGCGGGTGCGTTCATATCTTCCTCCTGGGGGATGCGAGGGCACGAACCAGGAACCCGGCCAGGTCCTCCGGGGGCGGCTCCAGGGGGCGGCCTTCCGTCCACGTACCCAAGGGCCGGATCCGGTGGAGTTCGGCCGGGGGAGTCTCGAAGGGATCCCGGTCCAGGGGGGCGAAATCGGCGTACTTGCCCGTCTCCAGGGTGCCCCGGTCGCCCTCCTCGAAGGCTCCGTAGGCTCCGGCTCGGGAATAGGCCCGGAGGGCTTCGTACACGGACAGGGACTCCGAGGCCACGGGATGCTCCACGGCCCCGGCGATCTGCAGGAAGGGGTCGAAGGGCTGGACCGGGGCGTCCGTGGAGAGGGCGGGTACCGCCCCCGCCTGGAGCAGGGACCGCAGGGGCGTGAAAGAGGCGAGGGTCTCGTCGTCCAGAGCCTCGGGATAGGACTTGTGGAATCGTGCGTCGATCCAGGCGAACCCGGGTTGGACGGGCAGGATCAGGCCCAGACGGCCCGCCCGCTCGACCTGGTCCGGCCGGGGGAACTCGAAGTGGTCGATCCGATGCCGTCTCGCCCGGGCCGTGCCGCCGGGACCTCCGGATAGTCGCTCGTAGGCCGAGAGGATGGACTCGATGCCCCGGGGACCGATGGCGTGGGCGGAGATCTGGTAGCCCGCTTCGTGAAAGGGGCGACAGAGTGCGAATGCATCCTCGGGACTTCGGTATAGCTTGCCGGCATGATCCCGGTCCCGGTAGGGGCGGTCCATCGCGGCGCTCCGGGAAGAGATGGATCCGTCCATCTCCCAGTGGAGGCAGCCCCCGGCTCGGGGCCGGGCCATCCGGTCCTCGTACCGCCTCACCCGTTCCGGAAGGGTGTACTGGAGCCAGAGTCGGAGCCGGAGGGGCAGGCGCCCCCCTATCCGGGCCAGGATCTCCGTGCCGGGCTCCCGACGTTCGTTCCCGAAGCCCTCCATGCAATCCACCGCGGCCAGCCCGGCCTGGGCGGCTTCCCGGATCGTCCGGGAGATACCCCGAGCCAGTGCCGCGGGGGACAGAGCTCGCATCGCATAGGCCATGACCCGGTCCATGTTGAACTCGTGGGCCTCCCCGGTGAGGACTCCGTCCCGGGCTTGAGATTCCAGACCGAGGATCCTGAGGGCTAAGCTGGAGTAGGAGCTGGAGTGCCCGTCGAAGGACAGGACGATCACCGGGCGACCCGGAATCCAGGCGTCCAGTTCCGGGGCGGAGGGAAGCCGCTTTTCCGCCAGGACACCCGGCGCCAAGCCGTAGCCGATGACCGGGCCCCGGAACTTCTCCCGGGCGGCCTCCACGAGGAGGACTCTTACCCCTTCCAGGCAATCCGGGAGGACACGACCGTCCTCAAGGCGGGACAGGATCGTGACCAAGGAGCCCATGGCGGCCTTGGTCAGAAAATGCACGTGGCTGTCCGTAAAGGCCGGGACGCAGGCGGCGGTTCCGGAGGGCAGGGGAGGGCGGGGAAGATCCGGGGGGAGGGGCTCCCCTTCGGCATAGGTACCGCGGATGCGGCCGTCGGGCCCCACCCGGAGGGCGGAGAACCGTTCGCCCTCCCGGGCGAGGCTGTAGAAGCGTCCCACCAGTAGCGTGTCGCCGATGCTCATCCGCCTCGAGTGTGGGGCCGCCGGGGCGGGAAGTCAAGCCTGCCCTCGGCTTTACGCCCCGGGCGGCGGCGGATATACTCGATCCTCGGCATGCGTGACGGGAATACCGTGGAACTGAAGATCGAGAAACTCGCCGTAGGGGGGGACGGCTTGGCGTTCCCGGAGGGGAAGGCCGTCTTCGTGCCCGGCTCTGTCCCCGGGGAGACCGTCCGTGCGTTCCTAGCGGAGCGCGGCAAGACTTCCGGGGATTGGGCGTCCGCGGAGGTGGAGGAGATCCTGGAGGCCTCCCCGGACCGGGTGGAGCCTCCCTGTCCGCTCTACGGAGTCTGCGGGGGCTGCTCCCTGCAGCACCTGTCCTATCCCCGGCAGGTACGGGAAAAGGTCGAGATCCTCCGGGACTGCCTGTCCCGGCTCGGTGGCCTCTCCGTCCCGGAGATCGAGGACGTCCCTTCGGAACCCTATTCCTATCGCAACCGGATGCAGTTCCATCTCTCCCCGTCGGGACGGATCGGCCTTATGCGCCGGTCCAGCTCCGAAGTGGTGGAGACTCCGGCCTGCCCGGTGGCGGACCTGCCGATTCGGCGCTGGATGGAAGCCCGGGAAGGCCGAGGTCGAGCCCGGGAGGACCTCCGGTCCTACCTGGAGGGCAGGGACCGCTTCCTGGTATTCGCCGACGGCCGCGGCGGCCAGGATGGCCGAGTCTTCCTGGAAGGCCGGGACGGGGAGGTCGGGGTGAACGTGGCGGGCCATGAGATCCGGTTCCATGTGAAGGGCTTCTTCCAGAGCAACCTTCGGGCACTCGACATTCTCGCTCCCTCCGCAGTGGTGGGCCTCTCGGGAGGCCGGGCCGCGGACCTCTACTGCGGAGTCGGACTCTTCGGCTCCTTCCTCCGGGAGTCCTTCGAGGACCTGGTCTGCGTGGAGCACAATCCCTTCGCCCTGGAGTACGCCCGGACCAACGCCGGGGGCCGGGCGGAGTACCACGCCCGGGCGGTGGAGGACTGGGTCCGGACCCCTTCCGCCCGGAAGGACTTTCACGCGGTAATCCTGGACCCGCCCCGGGCCGGTCTGGCTCCCGCGGTCCGGGACTGGCTGGCGGACCGCCGGATCCCTGCGGTGTCCTACGTCTCCTGCGATCCCGCCACCCTCGCCCGTGACCTCAAGGACCTGACCGGCCGGGGCTACCGGATCGAAACCGTCCGGATGCACGATTTCTTCCCCCAGACGGGACACCTGGAAACCCATGTCCGCCTACGGGGGGATTGAGCCCGGCCGGAAGGCGGGCGGATCCGGCCCGGGCGCCGGCACTCCGCGTTCTCAAGCCCTCCTCGCTGCCGTCCTCCCCCTCCTGGCCTTCCTCGTGGCGCGTCCCCTGTCCGCCCAATCCCCGGAACCGGACATCCTGGCCTTCCGGTTTACCCTGGCGGGAGCCGCCGTCGCGGGACCCGAGGCCGGGTCGGGCCGGGTCTGGATCGTCTCGGAGGACCGGACCCTCTACATCCTGGACGACTCGGGGCGGGCCGTTGGCCGTCGGGTCTGGACGGACGGCATCCCCGGGTGGATCGCCCCGGATCCCTTCGGCCGGGCCCTCCTTCCCGCGGTGGACGGCTCCCTGGTCCTGGTCAATCGGGCGGGGTTGGAGGTCTGGCGGGTCCGACCCGGGGCGCCCGTGGCCAGGCCCCCGGTTTTCGGGGCGGACGGCCGGTCCTTCGCAGCCGCGGACTCCCGTCTCCTGACCTGGTCCGCCTCGGGAAGGCTTCTATGGTCCGCCGATCAAGCCGCTGGAGTCGTCATCGGCCCCTATGTGCGCTTCACGGCCTCCGGGGAGACTCGGGTGGTCGTCGCCCTGGGGGACGGGACCGTCCGGGAGTATCGGGAGGACGGGATCCTTCTGAGCTCTGTCCCCGGCGACCAAGTCAGAATCCGCTCGAGCTCTGTCCCCTCCGATGTCCCTGCCGTCGGGCCTCCCTCGACCCTCTGCGGCCTAGGGGACGGCCTTCTCCTGGCGTACCGGGACGGCTCGGTCTCGATACGGGACGAGAGGGGGGAGGAAACGGTTCGGCTCCGTCTGGCCTCCCCGGTTATCGCCGCGGCGGGGGACAGAGCTGAGGCTTGGCTCCTTCTTTCCGGGGGTAGCGTAGTCCGCCTCCGGGAGGACGGCACCGTCTCCGGCACGACGCCCACGGGGATCCGGGACGCACGGGACATCCGGGTCTTCCCGGAGCGGGTCCTGGTCCTCGGGCCCCGGGGGGTAGCGAGCCTGGCCAAGGACGGCCAGGTCTACCGAGATCTGTCCCTCCGCAACGCCCCCCGGATGCCGGCGGCCACCTCCTCGGGCATCGTCCTGTCCGCGGGGGAAGACTGGATCCTCTACGCCTACCGCTTCGAGGGTGCCCTGGGGGAACCTTCGCGTCCGGCTCCGGGGTACGTGGACTTCGCGGCGGCCCGGGCCCGGGCGGAGGAGGAGATTTTCTGGAACCCGGGATTCGGGGACGACGCGGCCCTCCGGGAGCTCGACCTCGATGGGGCTTCCTTCTTCGATCGGCTGA
>CALMRC010000008.1 GCA_937873275.1 uncultured Spirochaetota bacterium
CGGTATTCCTGCTCCCAGAACGGTGACAGCACACAAAGTTGCAGCGACAGCGCATAGTTCCCCGTCCCCGGGGCCGCCCGGACCGGGCCGGGATACCGAGAGGACCGCGGCCCCCGGATCCGGCAGGTCCCCGGGGGCGGTGCCCGGCGGGGAGGCATTCCCGGAGAGCACCCCGGTCCGGAGTCCCTCCTCCAGGTCGTCCGCCCGGGACGGGTCCAGGGACGCGTCGCCGTATAGGAAGATCCGGATACCCGTCTCCACGGCCTCGTAGGCGTCCGGGTCCGGGTACGGCAGGGTCAGGCCGACCTGACGGGCCGCCGTCTCCGCCTCCTCCGAAGCCGCTCCGAGGGCACCGAGGGCCCCGAGCTCCCGGCCCAGGGAACGGAGGGTCTCCCCCTCCGCCCCGGAGGGACAGGATACGGAAACCGTCCAAAGGCGCTCCCCGAACCGGTCCTCCCGCCGCTCGGATCCCAGGAAGATCCAGGGAACCCCGGGGCCGGCGCCCAGGTCCTCGAGGCGTCCCGCCAGAACCCGCTCGGACACGCGGGCCCGGTATTCCCGCGTCCAGTCGGCCCGGGTGCGAAGCGGCGCAGCCGATTCCCGGAAGAGAAGTCGGAGCTCCGTACGGTTCCGACGCCCGTCGGGAGCCCGGACCACCGTCGGGCCGGTCTTCGGCTCCCCGGGAAGCAGGGCCGGGGACCGGACGGGCCGGGAGGCCCCGGGAATCCCCGCGAAGGCGGTCTCCAGGGCCCTGCGGGCCTCCGGGACCTTGAAGGGCCCCGCGGCGATCACCGCCAGGATCTCCGGGCGGTACTCCCGGAGGTGAAAGGCCCGAAGCGCCTGCGCCGAGGCTCCCCGCACGGACTCCGGCGTGCCCAGGATCCCCCGGTCCGCCAGGGCCGTTCCTCCGTACAGGGCTGCCTCCTCCCGGAGGATCCGCCGGTCCTCGGGGGTGTCGTACTCCCGCATTTCCGCGAGGATCACCCCCCGCTCCCGCTCCACCTCCCCGGGATCGAACCGAAGCTCCGAGGCCCACTGCCGCAGGATGCCGAAGCCCAGGGTCAGGGCGTCCCCCCGGTCGGCGGGGAGGTCGACCGGGATCTCCAGGTGGTAGATCGTGCAGTCCGGGTACGTGAAGGCGTTTGCCTCGAGGTCGAGCCCCCCGTCCAGGGATTCCAGGAGGTCGTCCAGGGCGTTCCCCGGGTAGGCCGAGGTGCCGTTGAAGGCCATGTGCTCGACGAAGTGGGCGAACCCCTCCTCGCCCTCCCGTTCACGGGCCGACCCGACGGCCGCGACCAGCCGGAAGACGATCCGGTCCTCGGGGCCGGCGGTCGGGCGCAGGTACCAGGACAGCCCCGAGGGGAGGAAGCCGGACGCCCGGCCCCGGTCGGGGGGCAGGGCGGTCCCGGCGCCCCCGGAGAACGAGACCAGCAGGATGAACGCAGTGAGGAGAGCCGCCCCGAGGGCGGCGCCCGGGCGGCGGAAGGGCCCGATCACGGCGGGGAGAAGTCCGGCCGGGGAATCCTCACGGGACGGAGGAGCCCGCCCCGGAGGCCGAGGCCCGGGCGTCGACCTCGGCGGTCAGCCGCGTGAGATCGAACTCGTAGGGCATCCTGGTCGGCCGTCCCTCGCGGTTGACGAACCCCCAGTCGAGCTCCGCGACGGCCAGTACCGTCTCTCCCCGGCGCACGACCTGGCGCATCCGGCCGCTCAGCTTCCGGGACGCGACGGTCTCGGACTCGATGGCGAGCTCGTCCTCCATGAAAGCCGGGGACTTGTACTCGATGCAGACCTTGGTGACGTACAGCCCGTATCCCGCGGCGATGAGACCCCGGTAGTCGAGGCCCATCGCGTGGAGCAGTTCGCCCCGGGCGACCTCCAGGTAGTGGAGGTAGTTGGCGTTGTTCACGTGCCCGTACGCGTCGCACTCGTAGGACCGTACGGTCAGCTTCGTTACGTGGATCATGGACCGAGTATGGCGAAATATGGTCGTTTCCGCTACAGTGGCCGGAGCGCCGCACCCCCGGCCCCCCGATCGGGGACCGGCCCCGCCCCCCGAATCCCCCCGCGGCGCCCGGAGGAGCCATGCGTCCGTTCCTGGACGATCTGTCCGCGGTGGAGCTTCGGGTCCTGGCCCGGATCCGCCTGGCCGTAACCGCCCGTCTCGCGGCCGCGGCGGCCGCCCACGATCCCGGCCTGGCCGAACACGGCTCCCGCCCCTTCCGGCTCGCCCTCCGGGTCCCCGGCCTGCCCCGGGCCTTCGTCGCGAAGACGGAAGGCCCCGTCACCGCATGGGCCGGGGGGGAGACGCCGGTCCAGCGGCTGCCCCCGGACCTGACCCTGTTCTTCCCCTCGTCCCGGGACTGCGCCCGGGTCCTGGACGGCTCCGCCGGGAGGGTCTTCCCGATCCCCGGAGGCTGGGGAGCCGCCCGGGCCCTCCGGTACTTCCGGGCCGCCGCGGCCTCCGCCCCCCGGATGCTTCGTTCCCCGGATACGCCGGCCGTCCTTCGGGCGGCCCTCCTCCTGGAAGCCGCGATGTCCGCCCTGGTCGAGACGGCCAACGCGGACCCCGCCATGGCGCCCCGGCTTGCCCACGCCCCGGACGGCCTCGTGGTGGTGGATGCCGGGGGAGGTGTCCGCCGGGCCCTCCGCAAGGAAGGGGGCCGGCTCCGGTCGGTCCGGGTGCCCGAGGACGGGCAGGACGCCGTCCTGGCGTTCCGGGACCCCGAGTCCGCCGTCGCCGTGCTGGCGGGCAAGAAATCCGCGGTCACGGCCCTGGGGGCCTGCGAGGCCTCGATCCGGGGCCTGGTACCCCTGGTGCAGGGGCTCTTCGCCGTCCTGGACCGGGCCTCCCGCTACCTGGCCGTCAAGGCCGAAAAGGAGGCCGGACATGGCCGTTGACCGCTTCGCCCGATCCAAGGCCGTGTTCGAGCGCGCCGCCCGGGTCATTCCCGGGGGCATCTACGGCACCAAGAGCCCGGGCTTCCTGATCCCCGGGAAATTCCCCTACTATCTCGAAAGCGCCTCCGGGGCCCGCCTCGTCGACGCGGACGGGAACACGTTCCTGGATTATCTGTGCGGCTTCGGGAGCCAGATCGTGGGCTACGGCAACCCCGCGGTGGAGAAGGCCGGCTCGGAGCGCTCCGCCCGGGGGGACCTCCTCAACCAGCCCTCCCCCCTGATGGCGGACCTGGCGGAGCGCCTGGTCTCCCGGATCCGGGGAATGGCCTGGACGGTCTTCGCCAAGAACGGCACGGACGCCACGACCCTGGCGGTCTCCCTGGCCCGGGTGGCCACGGGCAAGCGGGTGGTGATCGCCGCGGAGGGCGCCTACCACGGGGCGGCCAACTGGTGCTCCTCCAACCTCTTCCCGGAACTCTCCCAGGATCGCGAGGACCTGGTCCACTTTCGGTACAACGACCTGGAGGGCCTGGAAGCCCTCTTTCGCCGGCACCGGGGACGCGTAGCCTGCGTGATCCTTACCCCCCACCACCACCCCGCCTTCCGGCCCCAGGTCCTGCCGGACCCCGAACTCTATCCCGCGGTGCGGAGGCTCTGCGAGGCCGAGGACGCCCTCTTCGTGATGGACGACATCCGGGACGGCTTCCGCCTCCACCCCGAGGGCAGCCACGTGCGGTTCGGCGCGGAACCCGACATGGTCTGCGTGGCCAAGGCCCTGGCCAACGGCTGGCCCCTCGCGGCCCTGCTGGGGACCGAGCGGGTTCGGCACGCGGCGGACTCCTTCTTCATCACCGGCACCTACTGGATGTCCGGGGCTCCCATGGCCGCCGCCCTGGCCTGCCTGGACGAGATGGACCGGATGGGGGGCGTGGACCGGATGGAGACCCTGGGGACGTCCCTGAGGGAGGGTCTGGAAGCGGCGGGCCGGGAGGCGGGCTTCGAGGCCCGGGTTTCCGGTCCCGCGGCCATCCCCTACCTCACCTTCGACGAGGATCCCAACCTCTACCTGAACCAGCGCTTCTGCGGGGCCATGGCGGACCGGGGCTTCTTCCTCCACCCCCACCACAACTGGTTCGTTTCCCTGGCCCATACGGAGGCGGACATCGAGTCCACCGTGGAGGCCGCGCGGGAGGTTTTCGCGGAGATGAAGGCGGGGCGGGCCTAGGGCGTCGTCTCCCAGTACGGCCGGGCGCGGCCCGCGGCGAGGGCTTCCCGCAGTACCTCCAGGCGCACGGTCCCGTCCGGCTCCCGCCACCCCTCGGGGAGCTCCACGGTGAAGGGCCTTCGGCCCACGTGCTCGGGATAATGGGCGTCGGATCCCGAGACGATGGGGTATCCCCGGGCCTCGCCGCGGGCCGGGGGCCGCAGGGCCTCCACCGCCGCGTAGGGTCCCTCGGGAAGGAAGCCCAGCTGGGCCAGGGCCCCGAACGCGGGGCGGTCGATATGGGCCGGTATCACCAGGGCGCCCCGGCGGTCCGCTTCGCGGCAGACCTCGTCCCAGCCCAGGTCCAGGGCCGCGCCCAGGTAGAGATCCGGCAGGTCCAGGATCTTGTCCTCGGCGTCCACCACCGCCTGGTCCCCCAGGAGGCGCGGGTCGTACGGCAGGCGGGGAAGGTGCCCCTCCAGAAAATCCGAGAAGCCGAGGGCTTCCTCCACACCCGCGAAGAGGATCAGGATGTGGGCCTCCTCCGCGCAGGTCGCCTCCATCCCGTACAGGGCGGCCAGGCCCTCCCGCCGGGCGCGCTCCCGGAAGGCCGGGGCGTTCCGGGCGGAATTGTGGTCCGTGAGGGCCACCAAGTCCAGGCCCCGCTCCCGGGCTCTGCGGGCCAGGACGGCGGGGCTCAGGTCGAGACTTCCGCAGGGTGAAAGGCAGGAGTGGTTGTGGAGGTCCGCCCGTACGAGGGGCACCGCGCCTCCCTAGGGCGCGTCCCCGCGCAGGGCGGCCCAGAGGCGGCCGGAGACCTCGAACTGGGTCTCGGAGGTCGAGAACAGGGGAATGCCCTCCGCCCGGGCCGCCTTCACCATGTCCTCGGGCACCGGCCGGTCGTTGCAGAGGATGACGCCGGAAAGGCCCAGCATGGAGGCCACGGCCACGGTGTTCTTGTGGGCCTGGATCGTTACCAGGACGAAGCCGTCCTTGGCCTTGCTCATCACGTCCGACAGGAGGTCGGAGGTGTAGCCGCCCCGCACCTCCCGGGGTTCCCAGCCGTCGTACACGGGCGAGCAGGGAATCACGGCGGGCAGTTCCGATGTCTTCATGCGAGCCTCCGGCGATTTGAATGCGTAAATTTTTATCAATAGTACGATACGATAGCGCCTTGGGGAAGCCCCCGGGGCGGTCCCCGGATCCCTTGCCCGCCGTCCGGCGCCGTGTTAGATTCCCCCCGTGAAGATCTTCATCCTGGCCGTAGCGGCGGTAATGTACGCCCTGGTCATCGTGTTCCCCCACCGGAAGGCCGTCGTTGCCCTGGCCTCGGCCGCGGCCCTCCTGGGGGCGGAAATTCTCCTTCCGGGCGCGGGGGCGCCGTCCCTCCGGCGGGCCCTGCTGGAGCTGGTGAACTGGAACATCCTGGCCATCTACGTCGGGAGCCTGGTGATCGCGGACCTCTTCATCTACTCCCGGGTCCCGGCCGTCCTGGCGGACCGGGTGGTGGAGAAGGCCCCGACCCTGGGGATCGCGATCACCGTCATCCTGATCATCACGGGCCTCGTCTCCGCGTTCGTGGAGAACGTGGCCACGGTCCTCCTCATGGCCCCCATCGCCCTGGCCATCTGCCGGCGACTGGACCTGGATCCGGCCCCCTTCCTGATCGGCCTGGCGGTGATGGCGAACCTCCAGGGAACCGCGACCCTCGTGGGGGATCCCCCCTCCATGATCTTCGCCAGCTACGCGGATTACGGGTTCAACGATTTCTTCTTCAAGGCCGGCCTGCCGTCCATCTTCTTCGCCGTCCAGGTCGGCGCGCTGACGGGGGCCTTCTACTTCTTCCTGTATTTCCGGAAGCTCGGGAAAATCCGCATGGACCTTCCCTACGAGCGCATCGTCTCCTGGGTACCGACCCTCCTCCTGGGGACGATGATCGCGGGCCTGGCCCTGATATCCTTCCTCTCCGGGGAGGGCCTCCACGCGACCTCGGGGATCCTCTGCCTGGTCCTCGGCCTCGCGGGGCTCCTGTGGTTCGTGTTCATTCGCCGGGAGCCCGCCTCCAAAGCCCTGGACCTGGTGAAACGCCTGGACTGGGAGACCATCCTCTTCCTGATCGGGGTATTCATCGTGGTGGGCGCCATCGGGGACGCGGGCATCCTGGACGACCTGGCGGCCTGGATGACCGCCGCGATCGGGGGCCGGATCCTCCTGGGCTTCGCCGCGGTGGTGATCGTATCGGTCCTGATCTCGGGCTTCGTGGACAACGTGCCCTACATCATCGCCATGCTACCCGTGGCCGGAAAGCTGGCGGCCTCCGCGGGGATGCCGGACGAGGTCCTGATGTTCGGCCTCCTGATCGGGTCCTGCCTGGGGGGCAACCTGACCCCCTTCGGGGCCTCCGCGAACGTCGTGGCCGTGAGCCTGGTGAAGAAGGAGGGACGGCACGTGGGCTTCGGGGAATGGGTCCGGGTGGCCGGTCCCTTCACGGTGCTGACCACGATCGCCTCGTCCCTCTTCGTCTGGTTCGTCTGGGGCTGAACCCGACCGAGGCCGATTCCGCCGAAACGAGCCGCCGTCCCGAAACCCCGCCTATCCTCCCGCGAGGATCCGCACCGCCTGTGCCAAGGCTATGCCCAGGTAGTTGCCCAGGGCGTACCCGATGATCCCCGTGGTGATCCCCGCCGCGATGACCCTCCGGTTTCCGATGGCCACCGCCGCGGCGCCCACGAAGGGCGGGGAGCAGATGGCGGACACGGACACCGCAAGGGTCGTGTCCACGTCGATCCGGAACAGGGCGGACAGCAGGATATGGAGCAGGAAGGCCCCGAAGAGCACGAGGGCCGTGTAGAGGAACACCGAGGGGGCCGCCCCGAAGAGGCGGGCGAAGTTCCCCATCGCCCCCACGGCCACGCAGAAGACGTACAGGACGTATTCCCCCAGCTCGAAGGTCTTCGGGATGTTCCGGACCTTCGGGACCCGGGAGGCGGCCAGGCTGAAGGTCGTGATGGCCAGGATCACCGTAGCGGTCTCCCAATCCTTGGGCACCAGGAAGGACAGGCCGAGCCCCGCCGCGACCACCAGGACCGCGAGCCCGAACGCCGCGGCCAGGGGACCCCGGATGCCCGGGAGGATGAAGTCCCCCAGCCGCGTCGCGGGAGGCTGGACCTCGCCCTCCTCCGCGCCGCCGGCCGCGTAGGCGGGCAGCAGGCGTCCCAGGAGGGGCTTGGCGGCGGTCAGGACGAAGAAGAGGTAGATCGCGGAGAGGACGATGTCCGAGGCGTGCACCGCAAGATAGAGGTTCTGGTCCACGGCCAGGGCCGTCTTGAGGGCCGCCAGGTTGGGGGTCCCCCCGGTGTAGAGCCCCACCAGGAGGCCCGAGAGCTTCCAGGACTCCCCGCCCGCGGGATTCACCAGGAAGACCGCTGCAGCGGATACCAGGGCCACGGAAACCCCCGCCAGGACGAAGGAAAGTCCCGCCCGGCCCGCCAGGCTCCTCCACTTCGACAGGTCCACCGAAAACAGCAGGAGGGGGATCGAGAGGGCCACGGCGGCGGTGGAGATCCCGTCCAGGACCCCGGCGACCCGGTCGGGGAGGATCCCCAGGTTCCCCAGGATGAGGCCCGCGGCGTAGCAGACGATCACGGGGCTCCATCCGCGGAACAGGGGTACCCGCTCCTTGAGGACCAGGGCGATTCCGGGAAAGACCAGGGCGAAGGCGGCTACGGCGGCTTCGGGCATGGGGGGCTCCTTTCGGGGAAGGATAGCCTGCGGGGTGGTGGACTGTAAACGGTGGACGGGAGTGAGCCTTTCCTGCGGTTGCCTGACTACGCTTTAACGTTCATCGCAACCGCGGCGGTTGCCTCACTTCCGTTTGCCGTCCACTGTTCACCGTTCACCGACTAGACACTTCGGTCCCCGGCCGATCAGGTCCCGGCGGCCCAGGATCTCCAGGGCCTCCCGCACGAGCTTCCGGTTCTCGGGCTTCCGGTACTGCAGGAGGGCCCTCTGGAGGGCCCGCTCCCGCTCGCCCCGGGCCGCGTACACCGCCTCGCCCGAGAGGGGATCCCGGCCGGTCCGGTACATCACCGTGGAACGGGTCCCCGGGGTCGGGTAGAAGTCCTGGACCTGGTCCGGAGAGAACCCCGAGTCCCGGAGGTGCTCCGCCAGCTCCAGGGCGTCCGCCAGGGTCGCCCCGGGATGGGCCGAGATGAAGTAGGGGATCAGGTACTGCTTGAGGCCGTACTCGCGGTTCAGGTCGGAGAAGCGCCGGGCGAAGGCGTCGTAGACCCTCCGGGGGGGCTTGCCCATGAGGGTCAGGACCCGGTCCGAGACGTGCTCCGGGGCCACCTTGAGCTGGCCGGAAACGTGGTGCTCCACGAGCTCCCGATAGAAGCCGTCGTCCGGGTCCAGCATGAGGTAGTCGAAGCGGATCCCGGACCGGACGAAGACCTTCTTGACCCCCGGCAGGGACCGGAGACGCCGGAGCACGGCGAGGTAGTCCGAGTGGTCGACCCGGAGGGAGGGGCAGGCCTCCGGGGCCAGGCAGCGACGGTCCGGGCAGGCTCCGTGCCGTTCCTGCCGGGCGCAGGCGGGGGCCCGGAAATTGGCGGTCGGGCCGCCCACGTCGTGGATGTAGCCCTTGAAGCCCGGCAGGGCCGTCAGGGTCCGGGCTTCCCGCTCCAGGGAGTCCGCGGACCGGGCCTGGACGATGCGGCCCTGGTGGTAGGCCAGGGAGCAGAACGAGCAGGACCCGAAGCAGCCCCGGGCGGAGGTCAGGGAAAAGCGCACCTCCTCGAGGGCGGGCACCCCCCCGAAGGCCCCGTACGCGGGGTGGGCGGACCGCTCGTAGGGGGCTTCGTAGAGAGGGTCCAGGGCGGCCGCGGCCAGGGGGAGGGCGGGAGGCTCCTGGACCACGAACCGGCCCTCGGACTCCTCCGCCAGGGGGCGGCCCGAGTACGGGTCCGCGTTAAGATGCTGGAGGCGGAAGGATTCCGCGTAGGCCGCGAACCCCGGCTCTCCCGGGGAGGTTACGGCGGTCCAGGGCGGCAGCTCCACCGTCCCGGCCGGCAGGTCCTCCCGACGGGAGGTCCGCCAGCAGATGCCCCGCACGCCCCGGATCCCGGAGGCGGGCTCCCCGGCGGCCAGACGGCGGGCGATCTCGAGCAGGGCCGTCTCCCCCATGCCGTGGACCAGGAGGTCCGCCTTGGAGTCCAGGAGGATGGACCTCCGCATCCCGTCGGACCAGTAGTCGTAGTGGGCGAAGCGCCGAAGGGAGGCCTCGATGCCCCCGATGATGACGGGCACTCCCTTGAAAGCCTCCCGGCACTTGGCGGCGTAGGCGATCACCGCCCGGTCCGGCCGGGCGTTCCGTCGCCCCGCCTTCCCCGGGCCCAGGGTGCCGTCCCCCCGGAGGCAGAGCTCCGGCCGGCCCCCCGGGGCGTAGTCGTCCTCGGACCGATGCCTACGGGCCGCGGTGTACGAGGAGACCATGGAATCCAGGGCTCCCGCCCCGACCAGGAAGGCCAGCCGGGGAGGCCCCGCGAGGCGGAAGGCCTCGACGTCGTCCGGATCCGGCCGGGCCAGGACGGCGACGGAATACCCTTCGGACTCCAGGAGGCGCCCCAGGAGGGCCGCGGCGAAGGCGGGATGGTCGACGTAGGCGTCCCCGGTGACGAGGATGAAGTCGGCTTGGACGGTCCCCCGGGCTTCCAGGTCCGCCCGGGACACGGGGAGGAAGGGCATGGGGGGAGTATACGGTGAACGGTGGACCGTGGACAGTGGACAGTGGACAGGCACGGCGCGGACGCTCGCGGATACCAGCCACGCCGGGGCGGAATCGGGAGATCGGACTGTCGCCTCGCTTCAGTCCACAGTTCACCGTCTACTGGCCACTGTCGTATACTTCCCCCCATGAACCCGGAACCCTACTACCTGGCACTCACGGGCGCCTCCCTTGCCCTGGCCGCGGGACTCCTCGCGGCCCTCCTGGCGGTCGTCCTGGCCCTGGGCCTCCTGGTCGGCCGGAGGACCGGCCGCCTGGAGGCGGAGCGCGGCCTTTCGGACCGCATCGCCGCGGAGCGGGAGGACGCGGTCAAGCGCTCCCGGGCGGTCCTGGGGGGCCTGGCGGCGGAGCAGGCGGCCCCCTACCTCCCGGGCTTTCCGGCGGATCCCGGAGATCTCCGGTTCATCGGCAAGCCCGTGGACTTCGTGGCCTTCGTCGGGGCGTCCGGGGGCGAGGTCCGGGAGGTCCTCTTCGTGGAGGTGAAGTCGGGCACGGCGTCCCCCAGCCGCGTGGAGCGCAGCCTCCGGGACGCGGTCCGGGCCGGCCGGGTCCGCTGGGCGGAGTACCGGGTTCCGGCTCCCGGGGACCTGCAAGCCTCCTCTCCGCCGGAGCCGGCCGACCGGACGGGTCCGACCCGGAATTGACCCGGCCCGCCCCCGGCGGCTAGGATGCCCCATGGCCGCATCGCCCGTCCGCCGCTCCGTCGCCCTGATCGGACTCCCCGCCTCCGGGAAGTCCACGGTCGCCCGCGTCCTGGCCGGGCTTCTGGGTCTGCCCGCCCGGGACCTGGACGAGGAGATCGCCGCTGAGGCGGGACGGGACATCCCCGGGATCTTCGAGACCGAGGGGGAGGCGGGCTTCCGGGACCGGGAAGCCCGGGCCCTCCGACGGGTATCGGGAGAGAGCCCCTGCGTCCTCGCGACCGGGGGCGGCGTCGTGGTCCGGCCGGAAAACCGGGAGATCCTGCGGACGGGGTTCTGGACGGTCTGGCTCCGGGTCACCCCCGAGACGGCGGCGGCCCGGTCTGCGGGAGGCTCCCGCCCCCTCCTAGCCGGGGGAGATCCGGAAGCCCGGATCCGGGACCTGCACGAACGGCGGGCGGCCCTCTACGACGAATGCTCGATCCTGTCCGTGGACACCGAGAGCCGGAGTCCCGCGGCCGTGGCGGAGGACATCCTTGATCAGATCCGTTGAGCCCTCGACCGTGGCCGGCGTCCTCCGGTCGCCCTCCTCCAAGAGTTCCCTCCAGCGGGCCCTGGTCTGCGCGGCCCTGGCCCCGGATACTTCGGAGATCACGGAGGCCACCTGGTCCGCGGACTCCCTCGCGGCCTGCTCCGCGGCGGAAGCCCTGGGTGCCCGGATCGAGCGCGGTCCGGACTGTGCCTCCGTCCGGGGCATCCCCCCCGGAGCCTTCCCGGGCCCCGGGACGCCGGACGGTGCCCCGCTGGTTCTCTCCTGCGGGGAATCGGGCACGGCCCTTCGGATGCTCACCGCCGTGGCAGCCCTCTTTCATCGGGAGATCCTCCTGTCCGGGGAGGGCACCCTGACCCGGCGTCCCGTCGGCCCGATCGAGGAGCCCCTTCGGGCCCTGGGTGCGGAATGCTCCACCTCCTGCGGCTTCGTCCCGGTGCGGGTGCGGGGCCCCCTCCGCCCGGGCCGGGTCCGG
>CALMRC010000009.1 GCA_937873275.1 uncultured Spirochaetota bacterium
TCCTGGCCGGGTTGGCCCTGATCCTGGGGGACCGCAGGCCCGGGAAGGAGTCCAAGAAGGCGGACTTCGGCTTCCGGGAGCACAAGGACATCTGGCTCAAGATCCTCCTGACCACCGTGGTCGGGATCGTCTACGGCCTGGTGATGGACACCCTGGGATTCCTCATCCCCACGACCCTGTTCATGCTCTTCATCACGACCCTGATCAATAAAGGCCGCCTGGTCCAGAACGCGATCCTATCCCTCGCGTTCTCCGTCATCACCTACGGCGTCTTCGCGGTGGTCCTGCAGCTCAGCCTGCCCCGGGGCTTCCTCGAGTCGGCGCTGCCCTTCTAAAGGAGACGGACGATGCAAGAGATTTTCGCGAACCTCGGCCTGGGCTTCCAGACCGCCCTCACCTGGACCAACATGATGTGGGTGGTAATCGGCGGGACCCTGGGCACCGTCATCGGCATGCTGCCGGGCCTCGGACCGGCCACGGGGGTGGCCATCCTTATCCCCATCACCTTCGGCATGAACCCCGCGACCGCCCTCATCACGATGTGCGCCGTCTACTACGGCGCCATGTTCGGGGGCTCCCGGGCCTCCATCATGATCAACACCCCCGGGGACGCCTCGGCCATCGTGTCCTGCTTCGACGGCTACCCCATGACCAAGCAGGGACGCGCCGGAGCCGCCCTGGCCATTTCCGCCCTGGCATCCTTCATCGGCGGAATGATCGGCATGCTCTTCCTGGTCTTCCTGACCCAGCCCATCGCGAACGCGGCCCTCAAGTTCGGGCCCGCGGAGATGTTCTCCCTCATGATGTTCGCCCTGGTGGCCACGATCACCCTCTCCGAGGGCAACCTCCTCAAGGGGGCGGTGGCCATCGTCTTCGGCCTCATGCTCTCCACGGTGGGCATCGACGCCCTCACCGGGATCATCCGCTTCACCTACGGGGCCGAGGCCCTCCAGGACGGGATCGACTTCCTGGTGATCATCATCGGAGTGTACGCGGTCTGCGAGGTGTTCAAGAACTACAAGGACATCGGGGCGGTCCACAAGTTCGACTCCAAGCACATCGGAAAGGTCTGGATCTCCAAGGAGGAGTGGAAGCGCTCCCTGCCCCCGATGCTCCGCAGCGGCCCCCTGGGCTTCGTGGTGGGAGTGCTCCCGGGCATGGGCGGCACCATCGCCACCTTTATGTCCTACGCTATGGAGAAGAACCTGAGCAAGAAGCCCGAGGAGTTCGGCAAGGGCGCCATCGAGGGCCTGGCCGCCCCGGAGTCCGCCAACAACGCCTGCTCCTGCGGCGCCATGGTCCCCCTCCTGACCCTGGGCATCCCCGGCTCCGGCACGACCGCCGTCATGCTGGGCGCCCTCATGCTCCTGGGTGTACGGCCGGGACCGACCCTCTTCACGGACCACCCCGAGATCGCCTGGGGCGTCATCGCCTCCATGCTCATCGGCAACATCATCCTGGTCATCATCAACCTTCCCCTGGCCATACCCCTGGTCCAGATCCTGAAGGTTCCCACCCGGATCATGCTCCCGGTCATCATGGGACTGGCCCTCATCGGGACCTACTTCCTGAACTACAGCTCCTTCGACTTCATCGTGGTGATGATCTCCGCGGTGATCGGGTACCTCTTCTCCAAGCTGGAGATACCCCTGCCGCCCCTGGTCCTGGCCCTGATCCTGGGGGGCACCACGGAGCAGGCCCTGCGGAACTCCCTGGTCCTCTCCGACGGCTCCCTGGGCATCTTCGTCCAGAAGCCGATTTCCGCGGTTTTCATCGTGCTGGCCGCGGCTTCCCTGGTATACTCCCTGGCCAAAAGGAAGAAGCACGAAGCATGAAACCGGATCGATCGGCGGAGCGCCCCCTGCGCTCCCTCCTGTACATCCCCGGGAACAACCCGGGGATGATCCAGAATTGCTCGATCTACGGGGCGGACGGGGTCCTCCTGGACCTGGAGGACTCCATCGCCCTGGCGGAGAAGGACGCGGCCCGCAAGCTGGTCCGCCACGCCCTCCTGGCCCTCGACTTCGGGGCCGTCCTCCGGGTGGTCCGGATCAACGGGCGGGACACGCCCTTCTTCGAAAAGGATCTCGAGGAGGTCGTCCCCGCCCGGCCGGACGCGATACGACTGCCCAAGACGGACGGTCCCGAGGACGTCCTCGCGGCGGACCGCATCATCACGCGCCTAGAAAAGGAAGCCGGCATCCCCGCCGGGAGCGTCCGGATCATGGCCATGCTGGAGACCGCCCGGGCCGTCGCGAACGCCGTGGCCATCGCCGGGTCTTCCCCCCGCCTGTCCGCCCTCACCCTGGGCGGGCAGGACCTGGCCGCGGACCTGGGCATCAAGGCCACCAAGGACGGCCGGGAACTGCTCTACGCCAAGGGCGCGGTCATCATAGCGGCCAAGGCCGCGGGCCTGGCGGCCTACGACACGGTCTTCACGGACGTGAACGACCTGTCGGGTCTCCTTGCGGCGACCCGGGAAGCCGCGGCCTTGGGCTTCTCGGGCAAGGCCGCGATCCACCCCTCCCAGGTTCCGGTTATCCACGAGGCCTTCGCCCCGACGGAGGAGGAGGTGCGGAAGGCCCGGGCCGTCGTCCGGGCGGCCCGGGAGGCGGAAGCCCGGGGGGCCGGAGTCGTCGCCCTGGACGGACGCATGATCGACGCCCCCGTCGTGGCCCAGGCGGAACGGACCCTGGAACTCGCCCGCCTGGCGGGCATGGAGGGAACCCCGGCATGAAGCTCGACTGCGTGTCCAATTCCATCGGCCGGCGGGTTCCCCGGGAGATCCCGGGCCTCGGCCCCCGGGCCCCCTACGCGGGGGCCTATTCCCGCCTGGACGGCTCCTATTCCTACACCCCGAGGACCTTCCCCCGGAGGATTCCCGCCCCGACCACGGACAAGGTCGCCCCCGGCCTGGCCGCCGCGATCGAGCGCTCGGGACTGGAAAGCGGCATGACCGTGTCCTTCCACCACCACCTTCGCAACGGGGACACGGTGGTGGAGCAGGTCCTCTCCGCCGCGGAAGCCCTGGGCATCCGGGACCTGACCCTGGCCCCGAGCTCCCTGGGGGACGAGGCGGACTGCGTGGCCGGCTTCGTCCGGCGCGGCGTCGTGTCCCGCCTCCATACCTCCGGCGTGCGCGGCGAGGTCGGCAAGGCCATTTCCCGGGGCGAGATCGAGACCCCGGTGGTCATTCGGAGCCACGGAGGCCGGGCCCGGGCGGTGGAGGAGGGAAGCCTCCGGGTCGACGTCGCCTTCCTGGCCGCGCCCGCCTGCGACAAACTCGGCAACATGACCGGCTCCGCGGGCAAGGCGGCCTGCGGTTCCCTGGGCTACGCGATCCACGAGGCGCGATACGCGGGCCGGGTGGTCGCGGTGACGGACAACCTCGTACCCTACCCCCTGGCGCCCCGCATCTCCATCCCCCAGTACCTGGTGGACCATGTCGCGGTCGTCGACTCCATCGGGGATCCCTCCAAGATCGCCACCGGGGCCACCCGGATCTCCCGGGATCCCGTCCAGCTTCGGATCGCGGAACTCGCCTTCGGCCTCATCCGGTCCTCGGGCATGCTGAAGGACGGCTGCTCCTTCCAGGTGGGCGGCGGCGGACCGAGCCTCGCGGTGGCCCGCTACGTCCGGGAGTACATGAAGGCGAACGGCATCCGGGGAAGCTACGGGATCGGGGGCATCACGGGATTCATGGCCGACATGCTCCGGGACGGTCTCTTCGAGGCCCTCTTCGACGTGCAGAGCTTCGACGCCGCGGTCACGTCCTCCATGGCCGAAAATCCCCGGCACATGGAGGCGGACGTCTCCTGCTACGCCAATCCCTTCAACCGGGGCTGCCTGGTCAACGACCTGGACGTGGTGGTCCTGGCCGCCCTGGACGTGGACGTGGACTTCAACGTGGACGTCCTCACGGGACACGACGGGGTCCTACGGGGCGCCTCGGGAGGCCACTCGGACACCGCGGCCGGCGCGAAGCTGGCGGTCATCACCGTGCCCTCCATGCGGAACGGGGTGCCCTCCATCCGGGACCGGGTCCAGACCGTCGTCACCCCCGGGGAAACCATCGACGCCATCGTCACCGAGCGGGGCATCGCGATCAATCCCCGCCGGGAGGACCTGGCGGCCGCCGCCCGGGACGCGGGCCTGCCGGTCAAGGACATCCGTACCCTCAAGACGGAAATCGAGCGGGTCACCGGGGTTCCGGACGAGGTGGAGTTCGCGGACGACATCGTCGGCGTCGTGGAGTACCGGGACGGGACGATCATCGACTCGATACGCCGGGTGGTCTGAGGCGGACGGCGGCGGGGGAAGGAATCGAAATGCAGCAGCCGTGGATCATCGGGGCCGCCATCCTGGCCGGAGCCTTCCTGGGGGACCGGTTCAGACTGCCCTCCGGAATCCTGACGGGCGGGATGATCGCGGGTCTCCTGGCCAAGGGCTTCGTGGAGGGGAACCTGCCGGGAGGCCGGGCCCTCTCGGTGATCTCCCAGCTCCTGGTGGCCTACGTCGTGGTCTCGAACTCCGACGTGGCCACCATCCGCAAGCACCCCGAGATCCTGCCCATCGCGGTGGGATACATCCTGGCCCTGTCCCTCTTCTGCCTGAGCGCGGCATGGCTTCTCAACAAATGGTTCGGCCTGGATCTCGGAACCGCGATCTACGCCACGGCGCCCGGAGGACTCTCGGGAATGGCCCTCTCCGCCGCGGAGTCCGGCGTCGAAACCCCCGTTTCCATCGTCTTCCAGCTTCTCCGTCTCATCCTGATCCTGATCCTCACGCCCTTCCTGGCGGCCCTTTTCGGAAAATGAGGGCTTCGCGGTCCCGACCCGAGGAACCGCGCCCCTAGGCGGGCAGGACGGCCAGGGCTTTACGCCAGTACCCCAGGATCTCGTCGATCTCCGCGTCCGTGGCCTCGTTGGGAACCCGCAGGTCCGGGCGTCCCTCGTACCAAGCCAGGGAACGGCGGATCCCCTCGGCGAAGGTCACGGACGGCCGGAACTCCGGGACGAAGCGGCGGATCTTGGAGTTGTCGAAGATCACGCTGACCGCCTTGTCCCCCAGGAGGCCCGCCCCGCGCTCGGGCCGGATCCGGGCGATGTAGTCCGAGGGGATGTGCGCCACCTTGGCCCGCACCCCCAGGGCGGCGGCCAGGATCCCGTGGATCGCGTCCCAGGTCAGCCGCTCGTCGGAGGTGATATGGAAGGCCTCCCCGAGGGCCGCGGGATTGCCCAGGAGGCCGACCAGGCCCACCGCGAAGTCCGAGGCGTGGGTGAGGGTCCACAGGGACTGGCCGTCCCCCGGCACCACGACCTCCTTGCCCCGAAGCATGCGCCAGGGGATCGTGAAATCCGACGAACCGAACACCCCCGGAATCCAGCCGTCGTCGTAGGTATGGGAGGGCCGGACGATGGTAAACGGGAAGCCCCGGGCGGTTCCTTCCTCCCGGAGCACGCCCTCGCAGGCGATCTTGAGCCGGGAATACTCCCAGAAGGGATTTTCCAGGGGTGTGGCCTCGGTGATCACCGGATGGAAGGACGGCTTCCGGTAGGCGGAGCAGGTGCTGATGAGGACGTACTGGCCGGTGACGCCCTCGAAGAGGTCCAGGTCGGCCCGGACGTGCTCCGGCCGGAAGGCCAGGAACTGGACGACGCTGTCGAAGCGCAGGCCCGCCAGGGCCGCCCGGACGGAATCGGGATCCCGGGCGTCCGCGGTCAGGGTGACCACCCCGGGAAGGGTCTTCTCGGGGCGGTTTCCCCGGTTCAGGTGGAATACCTCGATACCCTTGGAAAGCGCCCGCCGGGTGCAGGCTCCGGAGATGTTCCCCGTCCCCCCGATGAAAAGAGTCCGCATCGCGTTCCTCCGTGGTTTCGTCCCTGCCCGATTTTTTCTTGACAGCTGACGTCTTACAACGTAAGATACGGTGCGTCCCACAAACTGTCAATAGAACATCGAGGTCGCCCTATGTTCGAATTCAATCCGGAAGAGATCGCCGCAAAGAAGCGCCTCCTGCGCGGACTCCTGGAGGAAACCGGGCTGAGCGGCATCTACCTCAAGAAAACCGCGAATTTCTCCTGGGCGACCGGCGGGGGCTACAACATCGTCGGACTGGCCTCCGAACTGGGAGTCGCGGGCGTCCTGATCACCCCCGACCGGGACTACGCGGTGTGCAACAACATCGAGGCCCCCCGCATGGAGCAGGAGGAGCGGCTTGCGGAGCAGGGCTACGAACTCGTGAGTTTCCCCTGGTACGAGGATCGGGAGGCGGCCCTGGTTACCGGGCTCGGGGGATCCCGGCTCGGGGCGGACCACGCCTTCCCGGGGGCCGAGGACGTTTCCGGAAAGCTCAACCCCCTCCGGTACTCCCTGACGCCCTGGGAAATCGCCCGGTACCGGGAGCAGGCTCGGGAAACCGCCCGGGCCGCGGAGGAGACGGCCCTGGAGATCCGTCCCGGGGAGGAGGAGCGGTCCGTGGTCGGCCGGCTTTCCGAGCGGCTCTGGTCCCGGGGGATGGACTTCATCATCGCCTTCTGCGCGGCCGACGACCGGATATCCCGGTTCCGGCACCCCGTAGCGACGGACGCGAAGATCCGGCGGCGCGCCATGATCAGCGTGAACTCCCGGCGCCGGGGACTCATCGTCTCCATCACCCGGTTCGTGCAGTTCGGGAAGGTTCCCGAGGACCTGCGGCGCCGGTACGAGGACAACGTCTACGTGGACAGCGTCATGATGGCGGCGACCCGTCCGGGGCGTCGGGCTTCGGAGGTGTTCCAGGCCGCGGTACGGGCCTACGCGGAGCGCGGTTACCCCGACGAGTACAAGCTCCACCACCAGGGCGGGGCGATCGGGTACATCGGCCGGGATTACAAGGCCACGGACCGCACCGCGGAGGTCATCCGGGATAACCAGGCCTTCACCTGGAACCCTTCCATAACGGGAACCAAGAGCGAGGATACCATGCTCGCCACGTCCGCGGGCCCCGTGGTCCTCTCGGAGCCGGTCCTCTTCCCCTCGATCCTGTCCGAGGCGGAAGGGTTCGCGTTCCGGAGACCCGGGATCGCGGAATTGTGATACGGGAAACGATGTTTCCTTAAGAACAGTAGGAGGAACCGAGATGAACGGAAAGCGCTTGCTCGCCGCGGCTTTGTTCTGCGTCCTCGCGGCCGCCGCCCTCGTGGCGGACGGAACCAAGGAGGCGAAATTCCCCGAACGGGAAATCGAGATCATGGTCCCCTGGGGCGCCGGAGGGGCGACGGACGTGACGTTCCGGGCCTTCTCGGGGGTCATCCAGAAGTATCTGGGGGTCCCGATGATCATCACCAACAAGCCCGGCGGGGCCGCGGTCCCGGGCTACGTGGAGGCGATGACCAAGAGCGCGGACGGCCACTACCTGGTCGCCTGGGCCACACCCTCCATCACCGTGACGCACATGCAGAACACCCCCTACGACTCGACCACCTTCGAGCCCGTACTCAACATCGTGACGGCTCCGGTGTGGTTCCTGGTTCCCGCGAACTCTCCCTACAAGAACCTGGCGGACCTGGTCGCGGACGCCAAGAAGCGGCCCGGCATGATCAACCTGGGCAACGCCGGCACCGGCGGCGGCACCCACATGATAGCCCTGGCCTTCGAATCCGCCGCGGGTGTCAAGTTCAACCACGTCCCCCACGCCGGGGGAGGCCCGACCGTGACCGCCGCCGTGGCGGGCCAGGTGGACGTGATCACCGTCGGCCCCCCCGAGGGGGTTCCCCAGATCCAGGGCGGCCAGCTCCGCTGCCTGGGGGTCTTCTCCGACAAGCGGCTCGAGCAGTTCCCGGACGTCCCGACCGCGAAGGAACTGGGCATCAATTTCAGCATGGGCCAGTGGCGGGGCCTGGCGGTCCCGAAGGGAACCGACCCCCGCAAGATCAAGGTCCTCCACGACGCGTTCAAGGCCGCCATGGCGGACCCGGAATTCCTGGCCATCGCCGAGAAGTCGGGGCTCCTCCTCGACTACCGGGACACGGCGTCCTTCCGCAAGCTCATCCAGGAGCAGAACGAGGTCTACAAGACCATCGTCCAGACGAACAAGCTGGGCGACAAGTACAAGTAAGGTCCCGGGCGGCGGCGGGCATCCGGTCCGCCGCCGCGCCGCCGGGGCATCTCGTATTCGGCAAAGGAACGCGTCGCATGGGCAGAATCGATATCGTCTACGGGGTCCTCCTGGGGGCCCTCTCCCTCCTCTTTTTCGCGGAAACCCTCTCGTTTCCCCGGTCCAGCGGAGGAATCAATCCCCGGGTCTTTCCCCTGATCGTCCTGGTTTCCCTGCTCGGACTCTCCGCCGGCCTGGCGGTCCAGGGTCTGCTCCGGGCACGACGCGAAAAGGCCGGATCCGAGCCGACCCTGCCCCGGGGAAAGACCGCGGTCAAGCTGGTCGTACTCGCGGGAGGAGGGCTGGCCTACGCCCTCCTCGTGGAACCCCTCGGCTTCATCCTGGCGACCCCGATCCTGATCGCCCTGGCCATGGTCCTCTTCGGGGAACGGAAGCCGCTACGGATCGCGCTGGTGTCCCTCGCCGCCTCCGCGGCGCTCTACTTCCTGTTCCGGGGGGTGTTCCGGGTCCCCCTTCCCCGCTCGTTTTTCTGGTGATAGGAGACCCTACCGTGGCAGGACTTTTTGAAGGATTCGCCTACGTTCTCGCCCACCTGCACTTCCTGGCCATCGGCGTGGTCGGGGGCATCCTCGTGGGCGTCATTCCCGGATTGTCCGGTTCGACGGGCATCATCCTGATGCTGCCGTTCCTGGTATACATGGACCCCTCCTCGGCCCTCATCATGATGAGCGGCCTGTTCTGCGGATCCATGTACGGCGGCTCCATCTCCGCCATCCTCATCTCCACCCCGGGCACGCCCTCCGCGGCCGCCACGGTGCTGGACGGGTATCCCCTGGCCAAGAAAGGGTACGCGGGAAAGGCCCTCGGGGTCGCCACGATCGCCTCGACCGCCGGAGGAATCATTTCCGCCCTCTGCCTGATCTTCCTGGCCCCCCAACTGGCCCGGATCGCCCTGAAATTCGGGCCCGCCGAGTACTTCGCCCTGATGATCTTCGGGCTCACGATCATGGCCAGCGTCTCCGCCTCGTCGATCACCAAGGGACTCATCTCGGGGTTCTTCGGGATTCTCCTGTCCCTGGTGGGCATCGACCCGACCCTGGGCACCGAGCGGTTCACCTTCGGGACCATACGCCTTCTCACCGGCTTTTCGATGATGCCCGTCCTGATCGGGGTCTTCGCCCTCTCGGAGGTCCTCCTGCAGCTCGAGCTGTACAGCGACGGCAAGATCTCCCGGATTCCCCACACGGAGAAGATCGGCTCCATCCTTCCCACGAAAAAAGAGCTCCGGGGCCTGTGGAAGGTGATCCTGGGGTCCTCGATCCTGGGTACGATCATCGGGATCATACCCGCGACCGGGGGCGCCATCGCCTCCTTCATGGCCTACAACGAGGCGCGCCGGTTCTCCAAGGAACCGGAGACCTTCGGCACCGGAAACCTGGCGGGCATCGCGGCCCCGGAGGCGGCGAACAACGGCACCACCGGCGGCGCCATGGTGCCCCTGATCACCCTGGGAATCCCCGGGGACGTGGTCACCGCGGTCATGCTGGGGGCCCTCCTGCTGATCGGGGTCCAGCCGGGACCCCTGCTGTTCAGCCAGACCCCCCACATCGTGAACAACCTGTTCGCCGGGTTCCTGGCGGCCCAGTTCCTGATCCTCGGGTTCGGGCTCCTGAGCATCCGCGTATCCCCCCTCATCCTCAAGGCTCCCCTGGGAATCCTCTTCCCCCTCATCCTCTGCCTTTGCCTCCTGGGGGCCTTCTCCCTGGGCAACAGCGTCTACGACGTGGCCCTGGCGATGGCCTTCGGGGTCCTGGGGTACTTCATGAAAAAGCACGGTTTTTCCGGGGCTTCCCTGATCCTGGGCCTGATCCTGGGTCCCATCGCGGAGCGGGAGCTGAGCCGGGCCCTCATCCTGTCCCACGGGGACGGGACGGTCCTGTTCCGCTCCCCCATCGCCCTGGGCTTCTACGTGCTGGCAGCGCTGTCCGTGGGGTATTCCCTGATGGGGTACAGGAAGTCGAAAAAGGCTTGAGTCCCGGGCGCCGGGTACGGGCGGGCCCCCGGGTACGCCCGGTCACTCCCGGGGTTCGGGGGGCGAGCGCTTGGCCATCGTGCGCTGGTAGCTCATCTCCAGATGGCGCCGCATCGCCTCGAAGGCCCCCTCGGCGTCTCCGGCCGCGATGGCCCGGAATATGACCGAGTGCTCCTCCA
>CALMRC010000010.1 GCA_937873275.1 uncultured Spirochaetota bacterium
GGCCGGGCGCCGCGTCTGGGGCGCCACGGCGATCATATTGGCGGAGCTGGGGGCGATGGTCGGTGGTCGGTGGACGGTAGACGGTGAACGGGAGTGAACGCCGGATTGCGGCCGGATCCCACGCCGAAGCGTAGTCGGCCGCCGCGTCCGGTTGACATTTCCGTCCACTGTCCACTGTCCACCGTCCACCATTCACTTCACCTTGAACCTCAGCACCGTCCTCAGCTTTTCCGGCGCCGTCTTCCGGGGATCGGACAGGTAGATTTCCCGGTGGACCTTGGAGAGGCGCCGGAGTCCCCGGGACTCGCAGTAAGCCTCCATCCGGGCGAAGCTGGCGGGCTCCGCGTCGTAGGGACCGACGTGGGTCATCTGGACGCACGGGCCTTCCTCGAGGACCTCGAACCTCGCCCGGTCGAGCCGGGGGAGGGGCTTCCTAGCCTTCGTCCGCTCGATCACCGAGAGCGCGTACTCCTCGGTCACGAAATCGGGCTGGCGGATCATCAGGTCGAAGACGTAGTCGCTCTTGGAGATCTCCGAGCCGCCCCTCGCCTTGGCCTCCTCGGAGACGTCCCAGACCCCCTCCAGGGGGAAGACCGAGTATTCCCGATACCCCGCCGGGGCCGTCCCCGACTTGGGGGACATCCTCACCGCGTAGGCCAGGGCGTAGAGAACCTGCATGTATTCCGGGAATTCCGGGCCGTTGGGATCCCCGGCCCCCCGGATCGCGAAGAACCGGAACGCCGGGACCGTGACGAACTCCGGCTCCGTCCCGGGCAGGTACCAGGCCTTGTCGGTCTTCTTCCAATCGAGCTTCATGGTCGATACTCCTCGCCCTGTACCGCGGCCGCCCCAAGGCGGCCGCGGCCGGTCTCTAGAGCGGCCGAACGGGCTCGCAGATATCCAGGACGAACTTCCCCTCCGGATGGGTATCCGGCTCCGACAGGTAGACCTCGTAGCACATCCGGTCATCGGGCTGCCAGCCCGAGGAGGGGAACCATTCGCCCATGAGGGCGTCCCAGGCCTCTCCGAACTGCCCGGGGGCGATCTCGAAGCGGGCCACCGCGAACTTCCCGCCCGGGATGGTCATCAGGTTGATGTCCCCGGAAACCTCCGTGCCCGGCGGCACGGTCAGGCAGGCGCTGGAGCGGAGCTTCGCGGCCTCCGTGGCCTCCGGCGAGTCGTGATAGACCGCCAGGGTCTTCGCCCCCGGCCGTGCGAAGAGGCCCCGGGGTCCCGCCCACCGGGCCAGGCGCCCGAAGGCCTCCGGGATGCCCTCGAAGGGCCCGACGTGGCGGGCGTAGGCGACGGTCAACTCGGGCAGGTCCCGGATCTCGACCTTGTACGAAAGCTTGTCCATGTCCTTCCTCCTTGTCCCGTACGGGATGATGGAAGGAGGATACCCGCCGCCGTCCGGCGGTTCTTTCCGGCCCTTGCGGTCCGGTTGACCGGGCATGCGGTCCTCTTGATCCCGGTTGCTCCCGCGCAGGTTCCGGCGGCCCTCCCGGCCCAGGGCCCTCCATTCGGAGGCCGTCACCCCGAACCGCTCCTTGAAGGCCCGGGCGAAGACCGAGGAGCCCGAGAAGCCCGAGGCCAGGGCGACCTCCGTCACGGACAGGCCCGGATTGTCCGCCAGGAGGGCCGCGGCGCGCTGTAGCCTCACCCGCTTGAGAAAGTCCGAGACGGTCTCCCCGACGACCCCCGAGAAGACCCGGTGGAAGTGGAACCGGGAGAAGGCCGCAGCGTCGGCGATCTCGTCCAGGCCGATGTCGTCCCCGAAGCGGGCGTAGATGAAATCCACCGCCCGCTCGATCCTTCCGAGATACTCCCGCCGGAGAAGTTCCTGCCGGGTCATCTCAGAACTTCCGCACCATCTCGTATTGGCCGACCCCGGGGCCGATCCCGCAGGACGCCCGGAACTCCTCGATACTCCAGGTGACGGGAACGCTGTAATCCGAGAAGGCTTCCATGAATGCGCCGTAGACGTTCTCCAAGCTCTCCGTTTCCAAGGATTCGATTTCCACCGTACGCTCCTGTCTCCCGGGGGTGCTCGGACCTTGTCGGCCCGGATCCCAGTATACGACGGGATTCGGGGCGGGGGAACCGTGGCCGCGCCGACGCGGGCTATCCGCGCACAAGTTCGCCCGTCGATCCGGGGGCTTCCGCGGGACTTGGCCGGAGCCCGGAGCCCGGATACTATTGCCCCCGGAAGGAGGAAACCACCCCATGCCGAAGGACGGGCGGACCGGCTCGAACCCCCGGATCGAAATCTCCCCCGTGCGGGACGGACCCGGTCTGGAAACCGTCCGGACCCTGATCCGGGAATACCTGGACTTCCTGGACGCGGACCTCTCCTTCCAGGACATCGAGGCGGAGCTCCGGGACCTTCCGGGAAAATACGCCCCGCCGGGGGGGATCCTGCTCCTGGCCTCCATCCCCTCGGAACGGGACGGAACGGAGCCCGCGGGTTGCGGCGCCTTCCGGGACCTGGGAGGCGGGATCTGCGAGATGAAGCGGCTCTTCGTCCGTCCCGAATACCGGGGATACGGCGTCGGGCGGGCCCTGGCGGAGCGGCTCCTGTCGGAAGCCCGGGACCGGGGTTACCGGGCCATGCGCCTGGACACCCTGGACCGGTTGGGGGAGGCGGTGGCCCTCTACCGCGCCCTGGGCTTCCGGACGATCCCTCCCTATTGCGAGAACCCCCTGCCCGGAGCCCTGTTCTGGGAGAGGGAGTTGTAGAGGTTCCCCGGGACCGGCGGGATACGAGGCTTGACTCTTTTTAGGTAATATATTACCTATTTGCGCATGGACGATCCGGAAACCGCTCGAGCCCAGAGCTTCGCCCTCCTCATCGACCTGGGGACGAAACTCCAGGTACTGGTGGATCGGCACCTCGCCCCCTCGGGGCTGACGACCCGCCAATGGTTCCTATGCGTCGTGCTGGAACAGGCGGAACGCGGCCTCGGCCTTCGGGAGGCTGCCCTGCGGATGGGAACCAGCCACCAGAACGCCAAGCAGCTGGCCCTCAAGCTGGAACGCAAGGGATTCCTGCGGATCGAGCCGGACCCGGACGACGCTCGCGCCCTTCGTCTTACCCTGACGGAAGCCTGCAGGGCCTTCTGGGCCCGGCGGAAGGACCGAGACAGGGAAATCCTGGAAACCATCTTCCGGGGCTTGCCCGCCCGGTCGCTCGAATCCCTGCACCGGACCCTGAAGCGCCTCGACCTGGACATCCACGCCCTGCTGGCGGACGAAAGTCTGCCGTTCTACAAGGAGGAATCATGAAACCCGTCACCCGGACCCAGGCGACGCTGGCCTCGATCATCGCCGTCCTTTCGCTCTTTGCGTGCCTGGCGGGCCTGGCCCCGGGAATCCCGGGGACCGATTCCCCGGCGACCTTCCGTTCCGTCCGGGGCGAATCCGTGGAACTCCAGGGGAGGGGACTCTACCGGCTGGACTCGGTTTCCTTCGCGGCCCAGGCCAAGGCCCAGGATCTGGTGACCCTCTTTCTGGGGATCCCGCTTCTCGTCGTCTCCCTCGTCTTCGCGATGCGAGGAAGCCTGCGGGCCGGAGTCCTTCTGGCCGGAACCTTCGCCTACTTCGCCTACACCTACGCGACCTACGCCTTCGGCCTGCAGTACAACTCCTTGTTCCCGGTCTACGTAGCCCTCTTCGGACTCTCGGTCTGGGGCCTGGTCCTGCGCCTGGCCGGCCTGGACGGTTCGAGGATCCGGGAGGGGTTCCGGGGGCCCCGGATCCGGAAAGCCGCGGTCGTCTTCGACTTCCTCGCGGGGGCCCTGATCCTCCTCATTTGGATGGGCCGGCTCCTGCCCAACCTGATATCCGGGGCGAACACGACCTTCATCGAGCATTACACGACCCTCCCCATCCAGGTGATGGACCTGAGCCTGGTCGTTCCCCTCGCCCTGGTATCCGGGGTGAACCTGGCCCGGGACCGACCGCTCGGATACCTGCTCACGGGGCTTTTCCTCATGAAGGGCATCACCCTGGGCTTGGCCGTGGGAGCCATGATCCTGTGGTCCGCCTTCGCGGGCCTGTCCGTCGATCCCGGGGAAACCGCGGTCTTCGCGGCGATCATCGGCGCGGGTGTGAGCCTGGGAGTAGCTTGGCTGCGGGCGATACGATAGGCGGAGGTCGCGCGGACGCGGTCTAGGCGCGTCGATCCGGAGGCGCTAGAATCTCATGCATGCTGCGATCCCTTCCGATCCTCCTCCTCCTGGCCCTCTGCGGCCGGCCCCTGACGGCGGAACCCGGATGGCTCGCGCCCGTGAAACTCCAGCTCAAGTGGTACCACCAGTTCCAGTTCGCGGGGTATTACGCCGCCCTGGAAAAGGGCTACTACCGGGAGGCCGGCCTGGACGTCGAGATCCGGGAAGGGGTCCCCGCCGTGCCGAGCGCCGATGCGGTAATTTCCGGGGAGGCCCAGTACGGCGTGTCGAACATGGACATCCTCATCCAGAGGAGCCGGGGGAGGAACCTGGTCGCCCTGGCGGCGATCTTCCAGCACTCCCCGGACATGCTCATGGTCCTCGAGGACAGCGGAATCCGGGTGCCCTCGGACCTGGCCGGCAAGACCCTGATGGTGGTTCCCGAGGCGGAGGTCGAGATCCTGTCCATGCTCCGGGAGGAGGCGGTTCCCCAGGAAACCCTCACCCTGATCCCGCACACCTGGAATCCCGAGGACCTCGTATCCGGGAAGGTGGACGCCATGTCCGCATATACCACGAACGAACCCCTTCTCCTCCGGAACCGGGGGATTCGTGTGACGGAGATCCATCCCCGGAACTACGGCATCGATTTCTACGGGGACTGCCTGTTCACGACGGAGTCGGAAATCCAGCGGAATCCCGGCCGGGTACGATCCTTCCTCGAGGCCAGCATCCGGGGATGGGAATACGCCCTCCAACACCCCGGGGAAATCGCGGACCTGATCCGGGAGAAGTACTCGACCCGGAAGTCCCGGCAGGAACTCCTGGACGAAGCGGCGGCCATGCGGGAGTTGATCGTCCCGGACCTGGTTCCCATCGGGTTCATGAACCCCGGGCGATGGCGGCATATCCGGGATATCTTCGCCGCCCGGGGCGCCCTGCCCCGGGATTTTCCTCTCGAAGGCTTCCTGTACGATCCCGACCGGCCTCGGATCGACCCCCGGGTCGTCCGGGCCGGAATCGGCGCCGCGGCCGTGGTCCTCGCGGCCGCCCTCCTGTACATCCTGGCCCTGCGGTCCTTCAACCGGAGACTCGCCGTCCAGGTCGCCGCCCGTACCGCGAGTCTCCGGGAAACGAATCGGCGTCTGGAGGAGGAAATCTCCCGGGGCGCCGAGCGGGAGGGCCGCCTGGCGGCCTCGCTCTCCGAGAAGGAGGTCCTCCTCCGGGAGATCCACCACCGGGTCAAAAACAACCTCCAGATCATCGTGAGCATCCTGAACCTCCAGTCCGAGAAGGGGAACGCGGAATTCCTCCGGGAGCTCCGGGGCCGGGTCGTGGGCATGGCCCTGGTCCACGAGCACCTGTATTCCGGCCGAAACCTGGACCGGGTGGACATGGAGAACTACCTAGAGGACCTCGTTTCCGACATCGTATCCACCTATTCCCGCCCGGACCTCTTCGTCCGGACCGAGGTGGAGGCCCCGGGAATCTCCCTCTCCATCGATCAGGCCGTGCCCTTGGGACTCATCGTCGCGGAGCTCGTGTCCAACAGCATGAAGCACGGCTTTTCGGGGCGGAATTCCGGTCTCATTCGTCTCTCCCTGACCGAGGAAACCGGAGGGTATCTGCTGACCGTCCTGGATGACGGGACTTGCACGGAGACCCTGGGCGGATCCGAAGGCGCGCCCGGGTCCTCCGGCCTGGGTCTCCGACTCGTGGAGGCTTTGGCCGCCCAGCTTCGGGGCCGGCTGGAGGTAGAATGCGGCGGGGGGTACCGGACGAGCTTGAGGTTCCCCTGCGGTCCGATGGCCCGCCCGTAGACGCGGCGGAATTTCGCGCTACACTCTCCCCATGCGCAAACTTCCCCGCCGCGACCCTTGCGCCGCGGCGCCCTTCCCTGCGTCCTGCAAAGCTTCGCCCCGGCCGATTCCCGCGGCGATCCTCATGGCGGCCGCCCTTCTAGCCGCCTTCGCCCTTGCCGCCTGCTCGGCCCCGGCGTCCCGGGACGGTCCCTCATCCGCGGAGGGGGCCGCCGATCCGGCCGACGGCCTCCGGATCGCCGCCCGGGACGGCGTCTCCCTGCGGGTCCACGTCCGGGAGCCCGACGGCCCCGCCCGGGGAATCCTGCTCATGGTCCCGGGGGTCACGGGCCTGGACGCCCGGATGGAAGCTCCCGTGACGGAACCCCTGGCGGCAGCGGGCTTCGCGGTCTACGCCCTGGAACCCCGGGGTACCGGGGAGTCCGGGGGTCCGCGGGGCTACGCCGGAAGCGCCTCCCTCATCCTGGACGATCTGGGCCGCTTCGCCGCCTGGGGCCGGAAGCGCGGCGGGGGCCTTCCGGTCTTCCTCTTCGGCCACAGCATGGGCGGGACCTTCGCCCTGGCCCTGGCGGCGGAAATGGAAAGTCCGCCCGCGGGCCTCGTCCTGGTCAACCCCGCCTACAAATACCGGCCCCTCCGGGGAGCCACCCCCGGTTTCGGGGACTACCTTCGCTTCGCGGTGTACTGGATCTTCGCCCCCCGCAAGCCCGTGGTGGACATGGGAGGCGATCCGTCCCTCCTGGAGGACCCCGACGACCGGGCGGAGGCGGCGGAGCGGAAGGCCAGCCCCTCCGTGCAGGGCCTCCAGTCCATGGCCTCCATGACCGCGGCCCGGAAGATCATGAGCGCCGCGCCCCGGAACGCCGGACGACTCGCCGCCCCGGTCCTGATCCTGGAGGGGTCCCGGGACCTCCTGATCGACCCCGCGGGAACGGACGAGATCGCCGCGGCCTGGGGCGGCCGGAGTATCGAACGGGTGCGAGTGGACGGGGCCCACGGCCGGAGCTCGGCCCTGGCCGGCATGGAGGCCATCCTCGGATGGCTTTTAAAGGAGGCGGGACGATGATGGGTGCCGAACCGTACGGTCCGCAGCAACCGTCGAAATTCGCATCCCTCCCTGCCCCGCACTATACTTTCCCCATGCGCTGGAAGGACGCCCCGAGCCCGGATCTCCCCGTCTTCGCCTCGAGATTCCCCCGGGTCACGGAATACCTGGAACACGCGCCGGACGGGATCGCGCGATTCTGGTTCGTACTGGAGGCGGACGACTGGGACGCCCTGCTGGGGGATACGGTGCGGGCGTACTTCCAGGGAGTCGTCTTCGACTCGGGTCCCGCGGCGGAGGCCTGGATTCTGGCCCTGGAAGCGGAAGCCCGGCTTCGGAACAATGAGGGGGAACCCGCAATCCGGTACGTCCAAAAAACCTTCGTCCTGCGACGGGAAGGACCCGTCCTGGTGCCCTCGGGACACGAACCGGGACCGGATCAGGAGTACTACGTAGAGCGGATAGTCGCCCGGATCGAGGAGACCCTGGCCTCGGGAGGAACGCTCACCTGGGGATCCCGGTTCCCGGGGTGGTGAGCCCGCCGCAGAACCCCCCCAGGATCCGGGAGTAGCCCCACTCGATGTTGCGGCGGCAGGCGGCCTCGTCCATTCCGTGCCGGCCGGACAGGAAGGCCAGGATGAGGCCGTTCACCAGGACCAGGAAAAGGAATCCGTCCCTCCGGAGCTCCTCCTGGCGGATGGGATCCAGGAGTCCCTGGACCAGGTCGATCCCGCTCCAGAAGAGCCGCTGGACCTTGGGATCCCCGGTGGTCGGCCCGAACCCGCTCTGGAAGGAGAACCGATATAGGTTGGGCCTGCGCTTCGCGTACTCGAGCAGTTCTTCCGCGATGATCCGGTACAGGGCGCAGGGCCGGCGAGGCCCCTCGACCTCGACGGCGATCCGGGGCCGTACGGCCCCGGTGACCTCCTCGAAACCCCGGGCGATGACCCCGTCCAGAATCTCCCCGAAGGCCAGGTAGTTGTACAGGGTCATGTGGGAGATCCCGAGGTTCTGGGCCAGCTTCCGGGCGGAGAAGTTCTCGTACCCCTCCCGGTCGATGAGCTCGTAGGCGGCCTCGACGATGGCGCCGGGATCCGCGACCCGTTTCGATCTTCCCATACGGATTCGATAGTACCCGACCAGGCCGGCCCGGCCAAGCCCGGGGCGGCGGATGCCGCCTCCGGAAGGCCGGGCCGAGGCCGGCGTCTTGGACAGACGCTCGGGAGACCGCCCTGGACTCAGTACCCCGGGGCGCGGGCCGCGTTCCGGCCGGCCTCCATGCCGAAGACCAGGGGAGGCGTGTTGCCCGAGCCCCCGGCGTACCCCAGTCCGCCCCACTGGGCGGTGCCCTGGACCTCCCCGGCGGCGTAGAGACCCCGGATGGGCTTCCCCTCGGTGGAGATCACCTCCATCCTCGTGTTGGTCTTCACGCCCCCCTGGGTCATGAAGATGGTGCCGTAGGACTTGATCCCGTAGAAGGGCGGGGTCGAGACGGGGTAGTTTTCCTTTTTGCCGAACCGGGGATCCGTCCCGGCCGCGGCGTCGGCGTTGACCTGGTCGATCGTGGCCCGGACCGCGTCGACCGGGAGGCCGAAGGCTTCGGCGAGGCCCTCCACGGTGTCCGCCTTCTTCACCCCGTAGCCTTTGGCCAGCCACTGGTCGAAGCCGCGGACCGGCAGCTTGGAAAAGCCCCCGTTCCGGTCCACCGCGGCCTGGTCGAAGACGATGATCGCCGTCTGCTCGGGGATCGCGTCCAGGGCGGTCTCCCGGGGATCCTCGTCGTCCCCGTCCTCGTTCACGAAGCGCTTGCCTTCCAGGCTGAGCCAGACGTCGCCCTTCCACCTCTCCGCGAAGCCCGAGGTCAGGGAGCCGAAGCCGGTGGCCTTCTTGCCCTCCTCCGCGATGGCGCCGAAGTAGCCGACCAGGTAGTCCATGTGCACCAGCCGGGCCCCGGCCTTCTCGGCCATCAGGATGCCGTCCCCGACGGCGTGGGGCATGGTCACGGACCGGAGTTGGGCGTACTTGGGCAGGCGGGAGGCGATCAGGTCGAAATTGCTGCCGAAGCCGCCGGTGGCCAGGATGACCGCCTTTCCGAGGTAGTCCTTCTCGCCCTCGGGTCCCTGGGTCTTCACGCCGACCACGGCGCCCTTGTACTGGATCAGGTCCGTCACCCGGGTGGACTTGAGGACCGTGAGCTTCGCCTCGAGGGGTTTCATGGCGGCCTGCAGTACCTTGCAGTACTCCGCCGCGGAGTTCTTCACGGGGGTGTTCGTGCGGGGCACCGAGTAGGGGCTGTGCACGGGGTCGATGAAGGGGCTCTGGGGGCTGGGCTCCAGGCCGTGGTCCACGAACCACTCCCAGACCTCGGCGGACTTGGTCGCGTAGAGCATAAGGAGGTCCTGGTCGGCCTTCCCCTTGCCGATGCGGTTAAGGTCCTTGGCGAAGAGCTCCACGGAGTCCTCGATTCCCTTGGCCTTCTGCAGGCGGGTGCCCGCGGCGCTGAAGGTCCCGGTGGCGATGGCGGTGCTGCCGCCCAGGTCCTTGTTCTTCTCGATCCACAGAACCTCGGAGCCCGCGTCCAGGGCGGCCCAGGCCGCGGCGTGCCCGGCCAGGCCGGATCCCACCACGATGACCCGGTCCGGCACCTTGCCGTCCCCGACGCATCCGGAAAGCGCGAGCAGGAGGGCGGCCGAGATCGCCGCCGTCCGAACCACTCGAAACATGTTGTCCTCCTTGAGTAATATTGACAGCGTACACTTAATCATCTTAAATATACATTGTCAATTTATAATCTCCGGCCTTGTCCTTCCCTCCCCTCCGTGCCACAATGGTTCCATGAGCAAGGCATATATCGTGATCTCCGCCATCGGGGCGGACCGGGTCGGGATCGTGGACGACCTGTCGGGCATCGTGGCCGAGGCGGGCGGCAACGTCGAGGAAAGCAAGATGGCCGTCCTGGGAGGCGAGTTCGCGGTGATGATGCTGGTGGCCGCGGACGAGGCCGCCGCGGGCGTCCTGGAATCCCGGATGGCCGCGGCCGAGGCGTCCCTGGGGCTCCGGATCGGGGTGAAACGCACCGCCGAGGCACCCCGACCCGAGGGCGGCCGGCCCTACTGCGTGGAGACCGTGTCCCTGGACGGCCGGGGCATCCTTCACGCGGTCAGCGCCGTGCTGCGGAAGCGGGGCATCAACATCGAGGAGCTGGAGACCCGTACCGAACGGGCCCCCCTCACGGGCGCCCCCCTCTTCCGGCTCCGGGCGGACATCGTCCTGGGGCCCGGGGTTCCGGTCACCGCCCTCCGCCGGGAGCTGGAGGAACTCCAGACCGGACAGGACCTCGACGTGACCCTGACGCCCCTGGTCCCAGCCCGGATGGACTAGAGACCCCGCGCCCCGACCCACGGCCCGAACCACCCCGGGCAGGAGGACCATGTTCCACCCCAAGACGACGGATTGGGACAACCGGATGAAGGAGATGTTCGACCGGATCGACTCCATCCTGGAGAACCGCTACCACGGCTCCTGGAAACTTCGGCGCAACCGGCCCGAGCGGGGCGCAACCGCGAACCCCGAGGCGGACGGCCTCTTTAACGTGGGGGTCTTCTTCACCCCCGGGTTCGGGAGCCGCCTGGGCCGGGGCTACCTGGTGGAGATCGTCCTGGCCACGGAGGAGGCGGTACCCCGGGCGAAACGGGACGAGATCGAACTGTTCGTCCGGGACCTGCTCCTGGAGTTCCTCCCCGTCTACTTCCCCGACCGCAAATTGACCGTGGAGCGGGACGGCTCGATGTACAAGATCCGGGGGGACCTGGGCCTGGGAAAGGCGTGATGGGGGCGTGGATCCCCGCCCTCGCCGAGACGGTCGTTTCCGCATTCCCGACTTGACTTCCCCGCCCGCGGACTATACTGGAACCATGACCATCTCGGACTTCCTATCGTTGGACTGGGGAGGGATCGAGGGCCCCCTGATCGAGCCGCCCCGTCTGTCCCCCGTCGTGGCGGACCCGAGCTTCCTCCTTCCCGGGGAGACCCCGTCGGGGGACTGGGAGCTCTTCGCCCACTCCGCCTGGGGGGTGCACCGGTACTCCTCCCGGGACGGGAAAGCCTGGACCGAACGGGGCATCGCGGTGCACAACGCCATGCGACCCTTCGTCCGCCGCCTGGACGGGGAGGGAGCCTGCGGGGACGGAGAGGCGCCGGCCCGAGCGACGGAACCCCGCTTCGGCCTCTACTACGAGGCCTACCCGCCCCTGGCCCTGCCCCTGACCGCCCTGCCCTTCCGGCGGCGCTGGAGGTCCCGGATCGCCCTTTCCACGAGCCCCGACCTGGATCGGTGGGAACCCGGCCGCCGCCTGGTTTCCCCCCTCCTGCCCTGGATGCGGGACCGGGCCCTGGGTTTCGCGGTGTCCAACCCCTGTCTGGTCCGGGACTGGACCGGCTCCTGGCGGCTCTATTTTTCCGCCTCCCTGGCCTGGATCGAGGACTGCGGATTCTGCGAGCCCCGGTACATCGGACTGGCCCGGGGCGCCTCCCCGGAAGGGCCCTTCCTGCCGGAACCCGGGCCGGTCCTCGACCCGGCGGAGGATCCCATGCCGGGGGTGCTCGGCGCCGGGGCGATCAAGGTACTGCCCCTGTCGGACGGTTATATCGGTCTCCAGAACAAGATCTACCGGGATCCCCGCGGCCGGTCCCGTTCGGCCCTCTTCATCCTGCGCTCCGAGGACGGCCGGGCCTGGCGGCCCGCCCGTCCGGAACCCCTGATCGCACCGGGTACCGGATGGACCGCCTCCCACGTCTACGCCTGCGACTGCCGGTTCCGGGAGGACGACGGCCGCTGGTACCTCTACTTCAACGCCCGGGACGGGTGGCGGATCAGCGAGGGCCGGGAACGGATCGGCCGGATCGTCGGAACGCCGAAATGAACCCGGACTCGGGGACCGCCCCGGCGGCGGAAACACCGTGCCGCCCCCGGGCCGCTTGCGGGCCCTCCGTCCTCGTCGTATCCTGGGGTCCATGACGGAACCCACCGCGGCCCCCATCCTTCTCGCCGACGACGACGACGGCCTCCGCGCCTCCGTCCGCACCGCCCTGGAGCGGGAGGGATTCCGGATCCGGGAAGCCCGGGACGGGATCGAGGCCCGGGACATCCTGGCGGGAACCGGCATTCCGCCCCCGGAGACCCGGCCGTCCCTGGTCGTCCTGGACATCTCCATGCCCCGGCTTTCCGGTCTGGATCTCCTTCGGGAGATCCGTGCCGGGGGTGACCCGATCCCCGTGATCTTCCTGACCTCCCGGGACGAGGAACTGGACCGGGTCCTGGGCCTGGAGCTGGGGGCGGACGACTACCTGCCCAAGCCCTTCTCCCTGCGGGAACTCGCGGCCCGGGTGCGGGCCGTCCTCCGGAGGGCCGAGGTCCGGGCGGCGGATCCGAGGACGGGCTCGGGGACTCCGCCGCCCGAAGCTTCCACGATCCCGGCGACGGGCCCCGGGGAGACCGTCGCAGCGGGCCGCCTGGTCCTGGATCGGGACGGATTCCGGGCTTTCTGGGCGGGCGCCGAACTGGACCTGACGGTCACGGAGTTCCGCATCCTGGACTGCCTGGCGGAACGTCCGGGAGCCGCACGCACCCGGGACACCATCGTGGCCCGGGCCTGGCCGGACGGGGTCTATCTCTCGGACCGGGTGGTGGACTGCCACGTGAAACGCCTCCGGAGGAAGCTCCGGGAAGCCGGGGCCGGGGAGGATCCCATCGAGACGGTCTACGGCCTGGGGTACCGGCTGCGCCCATGAACCGTCCCCGGATTCCCATCGTCGCCCGCATCCTGGGAGTGAACGCCCTCCTGGTCTTCCTCCCCGTGGCGGCCTTCCTGTCCCTGGACACCTACGAGCGGAGCCTCCTCGGGGCCCTGGAGGACTCCCTGGTCCAGCAGGGGCGGATCCTGGCCGCCTGGCTGGGGGAGGGCGAGGTCTCCGCCACCCGGGCGGGGGCGGTCCTGGAAGCCCTGGGTCGGCGTCACACCGCCCGGCTCCGGGTGCTGGACGCGGGCGGCGAACTCCTGGCGGATTCCAGCGTCCCCGCCGGGGACGCCCCCGGAACCCCGGCCGTCCCGGAGGGGGACGGAGGGTATCGGGAGGTGTCGGAATCCCGGGAGTCCGAGCGTCCCGCGGAGTCCAGCTGGATCTACCGTCTCCTCTCGGGGCCGGTCCGGCTGTGGCGCCGGTACCTCGCGGAGCCCTCCGAGCCCCTGGCCTCTGCGGACTTCTACACGGACAAACGGAACTTCCTGGAGGGCCCGGAGGTCCGGGCCGCCCTGGAGGGCCGCTACGGGGCGGCTACCCGGATCTCCGCGGGAGGGCAGGTGTCCGTGACCCTCTACAGCGCCCTGCCGGTGATCTCCCCCGGGGGCGAGCCCCGGGGCGCCGTCCTGGTATCCCAGTCCACCTACCGCATCCTGGCCGGCCTGTACCGGCTCCGCCTGGACGTGGGCCGGATCTTCCTGGCCAGCCTCGCGGCCTCGGCGGCCCTCAGCCTCCTTTTGTGGCTGACGATCTCCCGGCCCCTGAAACGCCTGGGCGCCCGGGCCCGGGCCGCCCTGAGCCTCCGGGGCCTGGCGGAGGGACACTTCGGGCAGGGAGCGATCTCCGACGAGATCGGGGACCTGGCGGAAGCCCTGCGGGAGTTCTCCGCCCGCCTGGGGGAGCGGCTCTCCTGGGCGGAGGAATTCGCCTCGGACCTGTCCCACGAGATCCGCAATCCCCTGGCTTCGATCCGGGCGGCCGCGGAGCTCGTGTCGGACGCCGGCCCGGAGGAGCGAGGGATCCTGGCGGAGCGCATCGCCCGGGACGCGGACCGGGCGGCCCGGATCGTGGGAGGCCTCCGGGAGCTATCGAGGATCGAGGGCGGGGAGGAGGGAACGGGCCCGGCCGACGTCCTCGCGGTCGCCCGGAACTGCGCGGGCTCCCACGAAGGTCGAAGTGCGGAAAGGTCCGGTCCGGAAGCCGCCCGGGGTCTCCATATCGTAGTCCGGGCCGAACCCGGAGCCGCATCGCTCCGGGCCGACATTCCGCCGGACCGCCTGGCCCTGGCCTTGGGCGCCCTCCTGGACAACGCGGTCTCCTTCAGCCCCCCGGGCGGGGAGATCGAAGTGCGGGCCGCCCGGGAGCGGAATCCGGAGGGGGACCGGATCCGGATTTCCGTTTTGGACCGCGGTCCCGGCATCCCCCCGGAGCACCGGGACCGGGTCTTCGAACGGTTCTTCACCTACCGGCCCGCCGACGGAAGGGACGCCGGCTCCGGCCCGGACCACCAGGGCCTCGGGCTGGCCCTGGTCCAAGGCATAGCCCTGCGGGCCGGGGGCCGGGTCGAGGTCTCGGACCGCCCCGGAGGAGGGGCCGCGGTCACCCTCGTGCTTCCCGCGGCGACCCGGTAATACCCCGGTTCCGCCTCATTTCCGCCGCATTCCCGGCCTAGAATCTCCGGGCAAGGAGTGCGCCATGAACACAACGTCGCGAATGAGCCGGGCCTTCCAGACGAGCCTCAAGGCCGGACTGGTCGGCATCCTCGTCCTGGTGTTCCTGATTCCCGTGGGAATGATCCGGGAAGTCCGGTCCGAGAGGGAATCCTACCGGGAGAGCGCCCTGGAGGACGTATCCTCCAAGGCGGGAGGCCGGACCCTCCTGATCACCCCCTACCTGGCCGTGCCCGCGCGCTACGACGTCCGGGAAACGAACGCCAAGGGGGAGGACGTGGTCCGGACCCGCAAGGTGGTCTACATCGTCTTTCCCCGGACCCTCGAGCTCGCCTGCGACACCCGGGTGGAACTACGAAGGCGCGGGATCTACGAGGTGCCCGTTCACCAAACCGAAGCGGTGATGGATCTCGAGTTCGATCTCCGTTCCTGGGAAACGGGCATCCCCGGCGTGCGGATAGGCTGGACCGAAGCCCAGCTCCACTTCCCCTACGAGGACCCCCGGTCCCTGCGAGGAAGCCCCGCCCTCGCGGCGCCCGACGGTTCGAGGGCGGTTCTGAGGTCGAGCCCGGCCCCCCTCGAGCTGGCCGCCCGATCCGTCTCCATCCCCGTGCGTCTCCAGCCCGGGGCGGACGGAAGCGCGCGGTACACGGCCCGCCTGGAACTCGCCCTGAGCGGGGCGGAGGCCCTGGACTTCCTGGCCCTGGGCGACACGAACACCCTGAAGCTTTCCTGCGACTGGGCCAGCCCCTCCTTCTCGGGCTACCGCCTGCCCGCGGGCCGGGAACTGGGAGAGACGGGCTTCCGGGCCGAGTGGTTCGTGGACGAACCCTCCCGGGTCCTTCCCCGGGTCCTGGCCGCTCCGGATTTCCGGCCCGAGTCGGTCGCGGGGGCCGCCTTCGGGGTCGACTTCCTCCAGCCCACGGACGTCTACCAGCAGGTGCACCGGGCACTCCGGTACGCGGTCCTCTTCCTGTTCATACCCTTCGCGGCCCTCTTCCTCTTCGAGGTCCTGGCGCGCCGGCGCCTCCACGTAGTCCAGTACATCCTGGTGGGCCTGGCCAACTGCCTCTTCTACCTCCTCTTGCTGGCCCTGGCGGAGCACCTGCCCTTCCTGGCCGCCTACCTCGTATCCGCCGCGGCGGTCTGCGGGGTCACCACCTTCTACGTCGGCGCCTTCCTGCCCGACCGGCGACAGTCTCTCCTAGCCTTCGGGATCCTGGCCCTCCAGTACGGGTACCTCTTCTGCGCCCTGTCCTCCGAGGACTACGCCCTCCTCATCGGATCCGTGGGCCTCTTCGGCGTCGTCGCCCTGACCATGGCGGCCACCCGGAATGTGGATTGGTTCGGGGGGAAGGGGGACGGCGGAGACGGCGCCCCGTATCCGGAAGGGGAACCGCAGGAACTGCCGGATTTGCCCGGTCCCGAGGAATCCGGACCGCGAATTCCGCCGGGTCCGGATGCCGTCGACTAGGCGGAAAAGCCTCATCCGGAACGCAGGAAGCCGAACACGGCGGATACGATGATTCTCAGGGAGATCGGGACCGTGGAGCGGGTGCGGAAACCGGCCGCCGGTTCCGGCGCGGCTGTACGAATCCTTCGGACCGTGGTACAAACGGTTAGGAGGCGCCCATGGGATTCTTCTCGAAGATCCGCACCTCGGTCGTCCGGACGGCCCGGGCCCTGACGCAACGCGCCTCCACGGTCCTGGGGTCCCTGCGAAAATCGGAATCCCCCCTGGCGGACCGCCTCCTGGCCGACGCCCTCCGCATCGGGGAGATCCCCTCCCCGACGGACCGGGAGGAACAGCGCGCGGTCTTCGTGCGGGAACGCCTCCGGTCCCTGGGCCTGTCTCCCCAGGTGGACGAGGACGGTAACGTGCGGGCCCGGATACCCTGCCCGGATCCCCGGGATCCCCGCCCCGTCCTGGTGCTGGCCGAGCTGTCCTCCCGACGATGGAATCCTCTCGAGAGTCTCTCCCGGCTGGACGCGGACCGGGCCTACGGCGCGGGGCTTTCCGACTCCCTCGGCCCCGCCACCCTCCTGTCCCTGGCGGAATCCCTACTGACCGGTGGAATGTCCCTCCCCCGGGACGTGCTCCTCCTCTTCGCCGCCCGGGCCCTGGACGATCCCCGGGGGACGGTACTTCGGAGCCTGGCCGAGGATCCCCAGGACCGGCCCGCGGCCGCCCTGTGCGTGCGGGGCCTGTCCCTCGGAGCCGTGCACGCCGCGTCCCTGGGTACCTACCGCATCGAAGTCCGGGTTCGCACGGACCTCGGGGAGGAGGAAGCCCCCCGCAAGTCCGGGTCCGCGGATCGTCCGACGAAAGCCGCGGACCGCCGGCCCAAATCCGCGGACCGCGCGCCAAAATCGGCGGTGGACGCGGTAGTGGCCCTGGCCCGGACCCTCACGGGCGTCACCTGGGACGCCGAGGGGCGGACCACCTGCTCGGTACGGAGGATCGAGGCCGGGGCGGGATTCGGCCGGGAACCGACGGAAGGTGTCCTGGACATCGAACTGGAGTCCCCGGACGAGTCGGTCCTGGATCTCGCCCGGAAAGCCGCCGTCGCGACCGCGGAGTCCAAGGGGCGGGAGGCCGGCCTGCGCACGGAGGTGACGATAGCCGGCTACGTGCCCGCGGGAGGCTCCGGGGAGGGGACGGATCTTTCGAGCCGGGTGATCCAGGCCCTGAAGGAGCAGCGCCTCCGGATCCGGGAAGAGTCCGGGGCCGACGCGGCGGCTTTCTTCTCGTCCCGGGGCATCCCCTCGGCCTCCGTCGCCGTAGCCAGCGGACGGGAGGGACTGGACCGGGACGAGATCGAGGTCGCCTCGATCGAGAAGGGCCGTCGGCTCCTGGTCTCCGTCGTCGAGAAGGTTTCCCGGGAGGTCCCATGAGCCGCCTCCCCGTGGATTCCCTCCTGGATCGAACCTGGCACCACACAAGATTCTCCGACATCGGGCGCCTGGTGGACCTGAAGGAGCGGAAGGGGCTCACCGTCTCCCTGGCCTTCCCGACTCTGAACGAGGAAGCCACGATCGGCAAGGAGATCCTGGTCATCCGGACGGAGCTGATGGACCGGTACCCCCTCCTGGACGAGATCGCGGTCATCGATTCGTCCTCCAAGGACCGCACCCGGCAGGTGGCCGAGCGCTACGGGGCCCGGGTCTTCGAGTCCAAGGACATACTGCCCGCCCGGGGCACCTATCGGGGCAAAGGGGAAAACCTCTGGAAGAGCCTCTACGCCCTTCAGGGGGACATCATCGTCTGGGTGGACGCGGACATCGCCAACATCGCCCCGAAGTTCGTGTACGGCCTCGTGGGACCCCTGCTGGAGGACGACTCGATCGGCTATGTGAAGGCCTTCTACGAACGGCCCATCCGCTCCAGCTCCGGGATCCAGCCTTCCGGGGGCGGCCGGGTCACGGAGATCCTGGTACGGCCGGTCTTCTCGCTCTTCTATCCGGAGCTTGCCCGGCTCATCCAGCCCCTGTCCGGGGAGTACGCGGGCCGTCGGGAACTCCTGGAGACCCTGCCCTTCAGCGTGGGCTACGGGGTGGAACTGGGCCACCTGATCGACATCCAGCGGAAGTTCGGCATCGGCGCCCTGGCCCAGGTGGACCTGGACCTGCGCATCCACCGAAACCAGACCACCGAAGCCCTGGGGCGCATGGCCTTCGGGATCCTCGGCACCTTCCTGGACCGGGCCCGGCGCTACGGGGACGCCGAGGTGCTCAAGGCCCTGGGGGATCGCCACGTCGCGCTCAAGGTGGAGCGGGGAACCCACACCGTCGCGGCCACGGAGATCTCCGCGGTGGAACGTCCCCCCATGCTCGAGGTTCCCGAGTACGTGCGCAAGTTCAAGGAGTCCGGCCGGCGCTGGGCGGGGCGGAACCTAGAGGGCGCCGGGCCGTAAGGCCGCACCGCCCGTCCAGCCCGGGAACCGGAGCGACTCCGGTCACCTCCCCTCGACCCGCTCCCGGAGCCCATTGAACATCGCGGGCTGCTGCAGGAGAGCCCCTCCGAGCTCGTTGACGATCCCGAAGAGGATCCCCATCCCGAGTCCCCCGGCGAAGTCCGTCCGGAATCTGGAGACCAGGCGGCAAGACCCCGGTCCCGTGGGCTCGATCTCCAGGAGCCAGGTCACCGCCATGCCCTCCCGGGCGGGCGCCGAGCTCGGTCCTCCGTCCGGGCCCCGGGGGATCCCCCCGGCCAGGAGGAGCCGGCGCCCCGGTACGACCTCGAGGGCCTCGAAGACCTGGGCGGGCACGATGGCGACCGGGTCCCCGGGCGAGAGGTCCTGGAGCTCCGGGATGACCCGACGGGCGGACCCGCCGCCCTCGAAGAAGTAGTCCGGGGCCGCCAGGGCGTTGATGGCGTCGATGTTGTACCAGCCCGCCCGGCGGTAGCCCACCTGGACGATCCAGGGCCAGAGCTCCTCCGCGGAGACGCCGTACCCGGCGGCCTGGGAGAAACCCTGCCGGGGTTCCGGGATGAGCCCGTCCCCGGCCCAGACGGCCCGGCGCTCCGCCCGGGTCATGCCCAGGTTCAACGCGACGGGCCGAACCGCGGCGAAGTAGATCCCCAGGGCTCCCAGGCCGCAGAGGGCCAGGAACCCCGCCCAGTGCAGGAAGCCCCGGAACCCCCGGCCCCGAAGTCGCGGCAGGGGCCAAAACCGGTTCGTCCGGTCGCGGTAGGCCTTGTACTCCTCCCCGAAGATCGCCTCCAGCTGGCGCTCCTCCTCGGCGGCACCGTTCCGGGCCGCCAGGAAAAAGGCCGGGATCACCGCCAGGAAGGGCCAGGAATCGAAGGCCAGGGCCAGGGCGGGCAGGACGGACCAGAGCCACCAGGAAAAGATCGGGTGCCGGGCGAGGCCGAAGGCCCCTCCCACGGCCAGGGACCGGGTCTTCCAGGACGTCAGGAGGCGGACCGCCGCGCTGGCCCAGAAGACCAGGCCGAGTACGGCCAACTCGATCGCCAGGGCCACCTGGATGCCCCGGTACCGGGGCGCGAAGGAGGAGAACCCGGGAGCGAAAACCGTGAGGAGGATCGCGGCCCCCAGGGCGGGCGCTATGATGGGCAGGAGGCGGGGCGCCTCACCCATCAAGGTACGCTCGGTTTCGACGGGGACGGGGCGTTCGGTCGGCATGCTGGGCTCCGATGGGATCGTGATACCCGGATTCTACTCCGGGGAAGGCGGATATGTACAAGAATTCGGCCGAGGATCAAGGGCGAGGGAGCGGAATCCTGAGTCCGGATTGCGGGCGGACTTCCGGGGGTGTATATTCTGGTGGTGAGCGAAGACACGATCCTGGAATCCAGCCCCACGGGCAAGCGCCTGCAATCCCTCCGTCAGGACGACGTGCTGGCCATCCTCCTCCGGGGACGCAAGATTCCCCTGGTCGGCAGGATCGTGCTGGGCCGGGACCGCTCCTGCGGGATCGTCCTGGAGCACAGCCTGGTGAGCAAGCGCCACGCGATGATCCAGAAGATCAAGGACGACTACTTCATCACCGACCTCTCGAGCACCAACGGTACCTTCGTCAACGGCCAGGCGGTCCCGCCGGGCAAGTACGTCCGTCTCGAGCCGGGGGACCGGATCAAGATCGGGAAGACCGTGCTGACGATCAAATAGCCGCGGGAGACGCACTTCCCCGGGCCTCGCCTCCCCTTCCCATTCCGGTAGCCGCCGGGTACCATTCCGCGCGATGAAAGCCCTCGTGCTCGACTACGGAAACGTGATTTCCGAACTTCAGAACCAAGGATGCTGGGACCGCATGTCCGTCCTCTCGGGCCTCCCGGCCGGCCTATTCCGGACCGCCTTCGCCGAGCGGCGCGCAGACTTCGACCGGGGCGCCGTATCCGGACAGGACCTGTACAGGGGGCTGCTCATCCGCGCGGGATGGGCCGGCTCCCGGGCGGATCTGGACGCCCTGGCCCTCGCGCTCCTCGAGGAGGACATGGACTCCTGGTCCCGAGTCTCCGGGGAGGTCACCGCATGGGCCCGTTCCATCCAAGAGGCCGGGCACCCCCTGGGCATCCTGTCCAACATGCCCTTCGAGTTCCTAGAACGGTACGGTCCGCGCATCGAGTTGTTCGCCCGTGCGGACGCGGCGGTCTTCTCCTGCCGGGAAGGGTTCGTCAAGCCCGAGCCGGCGATCTTCGATGTCCTGATCGAGCGGCTCGGCCTGGAACCGCGGGACATCGTGTTCTTCGACGACATGGATGGGAACGTGGAGGCCGCCCGCCGGGCGGGCATCACGGCGTTCCCGTGGACGGGACTGGAAGCGGCCAAGTGCGATTGGGAGAAGGCGTTGGAATAAAAATGAGGCGGGGCCGCCTTCCGGCGGCCCCGCGTACCGGTATCGGGGCTATGCCCCGAAACCGGCTCACAACCAATCGCGGAGTGCCCGCGACGGATCGTCTACTTCTTCACGCTGTAAAAGGCTTTCCTGCCCGCATACTCCGCGATGCCTTCCATGGCGTCCTCGATCCGCATGAGCTGGTTGTACTTGCAGATCCGGTCCGTCCGGGACATGGAGCCGGTCTTGATCTGGCCGGTCTCCCGGGCCACCACGAGGTCCGCGATGAAGGTGTCCTCGGTCTCCCCGGAGCGGTGGGACACGACGGCGGTATATCCCGCGCGCTTGGCCATCTCGATGCACTCGATGGTCTCCGTGACCGTTCCGATCTGGTTCACCTTGATCAGGATGGAGTTGCAGGCCCCCATGGCGATGCCCTTCTCCAGGCGCTTGGTGTTGGTCACGAAGAAATCGTCCCCGACGATCTGGATCTTGCCGCCCAGGGCCTTGGTCATCTTGACGTAGCCGTCCCAGTCGTTCTGGTCCAGGGGGTCCTCGATGGAGACGATGGGGTACTTGCCGACCCACTTGGTGTAGATCTCGATCATCTCGTCCGCGGAGAAGAGCTTGCCGGGGTTGGACTTCCAGAACTTGTACCCCTTCTTCTCCCCCTCGTCGAAGAGCTCGCTGGAGGCGCAGTCCAGGGCGATGGCGATGTCGTCCCCGGGCTTGTAGCCGGCCTTCTCGATGGCCTTCATGATGTAGTCCAGGGACTCCTCGTTGCCGATGTTCGGTGCGAAGCCGCCCTCGTCGCCCACGGAGGTGTTGTGCCCGTCCGCCTTCAAGAGGCTCTTCAGGCTGTGGAAGACCTCCGCGGTCATGCGCACCGCTTCCCGGAAGGACTGGGCTCCCACGGGCATGACCATGTACTCCTGGAAGTCCACCTTGTTGTCCGCGTGCTTGCCGCCGTTGATGATGTTGGCCATGGGCACGGGCAGG
>CALMRC010000011.1 GCA_937873275.1 uncultured Spirochaetota bacterium
GGACGGGCCGCGGCCGGACCGAGAGGCCCCGCTTTCCCGGCGGGGGCGGCGGTCAACCGACTCTCCGGGCCGGACCCGCCCGCCCGGGCGCGGCGGGGGGGCCGGGACCGGACCCGGGTGTACGAGCCGCTCCGGGCCTCCACGTAGCCCTGGGCCCAGAGCTCGTCGTAGGCCCGCTCCACGGTGAACCGGGAAACCCCGACCCAGTCCGCCATGCGCCGGGTGGAGGGCAGGGCGTCCCCCGCGGCCAGGGCTCCCGACTCGATGCCCTCCAGGATCCGGTCCGCCAGCTGGCGGGCCAGGGGCTCCCGGGCGGACCGGTCCAGACGCGGCAGGAACATGGCTAGGCCTCCGCCCGGGCCGGGGCCCGCCCGGCCTCCCGGCCGGCCCGGTCCGGCTCCGCGGACCGGATCGCCCGGCCCAGCCGGGACGCCCCCTCCAGGATCGCCTCGATCGAGGGGAAGGAGTAGTTCAGGCGCATCGAGGACTTCCCCCCGCCGTCGCAGTGGAAGGCCCGGCCGATCACGAAGGCCACCCCCTCGCCCAGGGCCGCCCTCAGCACTTCCTTGGAGTCGAAGCGCTCCGGCAGGGTCGCCCAGCAGAATACGCCTCCCTCGGGCTTGGTCCACTTCGACCCGGCCGGGAGCTCCCGGCCCAGGGCCTCGACCATGGCGTCCCGCTTGGGGGCGTACAGGGCCCGAGCCCGGGCCAGGGTGCCCTCCATGAGGCCCGACTCGAAGTAGGCCGCGGTGACCAGCTGGAGGAAGGAGGAGGAGCAGAGGTCCACGGACTGCTTGAGGCCGATGATCTTGGACAGGACCTCCTCCTCCGCGGCGATCCACCCCAGGCGGAAACCCGGGAAGAGCATCTTGGACAGGGTCTTGAGGAGGATGACCCCCCGGCCCCCCGAAAGGGTCCAGAGGCTCGGGAGGCTCCCGGCGCCGTAGGATAGCTCCCGGTAGGGGGAATCCTCGACGATCGGGATCCCCCGCTCCCCCGCGATGGAAAGCAGACGCTCCCGGCCATCCCGGGACAGGGTGACCCCGCTGGGATTCTGGAAGTCCGGGATGACGTAGAGGAAGCGGGGCCGCTTCCCCTCCCGGTCCAGGCCGCGGAGTACCTCCTCCAGGGCGTCCAGGTCCATGCCCGAAGGTCCAACCGGTACCCCCCGCAGATCCGCGCCCGCCCGGCCGAAGGCCTGGAGGGCCCCCACGTAGGAGGGGATCTCCACCACCGCCGGGGCGCCGGGCTCCAGGAAGAGGAGGGTGAGGAGGTCCAATGCCTGCTGGGAGGAGGAGACGACGCAGAGCGAGCCCGGATCGGCCCTGTCGCCGTAGACCCCCATGTACCGGGAGAAGGATTCCAGGGCCTCCGGCTCCCCCGGGGTGGGCCCGTACTGGAGGGCCAGGTAGCCCTTCCGGCCCAGGACCTCCGCGCAGATCCGCTCGAGGTCCGCGACCGGGAAGAGCGAGGGGTCCGGCAGGCCGCCCCCGAAGGAGATCGTGTCCGCCCTCCGGGACCAGGCCAGGAGCTCCCGGATTTCGGACCGCACGATGCGCGACGCCTCCGCGGAAAACTCGTATCGGATCATTCTTTCCTCCCCGCCGCGGGAGATCTGCCCTGGCCGGTTACCGTCCGTCTCGGACGTCCCGCTCGGCCCGCCTTCCCCGGCAGGGTCAGGATGCACCCAAATCGGCATGGTGTACATAGCCAATTATTCGATTATAAACCATGCCGCTTGTCGATCGGACCGTCCGGCGCTCGATCGGTGCCGATACCGGGAAACGAGCCGGGATATCGGATGGTCCCGTATCCCGGGCCGGCTCGGGATGCGGGGCTGGCGCAGATAATTCGTGTATTGGGCGGATTATGCGAAGTTCGCATAACACCACCAAAAAGCGATTTAAGTGGGGTTCACATAACACCACGAAAAAGCGATTTAAGTGGGGTTCACATAACACCACGAAAGAACGAATTATGCGGGGTTCACATAACACCACGAAAGAACGAATTATGCGGGGTTCACATAACACCACGAAAGAACGAATTATGCGGGGTTCACATAACCCTACGAAGGAGCGAATTATGTGGTGCTCACGTAACACCACCAAGAAGCGAAATATGTGAGGCTCACCTAATCTCGGCGTATCACTTGCTTCACGAAATTCAAGATCTTGCGCCGGCATGGATCGGGGGCGGTCCCGTCGTCTCGATGAAGCCCGGAGGACCTCCCCGGACTCTTCCCGGGCCCTCCCTGCGACGGGAACCCCCTCTTCCCCCTCAACCGGCCCCTCCTTTCTGCCGATGCTTCTATCGTAGGAGGCCCTCCGGATGATACGAGGATGGTACACCGGCGCCAGCGGCATGGCCGCCCAGCAGGTGCGGCTGGACGCGATCGCCAACAACTTGGCCAACGTGGACACCGACGGCTACAAGCGGGAGACGGCGGTGCACAAGGCCTTCGCCCAGCTCCTGCTGCGCAGGATGAACGACGACGGCCAGTACCTCCACCCCCTCGGTTCCGGCGACATGGCCCCGGTGATCGGCAAGCTCGGCACGGGGGTCGAGACGAACGAGCTCTTCGTCGAGTTCCAGCAGGGCGCCCTCAAGCAGACGGAGAACGACTTCGACCTGGCCCTGGACGGCAAGGGATTCCTCTGCGTCCGGACCCCGGACGGCGAGCGCTACACCCGGAACGGGGGTTTCATCCTGGGCAAGGAAGGCTACCTCGAGACCAAGGACGGCTATCCCGTCCTGGGGGAGAACGGACCCATCCGGATCAAGGCCAATAACTTCCAGGTGGACGCCCAGGGCAAGATCTGGGTCAACCGCTCCTGGGCGGACGACGACCCGACGCGCCTGGTGGGCCGGGAGCAGAACGAGTGGGAGGACACCTTCCACATGGATACCCTGAAGCTCGTGGACTTCAAGCGGGAACGCTACCTGGCCAAGCAGGGTTCCAGCCTCTACGCCTCCACGGAGGAGAGCGGCGAGGCCCGGACGGCCGCCCCCGGCCAGGGGCCCAAGGTGATCCAGGGATTCGTGGAGGCCTCCAACGTGAATCCCGTGACGGAGATGGTGCGGATGATCGAGGTCAACCGCGCCTACGAAGCCAACCAGAAGACCATCCAGTCCCACGACGGGATGCTCGGCAAGCTCATAAACGAAGTGGTGAGGGTGTAATAGATGGTACGAAGCTTGTGGACCGCCGCCAGCGGCATGATCGGCCAGCAGGCCAACATCGACACGATCTCGAACAACCTGGCCAACGTGAACACCTCGGGGTTCAAGAAGGTCCGGGCGGACTTCGAGGACCTCATCTACCAGACCGTCCGGGTGGCCGGCACTCCCGCCACCGAGGATACCGTGGTGCCCGTGCCCGTGCAGATGGGCCACGGCGTCAAGCTGGCCGCCACCCAGCGGCAGTTCACCCAGGGAGCCCTGCAGAATACCGAGAACCTCTCGGACATCGCCATCCAGGGGGACGGCTTCTTCCGGATCCTCCTCTACGACGGCACCTACGGCTACACCCGGGACGGGGCCTTCAAGATCGACTCCAACGGCCAGATCGTCACGTCCAACGGATACCGCCTCCTGCCGGAGGTCACCCTGCCGGAGAACTTCATCCCCGAGACCCTGACCATCTCCCAGGACGGCCGGGTCAACGTGAAGGTGCCCGGCAACGACGACCCCGTCCTGGTGGGCCAGCTCGAGCTCTACCGCTTCCCCAACCCCGTGGGCCTCACCGCCATCGGGGAGAACCTCTTCAAGGTGTCCAACGCCTCCGGGGACCCCATCGCGGGGCGTCCGGGCTACGACGGCATGGGCAAGACCATCCACAAGTTCCTGGAGATGTCGAACGTCTCGGTGGTGCGGGAGATGGTCAACATGATCGTGGCCCAGAGGGCCTACGAGTTCAACTCCAAGGCCATCCAGACCAGCGACAACATGCTGGGCACGGCGACGGCGCTGAAACGGTAGACGGTAAACAGTGAACAGTAAACGGATACTGCGACAGAATCGCGGCCGGCTACCGCGCCATGGCGTGGGATGCGGCCGAGGATCTTGTTTCACTTCCGTCCGTCGTCCACAGACCACCGTCCACCCCGAGGAGTTCCCATGACAATCGACAGCGCGCTCCTGCAGTATAATTCCCGTCCCCTGAAGACCCCCGCGGCCCTCCAGGGCTCGGGCGCCCGGATCGCGCCGAACCGGCCGATCGACCGGGGCAGCGAGCTCTACAAGCAGTGCCAGGAGTTCGAGTCCCTTTTCGTGAACATGATGCTCAAGGAGATGCGCAAGACCGTGGACAAGGCCGGGCTCCTGGACGGGGGCCAGGCCGAGGACATCTTCCAGGACATGCTCTACGACGAGTACTCCAAGGACATGACGAAGGCGGCCTCCTTCGGGCTGTCGGACCAGATCTACCTGCAGCTGTCGGGGCGCTGATTCCACCGGTGACGATCAATTCCGTGGTCGACGGACTCCGGGCGCGGAAATCCGTCCGGAAGTACAAGCCGGATCCCGTCCCCGACCAGACCCTCGAGACGATCCTCCGGGCGGGCCAGCAGGCCCCCTTCGCGTCCCAGCTCTACAGCGTGCTCCGGTACAAGCGGAAACGGGCCCCCTTCGGGGCCCCCGTCTGGCTCGCGGTCTGCGCGGACTGCCACAAGCTGGAGCTCTTCATGAAGGAGCGCGGCTGGGAGGTCCGGACCAACGACCTGTCCCTCCTCCTCTTCGCGGTCCAGGACGCCTCCTACGCGGCCCAGAATATCGTGACCGCCGCCGAGAGCCTGGGCCTCGGCTCCTGCTTCCTGGGGGCCGTCAGCATGGAACCCGGCCGGATACGGGCCGTGGCCCGGGACTTCAAGCTGCCGCCCCGGGTCCTGCCCGTGGTGGAGCTCGTCCTGGGCTACCCCGACGAGGACCGCCCGCCCCGGCCCCGGTACCCCCTGGATTTCGCCTACTTCGAGGGCACCTACCCCGAGCTCGGCCCCGACCGCGTCCGCGCCGCCATGCGGGTCATGGACGAGGGCTACCTGGCCCAGGACTACTACGCCCGCATGAAGGCCAAGCTCCCCCTGGAGGACGGCCGGCCCGAGACCTTCACCTACAAGGACTATTCCTGGACCGAGCACATCAGCCGCAAGTGGGGCCAGTGGGCCCCGGACCCCTCGGGCATGCTCGAGGCCCTAGCGGAACGGGGCTTCCACCTGGGGCCGGGGCGGGACGGCCCGGAGCCTCCGACAGCCTGATTCAGGATTCCCGGTTCCCGAACCCCGCCGCCCCTGGTACAATCAGCGCATGCCCGCCGTCAACGCCGACCTGCTCTCCCGGGGACTGGCCGCCCTGGGCCTGGACCCCGGGGAGGACCGCCTTCCGCGCCTGGTCAAGTACGCCCAGGAGATCGAGCTCTGGAATCCCGCCTACGGCCTGGTGAAGGCCTCGGGGGACGAGCTGCTGGTCAAGCACATACTGGACTCCCTGGCGGCCTTGCCCGTCCTGGAACGGCTCGGCCTGCCCCGGGACCGCATCGCCGACCTCGGGAGCGGGGCGGGCCTCCCGGGCATCCCCCTGGCGATCTTCCTGCCCGGCTCCGCGGTGACCCTGGTGGAGCGCATGGAGAGGCGGGTGCGGTTCCTGGAGAACCAGAAGGCCCGCCTGGGCCTGTCCAACGTGGCGATCGTCCAGGCCGAGGCGGAGCGCGCTCCCGGGGGCCCCTTCGACCTGGTGACCTTCCGGGCCTTCCGGCCCTTTTCGGAGAGGAAGCTCTTCCTAGGTGTTACGAAGCTTGTACCGGCCGGCGGGGCGATCGCCGCGTACAAGGGACGGCTCCAGACCGCCCGGGAGGAGTTGGCCGCCCTCGCCCCGGATCCCGTCCTGGGTCCCCTCGCGGCCCGGGCCGAGGTCCTGCCCCTCACGGTGCCCTTCCTGGAAGAGGAACGCTGCCTGGTGATCCTGCGGGCTTGAACCCGCGGGGGCGCGGTCAGTCCGAGACGATGTCCCGCACCCCGGAGTCCACGGTGTGCAGGAGCTTGGCCAGCTGGTCCTTGTCCAGGAGGTCCAGAAGGCGGGCCTCCACGAAGCGCCGGGCCTCGTCGGAGAAGGTCCCCGCGGAGATCACGTAGCCCTTCCCGGCCTTGACGTCCTTAAGGCGGGCGTGGAAGTCCCGGACCGTGAGCTCCCCCACGGTCCCGGTGGAGCGGATGAAGCGGAACAGGATGATGTCCTGCCACTTGGAGGTCTCCACCTCGGTGAGGATATCCGCCCAGTCGTTCTTGTTCACCGAGATGTCCGTGATCTTCACCTTGGCCTTGGGGAAGAAGGACAGGGCGATCCGGCGGCAGAGGGTCACGAACTCCCCGGTGGCCCCCATCAGGTAGATCTGCAGGTTCCGGTTGGAGTTGAGCTCCCGGTACTTGGCCAGCTGGGCGGGCACGTCCTTGTAGTTGGGGAAGATGGACTGGATCTCGTTCAGGACCGTCACCGCCTTGGCCAACTCCTGGGCCCGCAGATAGGCGGCGGCCAGGCGGTACTTGAGCTCCACCAGGGTTTCCACGGGAATCTCGGGATGCCGCAGACCGATCTCGAAGTCCATGATGGCCTTCTGGAACTGTCGCATGTTGAGCTGGAGGGTCCCCGAGAAGAGGGAGGCGTTGGGCCCCAGCTTGGGGTCCGCCCGGAGGTGGGAGAAGATCCGGACGGCCTGGTCGTTCTGTCCCAGCTCGTAGTAGCACTCCCCCATGGCGAAGAGGGAGTCCTTGTCCTCGGGCTCCAGCTCCGCGGCCTTGCGGAGGTTGACCAGGGCCTCCCGGTATCGTTTGGCCTTGAACTGGGCGTGCCCCAGGTGCCGAAGGGTCGGGGCGTGGTCGGGCTTGGCCGCCGCGGCCTGCTGGAAGAGGACCAGGGCCTTCTCGAACTGCTTCTTCTGGTGCTCGATGAGGCCCAGGTTGAAGTTGACCTCGAAGTCGTCCTGTTTGAAGGTCCGGGCGATCAATAGGCCCTTGTAGGCCTCCTCGGGCTTGCCCAGGTGGACCGCGGCGATCCCGTACCGGGAGTTGAAGGTGAACTCGTCCATCTCCGGATTGCCCGTGGCCACCTCGACCAGGACTCCGTAGGTCTTGAAGATGTTCTCCCAGGCCTTCTCCCCCCAGTAGAGGTCGCCCAAGGCCTGGAGGGCCTCCGGGTCCTTGGGGTTCGAGGCCAGGCGACGGTCCGCCTCCTTGAGGATCTGGGCGCGGTCCCGGGCCTTGAGGCGGCCCCCGGCCTTGGCCTTCTTCCCTCCCCGACCCAGGACCAGTCCCAGGATCAGGGCGGCGAAGGAGACGAATATGACCGCGATCAGGATGGGCACGACGGGCGCCATGGCCCCAAGTATCGGACGTGGAAAGAAGTGTTGTCAAGCGCGAGACGAACCGCTTCGCGGTTCGTCTCGGCGCGGAACTTCGTTCCGCGATCCACAGGATGGGCTGACTTTAACCATTCGCGGCGCGAAACTGCGCTCCGCGATCCTCCGTCGGGGCGGCTGGAGGCGGCAGCCCGATCCGCCGGAGCGCCGGGGGCCGGAAATGAAAACGGCCGCCCCGGAGGGCGGCCGCTATCAGGAATCTCTCTTACCTATTCACTATTCACTATTCACTATTCACTATTCACTATCTTCCGAATCTCGTACTTCCACGAAGCCCCCAGGGCCAGTTCCGCCCACATTTCCCCGTCCCGGACCGCGAACAAGGGCGCGAAGGTGAAGGAGAGGGATTTCCAGGAATACCGGGCGGAGGCGGCCAACTCGAAGTACAGAGTCCGGGGGGCGTTTTCGACCGCGGAGCTCGCCTCGTAGAGCGTATTCAGCAGGTCCGCGGCGGTGTTCTTCGACAGGAACAAGGCCCCGGCCTTCAAGGACATCCCGGGTCCCAGATCCGGCAGCTCGAGGCCGCCCCGGAGCCACAAGGCCCCGGGCCCGTACGGCGATGTGAGGGGAATGCCCTGATTACCTTCGTCCAGTTTGAGCCGGTAGACAGCCCGTCCCAGGGTCCCGGAGCTGTAATCCGTGTGCCCCACCGCGACTTCATCGTAGCTCCCCCAGAGGTAGTGGGTGTACCCGCCCTCCAGGGCCGCGGCAATCCGCCGTCCGGAGGCGTCCCCGTCCCAGCGGAGTCCCAGGATGTAGGCGTCGATGGTGGGGATCGCGGTATCCCCCACCCCGATGACCCCGGCGTTGAAGTCGTCGAACCCGGCCTGCCCGGAGACCGTCCAGCCGGGCAGGAAGACCCAGGAGGCGTCCGCGATCGCCCGGGGATTGTACGGCTTGGGGTGGGTGGAGTGCCAGGAGAGGATGGGGAAGAAATCGGACAGCTCGAAGTAGTTGTTCGGCCGGGCCATCGTCTGGTCCCCTCCCACGGCGACCCGGAACCTCTGGCCCCGCCACTCGAAGCGGTGCAGGACGTCCACGATGACCGTCTGGTTGTCCTCCCGGAAATATCCGTAGGGTCCGAGCGGGTCAGGATCCAGACCCGTGTTCACCACCTCCAGGGGCCGGATCGTGGAGACGTACCAATCCATCCGGAAGGGTCCGATGGGGATGGAGGTCCGGGCCGCGTTGATGTAGGGGATGCGGTCCGAGATCCAGAGGCTGGACCAGGTCTCCGGTCCGATGTGGGCCTTCTCCCGGCCGAAGGTGAACCGGTACCCGTTCCGGATCCAGCCCAGGTTGCCCCGGGTGAAGTTGTTGTTCTCGATGGCCACCGGGTTGCCGGCGGTCCCCAGGGGATAGAAGTTGTCGTCCTGGAAGAAGTCGGTATCGTCCATCTGCCTGCGCAGGGTCTGCTCCACGCTCAGGAAGAGCCCGTCCGCCCCCTCCCATCCCAGGTAATACCGGATGGGAGCCGGCTCGGAAAGGTAGAGCCGGTACAGGTCGATGCCGTTCTTGTTCGCGTAGTCCTCCACGTACTCCTCGGAGGTCCGCAGGTACCGGACGTAGGAGAGGGCGATCCCCGCGTCCAGCCGGTCCGGGGGCGGTAGGGCGGCCCGGAGGGTCTCGACGGCTTCGGGGTTCGCGGCCGGGTCCCGGGCCAGCTCATCGACCGCTCCGCGGATCTCGTCCTCCGTCACCGGGAAGGAGGTGAAGGGCTGGACCCGACCCGCCCGGACGTAGGCCGAGCGGAGGGCCTCCAGGAGGGGATCCCCGGGCATCCGGGGGTCGGCGCCGAGGCCGGAAACCCCCAGGATTCCCAGGAGCAGGACCGCGGCGGCGGTTTTGCGGCCTCCGAGGCGGAGGAAGTGAGGTACGGTAGCCCCGTTCGCGTTCGCATTCATCGATCATTCTCCATAATATTGACTCATCTCCCGGCACGGCCTAAGATGATCCGGCCCGGGAATCCACATCGAGGGGTCCGCGTTGAAGGAAAAGCTCCGGAAGCACAGCCTGTCCAAACTCTTCGCCGCCGCCTGGAGCGCCGCCGGAGCCGCCGTCCTGGCTTGGATCTCCGTGGCCGAGTTCCCGTTCGTCCGGGACGGGCGGATCCTTCCGGCGGCCGTCCCCATCGTGGTCGGGGCGGCCGTCGCCTACGGCCTGCTCTCCTGGGCCTTGGCCCGCCTGCGGGTCCACCCCACCGCGACGAACCCCCTGGTCGTGAACTTCACGGCCACGGCCTTCGGGCTCCTGTTGTTCATGGCCCTGGCGGCGGCGCGGGTCTATTTCAGCCTTGGCTTCCTGACGGTGTACATCCTGTTCACCAACGCCTGGTTCACCGTGGAGTTCCTCCTGCGGCGCCGCCTGGGCATGTACACCTTCGCCGTGGTGCCGGGGGGATACGACCTCTTCGGACAAGTCTTCCCGAACTGCCGGCTCGTCCCCCTAGCCGCCCCGCACCTTCTACCGGGGGACCTGGACGGGGTAATCGTCGATCTTGACGGCGTGATCGTTGACTTCGAGCAGGTGCTCCCGGAGCCCTGGCTGGCCTTCGTGTCCCGGTGCGTGATGGAGGGAGTTCCCGTCATCTCCACCGAGGACTTTTTGGAGGCAGAGACGGGGTCCATCCTCCTGGACCACCTGTCCACGGCCCGTACCCTGGCCTTCCAGAAAGGGCAGCTCTACATCGCCCTGAAGCGCCTGATCGACACCGTCCTGATCGTCCTGGCCGCCCCACTTTGGATCCCCGTCATACTGCTGGCCATGGCGGCGGTGCGGCTGGAATCCCCGGGCCGGGCCCTTTATTCCCAGATGCGGGTGGGGCGCCGCGGACGGCCCTTCCGGATCTACAAAATCCGGTCCATGCGGCAGGACGCGGAAAAGCACGGGGCCGCCTTCGCCGCCAAGGGTGACGCCCGGGTCACCAAACTGGGAGCCTTCCTCCGGAAAACCCGGATCGACGAGCTGCCCCAGTTCTGGAACGTCCTTAAGGGGGACATGAGCATCATCGGTCCCCGGCCCGAGCAGGTGCCCTTCGTCCAGGAATTCGAGCGGACCATCCCGTACTACCAGCTACGGCACATCGTCCGGCCCGGCATCACCGGCTGGGCCCAGGTAACCCAGGGGTACGCGGCCAACGAGACGGAGACCGCGGAGAAGCTGGCCGCGGACCTCTACTACGTAAAGCGGCTCTCCTTCACCCTGGACTTCCTGATCGTCGTGAAGACGATCTGGACCATGCTGACCGGCTTCGGCTCCCGCTAATACGCTAGGAAAGCTCCAGGCGTTCCAGGCTTTTCAATTCCCCGATGACGCCCGCAATCGAGTCGAAATCGGAATCGTTGTGCAGAAGGTACAGTTCGTTCTCGATAGCGATCTGGGCGATCAATACGTCGACGGTGCTCCGGATCGTCCTGCCGGACCTGCGGCAGTCGAAATGGATCCGCGCCGCCCGTTCGTAGGAAGTCCTACCGAATAGCAGATCGTAGAATCGGAGACTCTCCAGATATTCCCGGAGTTCCCGGTATTCACCTTCGTCCCGGGTTCCCTGCAGAACTTCCAGGTAGACGATGTCGCAGATCCCGTAGGGAAGCCCCCGATCCAGCACCTCCTGAAAGAGGGCGGCCTTCCGGTTTGACACCCCTTTCAGGTAATCGATCAGGACGGAGGTATCGACCAGGATCACGTTTCCATCCTGAGCCGCTTGTAGTCGTAGCCCTCGGCGAAGCGGATCTTCCCCTTGAGATCCCGCAGATCCTTGACCTTGCGGCTTCGAATGTACTCCACCAAGGCGGCTTCGATCAGATCCTTCTTGGTACGGATGTCGTCCGAATACCGAAAGGCTTCCGCCACCAGGTCGTCATCCAGGACGATGTTCGTGCGCATCATACACCTCTCTATGTGTATGATAATACACCACAACAAAGCGATCAAGGAGAACTGAAAACTTCGGATTTCCTGCGAATTTCAACAGGATTATCATGATTTACATGATTAACAAGATGATGATGGAATTGTTAATTCTTCAAACATCATGTTAATCCGCTTAATCCTGATAATCCTGTTCTGAATCGTGAATCAAGTTAATAATCGTGCCCCAATCCGAAGAAGAGCTCGTAGTTGTCCGATAAACTCCGGGTGTCCAGGTAGCCCAGGGCGTTGATCCCCAGGGATACACGGGCGTACACGGACCGGGCCCGCTTCAGGAACCCGAAGACCTCCAGGCCCCCGCAGAGGTTGGGCTCGAAGGAGGATCCGGGCGCCGGACGCACGAGAGCCGCGTCCACGAAGGGCGAGGCGTGGACCTCGAAGTCGAACCAGTCCTTTTTGATGAGGAGGGACGGCTTGAAGTCGAAGAGCCGGACCGGCAGGTCCAGGTTCACGAAGGCCCCGTAATCGCCGTCCAGAGCCACGTCCGGGACGCCCCGGATGTACCCCCCGATGTCCTCTCCTACATCCAGGAGGCTCGCATACAGGGTGACCCGGGAATTGAGGCCCGCCCGGTTGTTCCAAGCCTCGTAGTGCCGGGCCTGGGCCGTGATCTCCGCGTCCCACCCAAAGTCCCAGAAGTTGTAGGTCCAGGAGTTCTTCAGGGACAGCGCAGTGCCCTTCCTGAAATTGCCGGCCCAGTCCGCCCGGCCCGTGTCCAGGGTCCAGGAGGCGGTCACGTAGGGGCCCCTGCGGTCCACGGAGATGGTCCCGCCGTCGGCCAGGTACTTCCACCCCGCCTCCAGGTCCGGGGTCAGGGTGAGGGGCCCGAGCTTGCCGAAATCCGCCAGGTCCACGGAGGCTCCGATTCCCGCCAGGGTCTGGAGGACCAGCTTGTCCAGGTCGTCGTCCAGGTCCCCGTCCTCGTTCCAGAAGAAGTTCTGGCCGACCCGGGCGGTCCAGCGGAAGGTTTCGCCCCCCAGGTCCAGCTTCAGGGTGTTCTTTCCCGTATAGGTGATCCGGCCGGAGAGGTTGTAGGCGAAGCCCTGGACGGTATCGATGGTCCAGTCCAGCCCCCCGAGCTCGAAGGGCAGGGCGAACTCGGTCCCGATCCCGAAAGACTGGTTCCCGTTCTCGTCGTACCGGTAGTCCAGGTCCACGAAGAGAGTCTCCATGGTTCCCACGAAATTGTAATCCCGCAGGCGCAGGCTCAGGAGGAGCCCGTCGTTCGTGGAGTACCGGGGGTACGGCAGGATGATGAGGTTCCAGGTATCCCGGGCCCGCACCGTCAGGGTAACGCTCGCGACCCCGCCCTCGGCCGGACCGGTCGCCCAGGTCAGCTCCGCGGACTCCAGGACCCGCTGGTTCACCAGGACCTGCCGCCTGTCCGCCACGTAGGCCTCCAGGGACTCCAGGTCCGGGAACTCCTTGCCGATCTTGATGTCCAGCCGGTCCGCCAGGGCCGCTTCCCGGGTCTTGCCGTCGATCTCGTACTCCACCGAGTCGATCCGGTAGGCGGCGGGGGCGGACTGGGCGGCCGCGGGCCGGGCCGCTAGGGCGGCCAGGAGGGCAAGGACGAGGGCCGGTACGTGTCTGCGAAAATTCATGCACTCTCCAGGGGTCCCGCTCGAAGCGAGGCCGGGGGGATCGTATACGGAAACGGCGCGCCCCGGAACCCGGGAAACGCGCCGTCCCGCACCGGAAGTCCGGCTACTTTATCTTGATGCGGTAGCGGCCGCCCACCGTGGCCGCCCAGAGGAAGCGGTCGGTGTTCGAGGGGCGCCAGATCTGGATCTCGTTGTAGGGATCGATGGTATAGGTGCCGTCCGCCACCTCCCCGGAGGCGACCAGCTCAAGCTCGTTGAGGACGTAGCCCAGGGCGACCCCCGCGTATAGGTCCAGCTTCCAGACCCGCCGGGTGGCCCCGACGGCGGCCACGACCTTCCACTCCAGGGGGGACTCGTTCAGGAACTCCGTCCCGTTGTCCGGGTTGTAGTTGTATTCCTGCCAGGCGTTGGCCGGGCTCTTGGACCCGGAGACCGTGAACTCCAGCGTCGCGCCCAGGCCGAAGCCCGCGGCCTCGCCGTTCCAGGCCCCCAGGAAGGCCAGGTTGTTCTCCCCGTTCCGGTAGCCCAGCATCATGGTCTCGAAGGGGATGGCGGTGTCCGTGACCGAGCCCTTGAGGCGGAAGACCACGTCCGGGAAGTAGGCGTAGCCGTACTCCCGGCCGGGCTGGCCGTAGGAAGGCTCGAAGGTGTACTTGGTGGCCCCGGCGTGGTAGAAGGAGAACCGCCCGTAGGGGGTCTCCTTGGAGGCCCCGGCGGTCCAGGCGATCTTGTTGGGCTGGTTCGTGGGGAAGAGCGAGGGGGCCAGCCAGTGGAGGTTCCCGTCGTCCAGGAGCCACTGGGCGTTCAGCTTCCAGCCGTCCGGCCGGTCCCAGGTCCAGAAGATCCCGACGATGTTGTTCTCCTCCCCCGAGGCGGTCCAGGGGCGGCCGCCCTGGCGCAGGGCGTCCTGGATGATGTAGGCGGGGATCGGGGAGATGAAGTACTCGAAGTCGAAGTACCGGTTCACGTAGATGATGGCGTCCTGGATCCCGAAGGTCATGTCCCCGAAGCGCGCCGCGAAGGTGTGGAGGTTGGCCCCCCGCTCGGGAAAACCTGTATTGTCATAATCGATACCCGGAACCCCGGTATAGTCATCATAAACCGTCGTCACGGCGTCGGAGTTGTGGTTGAGGCCGATCCACCGGGTGGAGTAGAGGAAGCGGCCGTCGTCGTAGACCGCCTCCAGGAGGTCCGCGGTCAGGCCGTCCCCGTTGACGAACAGGGAGTACGGGGAGTCCACGTAGTCGTAGTGGGGCAGGCGGCCGGCCCGGAGGAAGAGGTTCCCGATCCGGTAGGCGATCCCCCCGGACTCCATCCAGAAATAGAGGCCCCCCATGCCGCCGGAGGCGGTGTTCGCGCTGGTCCCGGAGTAGACGTCGTCCTTGCGGAGGTAGGCCTCCGCGGTCAGGGCAAAGTTCTCCCCGAAGTACTGCAGGCCCCCGCCTCCGTTCACGATGAGGTTCTCGTCGTACCCGCCGGAGAAATCGAAGAAGAGGGTGAGGCTCCAGTCCCCGAAGTCGTCGACCAGGTCCGCCCCCTGGGGGATCGGGACCTGCTGGGCGTACGCGGCCGCGGCCGCGGCCAGGGCGATCAGGAATACCGCTAGTCGTTTCACGATGGAACCTCCGAAGGGATGGCGGGGACCGGCGCCCCGTACCCGGAACCGGGCGACATTCTACTGATTTATTGTCGGAAGGAACAGCCCGCCCCTCTACGGGATCTCCGAAATCTCCAGAAGCCGGACCTCGTAGGGCTCGAGGCGGAAGGAGGTCTTGCGGACCGCGTCTCCGAGGGCGCCCGCGAAGGCAAACCCCGTCGGGGCCTCGACGGACAGGTCCCGCTCCCGGCCCTCCCGGCCCAGGACCACCAGCCAACGGACTCCCCGGCCGTTCCCCAGGAGGACCGAATCGGTCCGGCCTCCCTCGATCCGGAAGCCCGGATCCGGGAAGTACTCCACCGCGTCGGGAAAGCGCTCCCGGAATGCCCGGACCTCGGGCAGGAGGGACCCTTGCAGCCAGTCCTCCCGGGTCCGGTAGAGGGTCCAGTAAACGATCTCCTCGGGACGGGCCAAAAAGGAGGCCCAGAACATGTAGCGCGTCTCCGCGGGGGTCGGGAGGCGGCGCCAGAACTGATGCTCCCCCTCCTCGTTTTCCCCGAAGCCTTGGGGCACGATCGTGAGGGGTAGGTCGTACCCGTCCGCCCGGCGGCCGAAGGACTTCATGCGGTCCGCGTAACGGCCGCCCCGGAGGGCCGCGAACTCCCGGCTCCGCCGGGACACGGGGTACCAGTCGATCCAGAGGCTGTCCACGGCGCCCCGATAGGCCCCGGAGAGGCCCGGGAGGATGAAGACCACGGACACCGGCCGTTCCGGGTCCAGGGTCTTGATCCGGGAGTAGGAGGCCTCCAGTTT
>CALMRC010000012.1 GCA_937873275.1 uncultured Spirochaetota bacterium
GGTGCGCAGTACATCGCCGGGAAGAGCACCTGGCGGATCTCCACTCCCCCGGGCATCCCGGAGGCTGCCAGGAAGGACAGCGCGGCCCGGTGGATCGTGTTCTCCGGCTCGGGGCAGTCGAATTCCCCGAGGACCCGGACGCCCCGGTCCGGAAGGATCCGGATGTCCAGGGTGTCGCACAGGGAGACCGCCTGGAACAGGCTGAGGATGTCGTGGAATCCGTCCGGACGCTTGCCCAGGACCTGGAGATGCAGGTTGACCTTGGCGGGCGCCTCTACGACAACCCTCCGGTGCATGGCGCGCTACGATACTACGGGAACGCCCTCCGTGTCAAACCGGCGATCCCCGTAGGTAATGGCAGCCCAAGGATTTCGGGTTCGCCTCCGCGTCCCGGACGATCCGGGAGGCGGTGTCCACGGCGTTCCTCAGCTCCAGCAGGGGCCGCGAAAGGCGGGCCTGGCGATAGAAGCTGTCCACCCGGTGGGCCAGGTAATTCAGGTCCGCCTTCGCCCGGGCCAGCCGCTTCCGGGTGCGTACGATGCCGGCGTAGTCCCACATGGTCATCTGGATGTTCAGAAGGTCGTGGTAGATGAGGATGGGATCCGCGGCCTCCTCCTCCGCCGGGAAGACCCAGTCCGGGATGCTCTGGAGCAGGGGCATGCCGGGACGGTCCGTCTCCTCTGACGCGGCCCGGCCCGCCCGGAGCCCGAAGACCAGGCCCTCCAGGAGGGACACCGAGGCCAGGCGGTTGGCCCCGTGGACCCCGGTGCAGGCCGTCTCGCCCGCGGCGTACAGGCCCGGGATGGTGGTACGGCCCTCCATGTCCGTCTTCACGCCCCCGCAGAAGTAATGCGCCGCGGGCACCACCGGGATCGGTTCCCGGGTCATGTCGATCCCGGCCCGAAGGCAGGTCTCGTGGATGCTGGGGAACCGGTCCCGGGGATCCACCTTCAGCAGGGAGGTGTCCAGGAGCACGTAGGTGGACTCGGATTGCTCCATCTCGTAGTAGATGGCCCGGGACACCTCGTCCCGGGGGGCCAGGTCCTTCAGGGCCGGGTGGTACCGGTCCATGAAATACTCGCCTTTCCGGTTCATGAGCCGGGCGCCCTCCCCCCGGAGGGATTCGGAGATCAGGAAGCCCTTCAGGTCCCGGTGGAAGAGTATGGTCGGGTGGAACTGCACGTACTCCGCGTTGATCACCTCGGCCCCGGCCCGCTCGGCCATGGCGATCCCGTCCCCGGTGGCCCCCGGGGGATTGGAGGTGTGGAGATACAGGTTTCCGACCCCTCCCGCGGCCAGGATGGTCGAGGGGGCGAAGAAGGGGACCACCTCCCCCGTGTTCTCCCCGTACACGTAAACCCCCAGGGCCCGTTTCGGGGCGTAGCGCTGGGAGTCGTCCCGGGAGTGGTGGGTGTTCGTGATCACGTCCACGGCCATGCAGGAGGTGAAGACGTGGATGTTGGGAAGGTTCCGGACGTAAGCGACGAGGGATTCCTGGATCGAACGGCCCGTGTAGTCCTTGACGTGCCAGATCCGTCGGATGGAATGGGCCGCTTCCCGGGTCAGGTCCACCTCACCCTCGGGATTGCGCAGGAAGGGGACCTTGGCCTTCCGGAGGAGGAGATCCTCCACGGCGTCGGGTCCCTCCCGGCTGACGATCCGCACCGCCTCCCGGTTGTTCAGCCAGCACCCGGCGGCCAGGATGTCCTGCTCCAGGAGATCCGGATCCTCCGGGCCGCCCCGGGCCACGATGCCCCCCTGGGCGTACCGGGTGTTGCATTCCTCCGGGACCGTCTCCTTGGTGATTACGCAGACCGAGGCTCCGGCTTCCGCGGCCCGGATCGCCGCGGACAGCCCCGCGATCCCCGCGCCGACCACGATGACGTCGAAGGATTCCTGGCGGTAGCTCACGGTTCCCCGTCCTTCCGGATGGTGAGGGAGAAGTCGAAGGCCCGGACCGAATGGGTCAGCCGCCCGACGGATATGAAATCCACTCCCAGGGAGCTCCATTCGCCCGCGGTTTCCAGGGAGATTCCCCCCGAGGCCTCGAAGGACACGCCGGGGGTCCGGAGATCCAGGGCCCGACGGGCGGTGCCGTAGTCCATGTTGTCCAGCATCACGACGTCCGCCCCGGCTTCGATCGCCTGGCGGACCTCCTCCACGGTCCGGCACTCCACCTCGACCCGGAATTCCCCGCCCCACCGGGACCGCACCCGCTCCACGGCCCGGGGGATGCCTCCCGCCGCGTCGATGTGGTTGTCCTTGATCAGGACCATGTCGTGGAGCCCCCGGCGATGGTTGGAACCTCCGCCCACCCGGACGGCGTACTTCGATAGGCTACGGTAGCCGGGAAGGGTCTTCCGGGTATCCAGGATGACCGCGGAACCCCGGCTCCGGGCGGCTTCGACGTACTCCGAGGCCGCCGTGGCGATGCCGGACAGGAAGGCCAGGAAGTTGATGGCGGTGCGCTCCGCCTCCAGGATCGACCGCGTGGGCCCTTCCAGCCGGGCCACCTCCCGGCCCGGGGAAAGGCGGTCCCCGTCGGCGGCCAGGAGGGACACCCGGACGGAGGGGTCGATTTTGCGGAAAACCGCCTGGAACCGCTCGATACCGCAAAGGACTCCGGAATCCTTGCTACGCAGCACGGCCCGGCAGGTATCCGTCTCGGCGAAGATCGCCCGGCTGGTGACGTCCCCCCGTTCGGCCAGATCCTCCGCCAGGGCCATGTCCAGCAGGGCCTCGAAAAACGTGTCGTCCATGCGGCCATCCTAGCCCCGGAACCTGCCGGAAATCAACGGGAAAATCGTTCCGGACCGGGGATTCCCGGAAGCCGCGGTATTTTTCTTTTTATCGGGAAAACGTAGTTGACAGAACCGACGAGTCTCTTTTAGATTTTCGATGGACCCGTGGTTCCGCCCCGTCGATCGGGGGGTTTACGATCCGGAACACGGTTCCCGGGCTGATATGGATTCTTTCGGGAGGAATATGATATGACCCCGTCCAACGGCGAATCGGTGCTCGATCCGGCTACGTCCCTGCTCGGCGTGGCCCCCCTCGACCCCACCCTCGAAAACCCCTTCCTGCTCTTCGGGGACAATTTCGACGAGGACTACGAGGACGATTTCGAGGACGAGGAGGACTACGACGACCTCGACGACGAGGACTTCGACGAGGGCGACGAGGACTTCGAGGACGAGGACGACGATTTCGACGAGGACCTGGACGAGGATTTCGACGAGGAATCCAACGGGGACGACTACGAGTACGAGGACGACCTGGACTACGACGATTTCGACGAGTGACGAATCCCGTCCCCCGCTTCGGAGCTTCCGGCGGCCCCTCGGCCTTCCGGAAGCTCTTTGCTTTTCGGAGGAGCCCGCCCGCCGGTACGGCCCCCTAACCTATGCCGGCGACGGCGGGGCCGAGGGAGGGACGGGAATGGCCTTCGCCTGGAACCACAGCTTCTCGAGCTCGTAGAAGGCCCGGGCCCGCACGCTCATCACGTGGATCACGAACCACCCCGCGTCCACCAGGCACCATTCCTCGTCGTCCGCCGGCCGGGGCTTCCGGGCGGGCTCGAGCCCCCGGGAAGCCAGGTAGTCCGTGAGGTGGCGCACCAGGCCTCCCAGGTGGGTGGAACTGGTGGCCGTGGTAACGACGAAGTAGTCCGTCCAGAGCGACAACTCCGAAAGGTCCAGGACGAGGGTGTCCTGGCCGTTGTGGTCCGCGAGAACCCGGGCGCAGGCGAGCACCTCGGAAAGATGATCATTCGACACAGAACCTCCCGTTGAAATCCCGGCCCAGAACTATGGTGAAGTCCGCGAACGACTCCGGGCGGCCGGCGTCCCCGGACACGACATTCCTGCAGCGGATGACGTTTCCGATGGTTCGGGCCGCCTCGCCGTTGGAATACCGGTCGTAGATCACCGTCCGGGCCAGATCCTGGGACTCGGCGTTGTCCACGGAGCCCACCTCGTACCCGAAACTCTGGAAGATCTCGGCGGTCTTGCCCGCCAGGCCCCGGATCGTGGTGCCGTTCAGGATCTCGATGGTGAAGACCTTGTCCGCCACGGCGAAGCTGTCCGCGTTCACCAGGGCGTTCAGGGTCTGCTTGACGATGTCCTTGACCAGGCTCCCGTCGTAGTGGGGGAAGAGGAGGGTGGACCCGTCCACGGATCGGTAGGTGCCCGTGATGCGCTGGGTCACGAGGCGGTCCACGTCCAGCCCGGCCAGCCTCTCCAGGAGAAGGTGCAGGGCGTCGGGGTCGACGTTGGTGATCATCCTCCGGGATATCTCCGGGAGCACGGTCTTCGACAGGACGTATTCCTTCCGCTCCCCGAGCCTCTTCAGGAGGGCTTGCACGAGGCGCTGGCGCCGCTCCACCCGCTCGAGTTCCGGGGCCTCCGGATCGGACCAGGACGAAAACGCGGAGAGCTTGCTCCCGTCCAGCACCACGGATCCCGACGGAAGGAGGACCCGGCCGTAGGGGGTCTGGGCGTCCACGGGATTCGGCAGGAAGAACGGGATGCCGTCGAGGAGATCTACCAGCTCCACCAGGTTGGAATCCCGGAGGATGACGTGGAACGGGAGGGGGGATCCCACGAGGCGGGAGACTTCCTCGATATACGCCTTGGGATTCTGGGGATCGTAGAGGGCGTCGATCCGGTCCACCCGGTTCAGGGACTTCAGGATCAGGCCCGTCTCCGCGGGTATGTCCAGGAGGGCTCCCCTCTGGTTCATAGGATAATAGAAGAAAATCTCCGTGGCCGCGGGTTTCCCGGCCTTTTCCACCACCAGAAGGATGTTGAGGATCCGGTCGTTCTTGATGGCGTCGTCCAGGGAGTCCGCCCGAAGACGCAGGAGAAGGATCCCCATGCAGGCGGTCAGGAAGAGGATGATCAGGATCAGGAAAATGGAGCTTTTGTTCAGGGTGAAGTGCTTCATCCGCGCTCTTTTCGCAGGGTATTGTACAGATCCAGGGTCTCCGGCGCAACCTCCCGCCCCTTGGCGCGAAGCCAGGTCACGGTCGCCTCCAGGGCCTCTAGGAGGAGGGAGTCCGGATCGAGGCTCCCGCACCGCCTGCGGACCTCGTCGTCCACGTGCCGCCGACCGGGTTCCAGCTTGTCCGCCGCCCAGACGATCTTGGCCAGGGGCCCCATGTCCGCCCGCCCCACGGTATGGCAGGCGGCGGCCTCCAGGATTTCCGGATCCCGGACGCCGAACTCCCGGGCCACGAGGGTCGCCGCGGCCGGTCCGTGGAGAAGCACGGGGTTCCGGAAGACGCTGTCCGGAACGGGTACGGGACAGGCCCGGGCCAATGTCATCTGCCGTTCCCGGGGGAGTTCCTTGGCCAAGTCGTGGGCCCAGCCGGCGGCCCGGCCTTTCCGGGGATCGATACCCGACCGGGCGCAGGCTTCGGCGGCGAATCGGGCGCATCCCCGGCTGTGCTCGAAGCGTTCCGGGCTCAGGAGCGCCCGGGCCGCGGCCTCGAGACGTTCCGGAAGCCCCTCCAGGTCCCGGTCAGCCACGGCGGTAATACCCGGCCTCCGAGATGATGCGCCATACGGGATCCGGAACCAGTCTCCGGAACGGAAGGCCCGCGGCGATGCGGTCCCGGATCATCCGGGAGGAGATCGGTATGAGCAGGTTGTCCAGGTAGACATGGTCGTACGGGAACTCCGCGGGCTCGGACCGATCCCGCCGGGCGCAGACGATTCGGGCTTCCCGGGCCAGGGTGTCCGCCTCCCGCCACTCGGAAAACCCGGCCAGCAAGTCGTCCCCGATCAGGAGCCCCGGCCGGTCCTTCAGGTCGAAGGCTTCCCGAAGCTCCCGGATGGTGTCGATGGAATACGATAGGCCGCCCCGGCGGATCTCCCCATCCCAGACGATGAGGTGCTCGTCGTCCGCGGCCGCCGCGGTGGTCATGGCCAACCGCGCCTCCGGCCCGGGATCGTCCTGCAGGGACTTGAGGGGCCGCCGGGCCGCGGGCACCAGGGCCACGTGGGTGTATCCCAGGGCGATTCGGGCTTCCTCCGCCAGGATCAAGTGCCCCAGGTGGATGGGATTGAAGCTCCCGCCGAACATCAGCAGGCGCACGCCTAGTCCCCGTCCTTCCAGCCCGCCGTCGCCGTCCAGACGGTGCCCGCGGGTCCCGGGGAGCCGGATCCGCCGGCGGGATCGCCGGATCCGGCCGACGGGGCGGGGGCCGGCTCGGACGCCGGAGAGGCCGCCGCTTCCCGGGCTCGCTCGGCCTCCAGCACGAAGGCCAGGAATTCCGACCGGAGGACGGGAATTCCCTCCCGGCTGTAGACGGATATTCCGAAGACCCGTTCGGTCGGCAGGGAGGCCTTCAGCTCCGCCAACCGTTCCGCCGTCCCCGGCAGGTCCAGCTTGGTTCCCACGACGATCCGGGGCTTTTCCGTAAGATCCGCCGAGAATTCCCGGAGCTCCGAAAGGAGGACGGGAAACGCCTCCCGGAAGGAATCGTCCGAAAGGTCGATCAGGAAGGCCAGGGCGGATGCCCGGGATATGTGCTTCAGGAAGCGGATCCCGAGGCCGTGGCCCTCGTGGGCCCCCTCGATGATGCCGGGTATGTCCGCCAGGATGATGTCCCGGTCGTCCACGGTCAGCATCCCGAGGTTCGGGATCTTGGTCGTGAAGGGGTACGGGGCGATCTTGGGCCGGGCGTTCGTGAAATGGTCCAGGAGGGAGCTCTTGCCGGCGTTGGGAAATCCCACGAACCCGATGTCCGCCAGGAGTTGGAGTTCCACGTGGAGCCGTACGGTCTGCCCGGGCTTTCCGTCCAGGGCGATCCGGGGCGCCTGGTTGGTGGAGGTCTTGAAGTGGGTGTTGCCCCAGCCACCGTTGCCGCCCTTGAGGAAGACCCACCGTTCCGTCTCCTCCGTGAAGTCCCGGAGGACCTCCCCCGTCTCGGCGTTCTTGATCAGGGTTCCCGGAGGGATGGGAATTACCGCGTCGGCTCCGTCCGCCCCGTGCATGTTCTTGCTGGTGCCGTCCTCCCCGTTGCGGGCCCGGTAGGTCTGCTGGTAACGCAGGTGGGCCAGGGTCCGGAGGTTGTTCCGGACCTCGAAGATGACGTCGCCGCCCCGTCCCCCGTCGCCGCCCGCGGGGCCGCCCCGGGGTACGTACTTCTCCCTGCGGAAGGCTATGCAGCCGTTTCCGCCCTTGCCCGAGGATACGGTGATATCGGCCTCGTCGGCGAACTTGATCAATCGCGCCTCCGGGGCGCCCGGGGTGGTCCCCGTCCGGCGCCCGATCCTATGCCAAAGTCCCGCCGCCCGGGGGGACAAAAAAACCGCCCGCGGCGATCTCCCGCGGGCGGCTTCTATCGAGTCCCGCGGGCGCCTTCCGGGCGCCGCCGGGCCGCGTTCCCGTCCTTCAGGACTGGACGGGCTCGATTCCGGCGTACTTTCGGCCGCGGCGATCCGAGAAGGTGACCCGGCCGTCCACCAGGGCGTACAGGGTGTCGTCCCGGCCGATCCCGACGTTCTCGCCGGGGTGGATGTGGGTTCCTCTCTGCCGCACGATGATGGAGCCCGCCGTCACGACGGAGTTCCCGCTGGCCTTGATGCCGAGGTGGTGGGGATTCGAGTCCCGGCCGTTCACGCCCTTATGCGCCATATCATTCCCTCCAATATCGTTCCGTTGTCAGCTTCAAGGCCCCCGGGTGCTCCCGCTCGAGGCCGGACAGGCCGGTCAGCAGGAAATCCCCGATGCCCCTCAATCGATCCGCGCCCTCCGGCGGGTAGTCCCGCAGGGAGAACCAAAGCGTTCCCGGTTCCGGGGCAGATCCCTCGACCCGGGCCCCGGGAACCTGGGCCAGGGCCTCGTAAGCGGTCCGCAGGAGGACGGATGCCGCCGCGCAGACCAAGTCCCGTCCCCGCGCGTCCGTCCCCGCGTGGCCGGAGGAGTCGACGCGCCGGAGCACGCCGTCCGCCCCCAACCGGGCCCGGACCTCGATCATCCCGGGTCCCTAGGCTCCGAGGATGTCCTCGACCTTGAGCAGGGTATATTCCTGCCGGTGTCCGTGCTTCCGGCGGTAGTCCTTCTTGGGCTTGTACTTGAACACGATGATCTTGTCGGCCTTGGCCTGGTCCTCGATGACGGCCTTGACGGAGGCGCCGGCTACGTAGGGGGCGCCGACCTTGACGGTCTCGCCGGACACGAGGAGGACGGATTCGAGGGTGACCGCCTGGCCCTTCTCGCCGTCCATGCGATCCACACGGATGCTGGCGCCCTTCTCCGCGCGGTACTGCTTGCCTTTCACTTCGACGACTGCGTACATCTGGATAACCTCTATATGCGTATGGTACGGCTCGGTAAATACTTCCGACGAGCGTGACTTTATACGATGGATCGCCCCCCCATGTCAATTGCGGCGGATCACATCGTCTCCAGGTAGGGAATGCACACCAAGGCAAGGCCGTTCCGCAGGACCGTCCGGGTCGCCGCCGCCAGGGCCAGCCGGGACGCCGCAGTGTCCTTGTCCGGGGCGGTCA
>CALMRC010000013.1 GCA_937873275.1 uncultured Spirochaetota bacterium
CGTGAGCTTCCGGCTCACCACGGGGTATTCCTTGCCCTTGAGCGGGCCGTTCAACAGTTTCAGGGTTCCCGCCTGGAAGCGGTTCTCGAAGACCGAATAGAAGAGGGCCAGGAGGAAGCCGAAGGCGGCGAGCCCCGCCAGGAGGGACCATCGACCTCCGGGGACCAGGACCTGGAGGGCCGAGAGGACCGCGCCTCCGGCGAGGCCTCCGGCCAAGCCTCCCAGGAGCCCGACCAGGAGTTTCCGGCCCGAGCGGGCCCGCAGACCCTCGGTCATCGTAAGGAAGGTCCCGGCGATCGCCCAGGCGATCCCGTTCGCCGCGGCCAACCCGGGGCCCAGGCGGGCGCTGTTCGACCGGAACAGGGCGCCCCCGGCCAGGAAGAGGAAGAGCTGGCCCGCCAGGACCCCCGCGGCCCCGGCGGCGGCTCCGAAGAGGGCCCCGAAGGCCAGGCCCCGGAAGGCCTTGGACCGGGAGGACACGACGATCCCCTCGAAGGACCCGAAGAGGGCCCCGAACACGAGGCCCAGGCAGACCCCCTGGGCCAGGGTGAAGACCAGGTAGCTCGGGAAGGCGGCCTGGACCCTCTGCACCGTCAGGAGGACGGGCCAGAGCATGAGGGCTCCCAGGAGCCCCAGGACGGCCAGGACGGCACGCTTGATCGAAAGGGACATGGTTCACTCCTCGATGCGGAACCCCAGGGTCCCGTCTTCTTCGGACACTCGCACCCGGACCGCGCGCCCCGGCTCCAGCCGGATGGACGCCCGGCCCTCTATCCGGCCGCGGCTCACTCCCAGCTCGTAGGAGCCCGCCGGGAGCTCCCATTCCGCTCGGCCCTCCTGGACCGGCCCCAGCCGGACCGGGGCCATCTCCGGTCCCCCGGACGCCGCGGTCGACAGGCCGTTCAGGGTCAGGCGGTAGGATCCCGTCGGAGTTTCCACGACCAAGGATCCCGGCCTCGGCACCAGGCGCGTCGAGAGGCGCAGCCGCTCCTGGGCGTTCGCGATCCGCAGGGAGAAGGTCTCCGGGAAGTACCCCTCCGCCTCGGCCCGGAACTTCCAGACCGCCCCGCTGGTCAGGTCTCCGGCCTCGAGCTCCCCGAGGGGCTTCCAGTCGCCCCGGAGGTAGACCGAGAAGGCGGCCCCGCCCAGGACCGCCCCGGACAAGGCGTCCCGGGCCTCGGTCAGCACCGCCAGGGGCCGGGGAAGCCGGTCTTCCAGGCGGAACTGGAGGGTGCGGGCGCCGTCCTCCCCGGGAACCGCCATGGAATACGGCAATAGGTGGAAGGACTCCCAGTAGAGGTCCTGGTCCGCGGTCAGCTTGATCCGGTAGGCGCCCGGGGCCAGGAAGAGCCGGTTCGACACGAAGGTGTGGAAGGGATCCGCCCCCTCGGTCTCCGCGGGCCGCAGCACGATCCGGACGCCCTCGACCTCCGGAATCTCCTTGCCGTCGTTCCGGAAGATCCGGGCCCGCAGGAAGATGTCCGCGCCCTCCGCCTGGGATTTCGGGACCCGGACGACCAGGCGCAGCTCGCCCCAACGGTCCGGCATGAGGTACCGGTAGGCCAGTCCCTCCGACCAGGCGTACCAGCCTCCCGCCCCCAGGCCCGCCAGGAGGACCAGGATGGCCGCCAGGAGGAAACGCTTCCGGGGGGCCGGACGGTAGCGCGGCTCGTCCTGGCACTTTCCCGACACGAGGTCCGAGAGGACGGAGCGTATCGCGTCCCCGGAGTAGCGGGACAGGAACCTCTCCACCGCTCGGATGACGGCGTCCATGGTCTGGTATCTCTTACGGGGATCCGGCTTGATGAGCTTCTTGATCAGGTTGTCCACGAAGGGCAGGACCTTGGGATTGACCCTGCCCGCCGGTCGGTACCGGCCCTTCTGGATCAGGACCACCGTCTCGGGGGCGAAGTTCCCGGGGTAGGGCTTCTTGCCGGTGACCATCTCGTAGAGCATGATCCCCATGGAGTAGATGTCCGCCCGGCGGTCCACGTTCTTGGAATTCTCGATCTGCTCCGGGGGCATGTACGAGGGGGTCCCCAGTGTCATCCCCTCCTTGGTCAGGCCCGAGTCGTCCTCCTCCTCGGAGGCGGCGATCCCGAAGTCCGCCAGCTTCACCTCCCCCTTGCGGGAGATCAGGATGTTCCCCGGCTTGATGTCCCGATGGATCACCCCCATCCCGTGGGCGTACTGGAGGGCCCGGCAGGCGTCCAGGAAGATGACCAGGGCCAGCTCGCTGGAGAGGCTCCGCTGGCGCTTGATCAGCTGGTCCAGGGACATCCCGTCCACGTACTCCAGGACGATGTAGTGGGAGCTTCCTTCCTTGAAATGGTCGAAAACCCGGACGATGTGGTCGTTCCGGAAGTCCATGAGGATCCGGGCTTCCCGCTTGAAGCGCTCCGTGAGGGTGGCGCTGCCCCGGATGGTGAGCTTCTTGATGATCACGTGTCGCTTGAGGGTCGGGTGCAGGGCCTTGAACACGGCCCCCATCCCGCCCTTCGCGACCAGGGCTTCGATCGGGTACTTGCCGATCATCTCGGGGAACACGGCCATATCGATCTCCTATCTCCCGGACTTCCGGGTGCCCGCGTGGACCTTTCGAAGGTCCGCGTTGATGTCCCGGATCTCGCCGATGTCCAGGTCCGGGTCGAAGTCCCGGCCGGGCATGATCCAGGCTACCACGAACCGATCCGGGTTGTGGATCTGCAGGTGCCGCCCGCCGGAGAGTTCCCGGTAGACGCCCCGGATGGCCCGGTGGCCCGTGAAATAGCGGGCTCCGGGGAGGCCCGGAAGGAACCGGTCCAGGAGGCCCGGCACCGCCCGGGGATCCGCGGCCCCGTTGTCCGTCCAGGTCAGGCCCAGCACCGTCTCGGGGTCCAGCCGGGCGTCGATCAACTCCCGCTCCGTGTAGGCCCTCCGGGGCTCCGCGTGGGACGCCAGGAAGCGGGGGCCCGCCGCGAACAGGGGCAGCCGCCTCTCGAATCCCGCGTAGCGCTCCAGGAAGTCCCGGCCGTAGAAGCGCTCCAGCCAGGAGGTCACCATCATCCCTTCCAGGGCGAACTTCCGGAACGGGTGGTTCCCGTTCCCCTCCTCATTGAGGACGTTCTCGTGGTTCCCCTTGAGGAAGTGGAAGCGTTCCGGGAAGGCCGCCTTGCAGACCAGGACCATCTCCATCAGGGCCAAGCTCTCCCGCATCTCCTGGTCCATGGCCCGGTGCCGGGCCCAGCCCCCGGCGAACTCCTGGTAGGCCCGCTTCCACCGGTCCAGGGCCCGGGCCTCCGCGTGGAAGCCGTCCCCCAGGCAGAGGACCTGCAGGGAACCCTCCCCCAGGGCGTCCAGGACCCTCTGCCCCTCCGGCAGGGGCTGCAGAAGGACGCTGGCCAGGAAGTCCGTCCGGGCGTGGAGGTCCGGCAGGAGGATGGTCGGGGCGTCCCCGGCCAGGCGCACCAGGCCCCCGGGACGTCCCCGGGAATCCGGCGGCCGGCCGGGACCGCCCTCGGCGTCCAGGGCGGCCGAGGCGGCCTCCACCTTCCCGAGGTACTCCTCCCGGTCGGGCAGCCCCCGTCGCAGGAAGGCCGCCCGGACCGCTTCCGCGGCGGACATGCTCGCTCCGCCCGGCCTACTCGATGACGGTCTTGTTCACTTCCACGAAGTCCTCGGCCAGTTCCTGGGACACCTGGGTCAGGAGGGCTTCCTCCTCCTCCGCCTCCAGCTTGGCCTTGGCCACCGCGATCTTGAAGACCGGGGAGCTCGACTTGACCGGGCCCTTCTCGAACCGGGCCGGCTCGTCGGCCTCCAGGTCCGCCTCCAGGACCGATGCGTCCTCGGCCGCCGAGGCGGGGACGTCGGTGCGCATGCCGATGGAGGTGTACTCGCAGCGGCGCAGGCCCTCGACCTGGGGGCCGATGTTGAGGAGGGATCCCGAATAGGTCAGGACCAGGGCCCCCCGGGCCTCGGCGCGGCCGAAGAAGGAAACCTCCTCCAGGTCGTTGTCCGCCAGGGCCTCCTCGAAACAGGTCTTCTTCTCCAGCCAGGCGTCCGCCATCATCTCGTAGGTGTCCGGGTTCGCCGGCAGCCCCGAGGTCTTCGCGATCTGGCGGATATGATCCTGGATGATGGGCTCCAAGGTATCGAACGTGCTCATGCTTTCCTCCTGTCGCCCATAAGATACAGCATTATTTTGAATTTTTCACGGTATTTTTCGAGAAAAAATGATAAAACTTGGATTTCGTGGTATGATAAGGGGGTAGAGCGAGGCCGCGGGACGGCGGGCTGACCAAAAAGCAATCGACTTGTTGGACACCGCGGTCCCGGGAGAGGGGGAGGGAATGAAGGAAGCCCGGTTCGAGGACCTTCCGGAGGCGATCCGGAAACAGCTTGAGTCGCTGATCCAGGATTCGGGCCTGGACGGGGACGAGGAGACCCGAAACCTGCTGGCGGTGATCTGGGACGAGAAGTACCGGCTCTTCACCGGACAGGTCGGATCCCTGGGCATGGAGCTCGTGACGGAGCTCGGGAAGGAGGATCCCCGGGGGGCCGTCCTCCTCACCTACTCCGGGTCCCTGATCAGCCTGGGGCCCCTCCGGGGCAAGAGCCGGTGGCTCGAGTACGCTTCCATCAAGCTCCGGACGGACGTGCCGGAGCTCGTGCGGGGGGACAAGGCGAGCCTGGCGGGCCCGATCCGACTGGACCAGGCGGCTGTCTTCGAGGGTTGCCCCGTCAAGCGGTCCTCCGCCCTCTTCCGGATCGCCGTCTGCCCCGAGGGCCTGTCCGCGGACGACCAGGAACGCCGGATCCGGGAGGCCACCGTCTACCTCACGAACGGTTTCGTGAAGCTCAACCGGACCCATTCCCGGGAACCCGTCCCGGAGGTGGACCAGTTCACCGCCAAGGCCATCATCGGCTACATCGCCAAGAAGAACGGGGTCACCCAGCTGGCCGCCCGGGGCCTCATCGAGGATTACCTGTCCATGGTGGAGACCGGGATGCTCCTGGGGGAGCGGGTTTCGGTCGGCAAGCTCGGCAGCGCCTCCCTGCGCTACCAGGCCGCCCGGAAGGCCCGGCTCACGCGGAACCTGCGCACCGGGGAAGAGCTCCTCATCCCCGCCAAGCCCGCCTGCCTGGCCCCCCGGTTCACCTTCTCCCAGGCGGTCAAGGACAAGTGCGGCTCCGTCGACCCCACCCTCTTCGGGGCGGAGGAGGGCGGGGAGGACGAGGAGGACTGAGTTCGGGGGGACGAAGCCGGGACCGAGGGCCCTCGGGACCGGACTAGAGTCCGTCCCCGGGGGCGAACCAGAGCCCCTCCCGGACGTAGTGGACTCGGTGCTTCCAGGCGTCCGGTACGGCCTCGGCCCGGAGGACTTCCCCCATCACGACGCCGGAGGTCCCCTCCACCACGATCCGGGACAGCCGGCACTCCAGCCAACCCGCGACGCCCTCCGGGATCCGGGCATCCACCACCCGGGCGGAGAACGCGGGAATCGCAAGTTCCGCGAACTTGTCCCGGTCGTGGCCCGACATCGATCCCGTCCGCTTCACCAAGTCCACCTGGGCCTTGGTCGGCAGGGCCACGGCGAACTCCCCGGAGTCCGAGAGGTCGGCGTAGGTCCGGTGCCCCGTGTCGAGCACCAGGATCAGCTTGGAGACCGGGGAATAGTCCAGGGGACAGCACCAGGCCGCGGGGGCCAGGTCGTAGCGGCCGTCCGGTCCCCGGGTGCAGACAAGAACCAGCCCCCCCGCGTTCTGGAGCTCGTAGGCCTCCGGGACGGGAATCTCGACATATCGCATGGACAACCTCCTCGGGCTCACTCGGCCCCGGCCGTGCGCTCTCCCGGCTTCCCGAGGCTCTCGGGCGCCTCGTCCGGCATCCCGGCTCCCGCTCCGGATCGCGCCGAGGACAACCGTTCCGCCCGGTCCAGCGCGAGCAATCCGCAGGCCGCGACCAGGGCGACCGCCCCCAGGGCCAGCCAGGCGGGCCGAAGCCCGACCCGGTCGATGACACGGCCCGTCACCGGCGAGCTCACCGCGAATCCCGCCACCCCGACCAGGGGCAGGATCGAGTTGAACCTCCCGCGGTGGGACAGGGGCGTGTGGTTCGCCACGTAGACCTGCTCGTTCGTCGCGTTGACGATCTCCCCGAAGGTCCAGATCGCCGTGGAGACCAGGAACAGCGCCGGGCTCCGGAGGAACGCGATCATCCCGAAGCCGACCAAGTACAGGAATCCGGCGAAGGCCACGTTCACGACGGGGCGGAAGCGCCGGAGCGCGGCCACGATCGGGGCGTTGAAGACGATGACCAATACCGCGTTCAGTGTCATCAGGGTCCCGTAGAGCGGGGCCCCCCCGTCCCCGAAGAGCTCCCGTAATTGCAGGGGCAGGGCGAACCTGTGTTGGGCGTAGACGAAGCCGTACAGGGCCGTTAGCCCCGTGAAGACCAACAGGAAGGTCCGGGAACGCAGGGCCGAGAGGAGTCCCCCCTCGTGGGCCCGGTCCGAGGCGTCCCCCGCGAGGCTCTCCGCCACCTCGAGCTCCGTGGGTTTCGTCTCGGGTATGAAAGCCGTCACCAGGGCTAGGGAAGCCAGGATCGCCGCCGCGTTCCCCCAGAACATCCAGCGGGTCGCCCGCTCGAACAGGAACCCGGCAATCAGGGGGCCGAAGGCGAATCCTAGGTTGTGCCCGAGGTAGATGAGGGAGAAGGCGGCCTGTCGATTTTCCGGCACGGTCAGGTCCGTGCTCATCGCCGTGCGCGCGGGGTCCGTCACCCCGTCGAAGAACTGGTACAGGACGAGAAGCCACGGTACCAGGGGGTGGGAACCCAGGAACCCGCAGGGAATGAACACCAGCCCCGAGAGCGCTTGGGACACGATCATGACCCGCTTCCGCCCGAACCGGTCCGCCAGCTTGCCCCCCAGCAGTATGCCGGGAATATACGCGAAGGCCGCGAGGAACAGGAAGTCCCCCGCGGCCTTTCCGCTCAACCCGAGCTTCTCCGTCAGGAACAGGGTCATGAACGGGAAAACGAAAATGCCGACCCCGTTCACCACCGTCGCGAGGAACAGCGTGTAGATGGAGGAAGGAAGGCCGCGGTAGATGGAGAAGGAACGAAACGCCGAGCGAAGCATGCCGAAGTATCGCATCCCCGCGCCGGAAGGATCCAGACCCCCCGCCGTTCCGTCCTGCCCCGTCGGCGGCCGCGCCCGTCCTCGGACTAGCCTCGCCGGGCGATCATCTCGATTTCAACCAGGGCTCCCAGGGGAAGCTCCCGGACGCCCACGGTGCTGCGGGCGGGATACGGGGGCTGGAACTTGGACTTGTAGACTTCGTTCATGGCCTGGAAGTTCCCCATGTCCGTGAGGAACACGTTCACCTTGACGACGTCGTCCGGCGTGAGCCCCGCGGCCGCTAGCACGTTGCTTAGATTCGAGAAACACTGCTCCGTCTGGGCCGAGATCCCGCCCTCAACGAGCCGGCTCGTTCCCGGAACCGCCGGGGTCTGGCCCGAGAGGTATACGAATTCCCCCGCCTCCACCGCATGGGAATACGGACCGACGGCCACGGAACCGGGAGCCGTAAAAGCTTTTCTGGACATAGCGGAGTCCTCCTCGGCGTTACGCTCTACGAGAGTCGACGCATGATTCTAGATCGCCGACTCCGAATCGACAAGACTGCGAAGCAGGCCCACGGAAACATGGCGCATGTCGTCCACGACCCGATCCGCCAAGGAAAGCGTCTGACGGCCCGAGTTCGGATTCCGGAACCCCACCGCTCGGATCCCCGCCTCCCGGGCGGCGGTCAGACCATTGTCGGAATCCTCGAGGACGACGCAGGACTTCGGTTCGACCCCGAGCAATTCGGCCGCGCGAAGGAAAACGTCGGGCCTCGGCTTTCCCCGGGGGACCTCTTCGCCGCTCACGACGGTATCGAAGAACACCGCGATGCCGTACCGCGCAAGAACCGTCTCGATGTAGTCCCGGGCCGACGAGGAGGCCACCGCCGTCCGGATGCCCTGGGCCCGGAGATCCCGGAGCAGTTCGAGCACACCGGGAACCAGGATGGATCCCGCCTTTCCGAGCATCTCAATATTGAGATTGAGTTGAAGCGCCTTCAGCTCGTCGACGGATTCCGAAAAACCGTGGGCATCACGCATATCCCGCCACATCACGGTACTCGAAATGCCGATATACCGGTCCAAGTCGGAAGGATCCGGCCGGACCGAGCGATCCTCCAAAATTTTTACCACCGCCGCAGTGTGCATGGGCTCGCTGTCGATAATCGTACCGTCCAGATCGAATAGCACCGCTTTCAACATCCGATTCCCCCGATCGCCGCTCATGACGATCCCGCGAAGGTATCGAAAACCCTCAAGCCGCGCAAGGTCGTCGCGGTGTGTCTACCGGTCTACGGCTAGGCAGCGGCCGGCGGTATGTGTGTGTTTTTTGAGTGAGGATTGTTTTGAGTGAGAAATTACCTTACAGGACATGAAAAATGGCGGTCACCCGCCC
>CALMRC010000014.1 GCA_937873275.1 uncultured Spirochaetota bacterium
CCTTCCCCCCATGGCATACGAGATCACCGCCGCCCGGAAGAGACCCCGGGGGTTCGAGGAGCTGGCGGGGCAGGACTTCGTCTCCGCCACCCTGCGGGCGTCCCTGGACACCGGGCGCATAGCCCACGCCTACCTCTTTTCCGGCCCCCGGGGCTGCGGCAAGACCAGCACCGCCCGGATCCTGGCCAAGAGCCTCAATTGCGAGTCCGGCCCGACCTCCAAGCCCTGCGGGAAGTGCGCCTCCTGCCAGTCCATCCAGCGGGGGGCGGCCCTGGACGTGATCGAGATCGACGGGGCCTCGAACACCTCCGTGGACAACGTCCGCCAGATCAAGGACGAGGTCCTCTTCCCTCCCTCCTCGGGGCGCTACAAGATCTACATCATCGACGAAGTCCACATGCTCTCGAATTCCGCCTTCAACGCCCTGCTCAAGACCATCGAGGAGCCGCCCCCCTACATCGTCTTCATCTTCGCCACCACGGAACTCCACAAGGTGCCGGCCACCATCAAGAGCCGCTGTCAGCAGTTCAACTTCCGCCTCATCCCCCTGGACGTGATCCGGGACCGCCTCCGGGAGGCCGCCGCCGATCTCTCCGTGGAGGCCGACGAGGAGGCCCTGCTCTGGATCGCCAAGGAGGCCACGGGCTCCCTCCGGGACGCCTACACCCTCTTCGACCAGGCCGTCTCCTTCTCGGAAGGGCGGATCACCTACGAGAAGGTCCGGGACAAGCTGGGCCTCGTCGGGGTGGACCGTATGAACGACCTCTTCGAGCGCTGTGTCCGGGGGGAGCGGTCCGAGGCCCTGGGCTGGGTGGAGGAGATCCTGGCCCGGGGGGTGGCCCCGGAGCAGTGCGTGGCGGACGCCGCGGAATACCTCCGGTCCCTCCTCCTCATCAAGAGCGGAGTTTCCCGGGAGTCCGTCCTGGGGGATTCCCCGGACCGGTATTCCCGGGAGGTCCTGGAGGCCCTGGCAGTCCCCCGGATCGAGCGGGCCCTCGCGGAGTTCCTGGACCTGCACCGGGACCTTCGGTACACCGTGGATCCCCGGCTGGAGCTGGAACTTGCCGTGGCCCGTCTGTGCTCGATCCGGGACTGGATCTCCCCCGCCGAGGCGGCCCGGGCCGTGGAGGACCTCCGCGCCTGGACCCTGTCCGCTGCGTCGGCCTCGGCGCCCGGCCCGGCGACGGGCGCCGGGGAGGGGCAAAAAAAAAACCGTGATCCCGGGCTGAACCCCCTCCGGGCCTCCGGGGCGGGATCGGGCCGACTGCGGGATTCCGGGAACCCGGAATCGGAGCCGTCGCTTTCCGGCGGGTCGGCCGAAACGGCCTCCGAGGCGCCGCCCTTCCCGGGATCCGCGTCCGATCCCGGGGACCCCGCGCCGACGGGCGGTCCCGACGGTCGGGCCCTCCGGGAGGCCGTGCTGGCCCGGCTGGCCAAGTCCCACGTGGTCCTGGCGAGCGCCCTGGACAAGTCCCTGTCCTGGACCTTGGCGGAAAACCGTCTGGAGATCCTCTTCCGGTCCGGGTACGAGGAGGCGATGGCCCGTCGGGACCTCCCGGCCCTGGTCAAGGCGTCCGGGGACGCGGCGGGCCGGGTCCTCAAGGTGGAACTCCGGGTCGAGGAACCGCCGGCCGCGTCCCCCCCGGCCTCCCGGGGCGAGCCGGATCCGGAGGACGGTCTGCCGGGGGACGGGGACCCGGAGGCTTCGGAGGGGGACGCCGTGGAGATCGTGGAACGGGTATTCCGGGGCAAGCGTCGGGAGCCCTCGGCTCCGCAGCCCCGAACGGGAGAGACCCATGGAAATTTCTGACCTGCTGAAACTGCTCGGGGATCCCCGGGCCCTCCAGGAGCGGATGCGGGACGCCCAGGAGCGGATGACCCGGACGACCGCGACGGGTTCCGCCGGGGGCGGCATGGTGAAGGTCACCCTGAACGGGTCCTTCGAGATGACCGGGATCGAGATCGCCCCGGAGGTCCTGGACCCCCCGGACCTGGCGATGCTGGGGGACCTGGTGCGGGCCGCCCACAACGACGCCGCGGCCCGGCTCCGGGAAACCCTCCAGAGGGAGCTCTCGGGCGCGGCGGGGGGCCTGCCCCTGCCGCCGGACCTGTTCGGGGGAGGATTTCCCCGGTGAAAGCCCTGGAGGATCTGGTCGGCCTCCTGTCCCGGCTCCCGGGAATCGGCCGGAAGAGCGCGACCCGAATCGCCTTCCACCTTCTCAAGGCCGACGAGTCCTACGCCCGGGCCCTGGCGGAGCGGATCCAGACCCTCCGCGGCTCCGTACGGTTCTGCTCGGTCTGCGGTTCCTACGCGGAGACGGATCCCTGTCCCATCTGTTCCTCCCCGGGGCGGGACCGGTCCCTCCTGTGCGTCGTGGAGCAGCCCCAGGACGTCCTGACCGTGGAGGCCTCCCGGGAGTACCGGGGCCTGTACCATGTACTGGGGGGGCTCCTCTCGCCCCTGGACGGTGTGGGACCCGAGTCCCTGCGGATCGACCGCCTGGCGGAACGCGTCCGGGGCGGGGAGGTCCGGGAGGTCGTCCTGGCTACGAACCCGACGGTGGAGGGGGACACGACGGCCCTCTACATCCGCAAGGTCCTGGAGAACGCCGGGGTGGCCGTCACCCGCCTGGCCACGGGGATTCCCGTGGGAGGCGACCTGGAGTACGCGGACAAGCTGACCCTGGCCCGGTCCCTCCGGGGCCGCGTGAAGCTCTAGCCCCGCAGGGAAGCCCGCGGGCCCCCTCCATCCGGCCTATCGGCCCCTTCGCACGTACCAGAGGGCGATGATCCCGTCCAACTCGGGGACGGAGAAGCCCAGACCCTCGACCCGGGCCCGGGTATCGGAGCCTTGCCAGTCCATGTAGGGATTCGCGTAGTTCCTCTCCAGGAATTCCCGGACCAGGTCCTCCGCCCGGCCCAGGGGGTCCTCGAAGACGTCCTTGGGCTTGATCCTGTGGTCCGCCAACCAGTCCCGGATCGACGGCCCGACCCGGGCCAGGAACTCCTCCCGGTAGACGTCGTACCGTCGGCCCGACAGTACCTTGATCCGGTCCGAGACGCTCCCCCGGGGGGTCGGGCCCGGGGCCGGGGGTTTCCCCGCCGTAGATCCGCCCCGGCGGTTCCCGACGCGGGTCGTCCCGGCGGCGCGAGGCGTCCGGGGGCCCGGTTCCCGGGGCTTCGGAGGCTTCCTGTCGGCGGGGGCGGGCGCACCGGGGGCTTCCGCGGTACCGGCGTCCTCCCGGCCCGGCCGGACCCGCGCTACCCGGTCCTCGGGAGGCAGCCGGGACCGCAGGACTTCCCAAGCCTTCCGCAGGTAGGGGTCGCCCGCGGGGCGGGATCGGTCCGGATCCCAGACGGAGAGGGTCCGACGGAGGATCTCCGGGCCCGGGAGTCCCGAGGCCCGGCCGGACCGGATGGTCCGGAGCACGTCGTAGTGGGGGGTCCCCCGGCGCAGGGAGAGGAGGAGAACCTTCCGTCGGAAGGCGGGGTCCTCCGAGGCGGTCCAGTACTTGAGGCAGAGGGCCAAGACCCGGTCCTCCGGGCGATCCAGGTCCGGGGGAGCCTCGATCCGCGCGAGGTCCCGGGGATCCAGGTCCGCCCGGGACAACCCGGGCGGGGGTCCGGCGGATCCCGGTTCGAGCCAGGCCGCCGCCCGGGCCCGTACGGTCCGCATCTCCCGGACCCGGTAGCCCAGGAGATCCGCCAGGGCGGAATGGTCCTCCAGGTATTTCCGGGCGGCCTCCCGGCCCTCCGGGAGGAGGTGGAAGACCTCGTCCAGGGCCCCCAGGAGCCGGTCGGGGTCCCGGGGGGGGAGCTCCGACAGGGGCCCGCAGATCCGGTCCAGGGTGTCCCGGATGCGGGCGGAGGCGGATTCGAAGAGGTCCCAGAGCAGGCGGTCGTGGAACTCCGGGAACCCGGGATCCGAGCGCCGCAGGAGATTGAAGAGGGTGGTCCGTTTTTCGTCGTCGGGGTAGCGGACCTTCAGGACCCGGTTGAACAGCCCCAGGGCCTCGGAGGTGCGGCCCTCGGCCCGGAGCCGGAAATACCTTCCCAGCTCGGGATCCCGTCCGGCGTCCAGACCCGGGAAAAGCCTTCGAAGCAGGGCGTCCCGCGTCCCGCGGCTCGGCCGTTCCATGATGGGGGATTATAGGGGAGGCGGCCCCTCCGATCAAGCGACGAAAAAGGCCGCCCCTCTCGGGGCGGCCTTCGGTTTCACTTCCCGGGGTCCCCGTCCTACTGGAGGAGCTGGAGGACCTGCTGGGTTTTCTGATTGGCCTGGGCGAGCATCGCGTTGCCGGCCTGGGCGAGGATCTGGTTCTTCGTGTAGTCGACCATCTCGTTCGCCATGTCGGCGTCCCGGATGCGGCTCTCGGCGGCCTGGAGATTCTCGGCGCCGATGTCGATCCCGCGGATCGCGTGCTCCATGCGGTTCTGGTACGCGCCCAGATCCGCCCGCTGCTTGTTGACGACCTTGAGGGCCGCGTCCAAGGTCCCGATGGCGCGGTTGGCGTCATCCGGGCTGGCGATGGTCAGGATGCTCTCGTCCCCGACGTTGCGCACGCCGAGTCCCTTGGCGGTCATCGTGCCGATGTAGGCGCGCTCCCGCTGATCCATGTTGGCGCCGATGTGGAACCACATGGATCCGGTGACGATGTTCTCCCCGGTCTCCCGGGCGAAGCGGCCCGTAAGCAGGTTCATGCCGTTGAACTGGGCATGGCTCGCGATGCGGTCGATCTCGTCGACCAACTGCGAAACCTCGACCTGGATCTGCATGCGGTCTTCCGCGCTGTAGATCCCGTTCGACGCCTGTACGGCCAGTTCCCGCATCCGCTGGAGAATGTCCTGGCTCTCCTGAAGGAATCCCTCGGCGGTCTGGATGAAGGAGATGCCGTCCGCGGCGTTCTTGGACGCCCTCTGGAGTCCGCGAATCTGCGAGCGCATCTTCTCCGAAACCGCGAGTCCCGAAGCGTCGTCCCCGGCGCGGTTGATCCGCAGGCCGGACGCGAGCTTCTCCATCCCCTTGTCCACGTTCCCGTTCGTGACCCTGAGAGAGCGGTCGGCGAACATCGCACTGAGGTTGTGATTGATGATCATAACCCGTTTCTCCTTTCCTTAGGTGGCAACGGCCCGATTCCGGGTCCGTTTCGGCATCCTTGCCGGTATCGTGTCTGGTTCGACGTCGCTCCTCCGGGACCTACGGCCCCGACGAAGTGATACCGTGGGCCGCCGTCGGACAATCCGCCCTCCGGCTCCCTCTCTAGGTATCGGTAATCCGCGATCGGGCTTTAGGGTTTCCGCGAGCGAACCGCGGCGGCCGCCGGAGCGGCCGTGAATCGGAGCCGTCGCTTTACCCGGGGGCGGGGAAAATGCTATCCTCCCGCGGGGAGAAGCCATGACCGTCAGAAGGATCGCCGAACTGCTGGACGCCCGGGTGCACACGGGCGAGGATGACCTGGACCTGGACGTGAGCGCCGCCTGCGGCGCGGACCTCATGAGCGACGTGATGGCCTTCGTCAAGGAGAAGGTCGTCCTGCTCACGGGCCTCGTGAACCCCCAGGCGATCCGGACCGCGGACCTCTTGGACATCCGGGTCGTGGTGTTCGTGCGCGGCAAGACCCCCTCCCGGGACATGGTCGACGCCGCACGGGAATCCGGCATGATCCTTCTGTCCACGAACTACTCCATGTTCATCGCCTGCGGACGCCTGTACGAGGCCGGCCTGCGCGCCGGCGGCACGCGGGAGATCCGCTAGGTCCGCCCCGTGGTCCTTACCTTCTCCGTCCCCGGCGGTGATTTCAACCAGGCCGGCCGAGCCTCCGGAGAGGTGAAGAAGGTCCTGGCCCGGCTGGGGGTGGACCCCGGCCTCATCAAGCGGGCCGCGGTGGCCATGTACGAGGCGGAGATCAACATGGTCATCCACGCCGGGGGAGGGACGGCCACCGCGGACATCAGCCCGGAGCGTGCGGTCCTGGTGCTGGAGGACTCCGGCCCGGGGATCCCGGACCTGGACCTGGCCATGCAGGAAGGGTATTCCACGGCCCCGGAGTGGATCCGGGAGTTGGGATTCGGGGCCGGGATGGGGCTTCCGAACATGAAGCGGAACAGCGACGAACTCTCCATAGAAACCGCCCCCGGGCGGGGGACCCGGGTGACCATCGTCCTGGCGCTCTCCGGCGGTCCCGCCGCGGCCGCCGCGGCGCTTCCCGCGGCCGCGGCCCCGGAGGGGAAAGCCCCGTGAACGGCCCCTCGGTCTTCCACTCGGTCACCCTCGATCCCGACAAGTGCCGGGGCTGCACCACCTGCCTCAAGCATTGTCCCACCGAGGCCATCCGGGTCCGCAAGGGCAAGGCCCGTATCCTGGACGAGCGCTGCGTGGACTGCGGGGAGTGCATCCGGGTCTGTCCCTCCGGCGCCAAGCGGGCGGTTCCGGACCCCCTGTCCCTCCTCAAGTCCTTCCGGTACCGGGTGGCGATTCCCGCGCCCTCCCTGTACGGCCAGTTCGACGGGCGCTTTTCCGTGGACCGCATCCTCTCGGGCCTCCTGGCCCTGGGCTTCGACGAGGTCTTCGAGGCGGCCCGGGCCGCGGAGCTCGTCGCGGAGCGCACCGCGGAGTTCCTGCGGGGGGCCGGCCCGGGTCCCTGGATCTCCTCCTCCTGCCCGGCGGTGGTCAAGCTGATCCAGATCCGGTTTCCGAGCCTCCTGGACCGCCTCGTGCCCCTGGCCTCCCCGATGGAGACCGCGGCCCGGATCGTCAAGGAGGTCCTCCATCCCGGCCGGCCGGGCCTCGGGGTGTTCTTCCTCTCCCCCTGCGCGGGGAAGGTGACGGCCGCCCGGCATCCCCCGGAAGGCCGGCGATCGGCGGTGGACGGGGTCCTGGGCATCCGGGACGTCTACCTGCCCCTCCGGAACCTCCTGTCCGGGGTGGAGGAGCGGCCCCTGGCCCGGGCGGGCTACCGGGGCATCGCCTGGGCCCGGGTGGACGGGGAGAGCGATTCCGTGGGCGTGCCGGGGAGCATCTCCGTGGACGGTATCGCCGACGTGATCGGGGTCCTGGAGGCCCTGGAGAACGGAAAGATCCGGGACGTCGCCTTCATCGAGGCCATGGCCTGCCCGGCGGGCTGCGTGGGGGGACCCCTGACCGTGGAAAATCCCTACATCGCGAAGACCCGCCTGCGGAACCGGGAAGCCCGGGCCACGGTCCCGGCGGAACGGGCCGGCGCCGGCCCCGAGGGCTTCTCGAACTACGGGTGGTCCGCACCGCCGGCGGCGCGGACGGTCCTGCGCCTGGACCCCGACGTGGCCCGGGCCCTGGTGATGGCGGAGGAGATGGAGATCCTGGCGGAGGGCCTTCCGGGCCTCGACTGCGGGTCCTGCGGGGCTCCGACCTGCCGGTCCCTGGCGGAGGACATCGTCCGGGGGACCGCGGTGGAGACGGACTGCATCTTCAAGCTGAGGGAGCGGGTACGGGACCTGGCGGCGGAGCTCTTCTCCCTGGAGAGGATGCAGCCCCCGGGCCTGGACACCGAGGAGGGGCCGCGGGGACCCTGAACGACGGATCCGCCGTCCTAGGCGTCGGACACCGCCCGGGTCGCCTCCCGGCTCGCGATCGCCCCCGGAACGATTCCGGCCGCAAGGGATTCCGCGCCGGTCCCGAACCGGCCGATCCCCGCGCGATCGAAGGAGTAGAGCAGACGGTAGCCCCTCCGGACGGCCGCGGTGAAGAGACGGCGGAGGGCCCGGTCCCGCTCCTTCCCGGAGGCGAAGGTCCGGTGCAGCTCCCTCTCCCGGCCGCCCTCGATGCGCCAGGCGGAGGTCAGGACGGGGGAACCGTCCAGGGAGGGCTGGCGGTCGTGGAGGGTGTAGTAGGAAAGCCGGCCGTTCCGGGTCCGGGAGTAGAGGGTGATGGTCATCCCTTTCCTATCGGCGAAACCGGGGCGATTCCCCAGGCCCCGCCGAGGGAAAATGGGAGGGCGCCCCGTCCGGCTCAAGGCCGGGGGGCGCCCGGTTACCGCCTCCCGCTCGCACGGGGGCGCATGCTTCGCTCGAAGCATCTATACGGGAGCCGAAGGCTCCCCGGGAACCAAGGATTCCCGATTCAATCGCATCGGTCTATCGAAGCACCTGCGCGCGCCGACCCTGGCGGGCCGGCGAAGGTACGACCGGGGGAGTATCCATGAAGGCCTCCTTGGGTCCGGGATCTATGTGAATCGCGCCTCCGGGCCGGGGGCCCGGGCGATGTCCAAGAATCCTTATCTAAAGACTACTGCTTTTTCGCGAAAAATCAAGGTTCCGATGCCTCGGAGCCATCTTTTTTTGTATTATGAGAATAGAGAAAATTGTTTGACAAATGGGGTTATCAGCGTTATAGTCTATCGTTGATTAAACCTTGCATTTGTAGGAAAATGATGGAAAACGATGTGGTATTCCGCATCGTTTTCCGGCAAATATGCAGGAGCGGATTGTTTGAACAAACGGGATTTTCCTCGCG
>CALMRC010000015.1 GCA_937873275.1 uncultured Spirochaetota bacterium
CGCGGCGGTGATCTTGGCCAGGGTCTCCGGGAAGTCCCGCTCCTTCCGGATGAAATCCAGGATCCGGTCCGCCGCCGATTCGCCCGCCGCGACGGACAACAAGGCCCGGACCTCCGGGACCCCCGCCTTTTCCAGCTTGTCCACGGCCCGCAGGATGTCTCCGGCCGAAGCGGAAACCCCGAGGGCGGAGAGGAACCGGTTGAAGATCCCCCGATGGTTGATCCGGATCCGGAAATCCTCGACCCCCAGTGCCCGCATGGAGTCCGCGATCACCTGGATGGTCTCGAAATCCGAGGAGGCGCAGTCCGCTCCCACGACATCGAAGTCGCACTGGGTGAACTCCCGGTACCGGCCGCGCTGGGTGTTCTCGCCCCTCCACACCTTGGCGATGTGGTACCGCTTGAAGGGCAGGTAGAGCTCCCCGGCGTGCTCAGCCATGAACCGCGCGAAGGGAACCGTCAAGTCGAACCGGAGGGCCACGTCCCGGCCCCCGTGGTCCTGGAACCGGTAGACCTGCTTGTCCGTCTCGCCGCCCCCCTTGCCCAGGAGGATCTCGGCGTATTCCAGGGCGGGCGTGTCGATGGGGACGAACCCGAAGCCGCGGAACACCGCTTCCAGACGCTCGGTCAAGTCGCGGCGCTCCATCTCCGCGTCGGGAAGGTAATCCCGGAAACCCTTGAGGACCCGGGGTTGGATGATGTCGCTCATGGGGGAAGTATGGCGGAAAACGGTGAATTGGTGAATGGGTTGATGGGTGAATGGGTGAATGGGAAGAGTGATGCAAATCTCGCAATGGACGCACCTCGGCTTCCCCTATTTACGATTCACCTATTCACGCATTCACTTCCCCGGCTTGACATCCCCCCGCCCCTGGCCGATGATCCCCTCATGCTGATGGCCATCGACGTAGGCAACACGAACATCGTGGGCGGAGTATTCGAGGATGGACGGCTCCTGGAGACACTCCGGATCCAGACGGTGACCAAGAAGACCGAGGACGAGTACGTCACGATCTTCCGGGCCATCCTGACGGAGCGGGGTATCGATTCCGGCGCCATCGACCGCGTCATCGTGAGCTCCGTGGTTCCCGCGCTCACGGGGGCTATATCCGCCATGGTGAGCCGGTTGTTCCGGACCGAACCGGTCGTCCTGGGACCTTCCCTGTATTCCCGGCTTCCCGTCAAGGTGATCGCCCAGGACGAGATCGGCACGGACCTGGTCGCGGACGCCGTCGCGGCCCATGAAAAGGTCGGGGGAGCCTGCATCGTCGTGGACTTCGGGACGGCCCTGACCTTCACCTGCGTGTCCGGAAGGGGGGAGATCCTGGGAGTGTCCATCGCTCCGGGCCTGGGCACCGCCGTGGGGGCCCTTTCCCGGGATACCGCCCAGCTTCCGAACGTTCCCCTGGCCCCGCCGCCCTCGGTTCTCGGACAGAACACCGTGCAGGCCATCCAGGCTGGGGTGGTGTACGGGTATACGGGCCTCGTGGAGTACCTGATCGGCCGCATGACCCGGGAACTCGGGGAGGACGCGAAAATCGTGGCCACCGGGGGACTGTGCCGGGTGGTCGCCCCCCTTACGAAGGTATTTGATTTCGTGGAACCCGACCTGACGTTGGACGGCCTGGAACGGATCTCCCGGTACGTCTGACGCTCAGGTAGCCTCTCCCCGCAGGAGCTCGGAGAGTTCGTCTCCGGAGACTACGTCGCCGTCCTCGGTGCCCTCGTTGAGGACCGCGCCGGCGAGATCCCGGACTTCCGACGCCAGGGAGCCCAGCTCCCGGGCCAGACCTCCCATATCCGGGGAACGGGCCGCCGCGCCCCGGGATAGTTCGCCGTCCCCGGCCGCGAGGTCCGACACGGCGTCCGCCAGGGTCCGGGCGCTGCGTGCCAGAAGAACCAGGTATTCCCCCCGGTCCATGAGGCGCGTGCTGGTCCGCAGAAGCTCCATGAGGGTCCGAACCGAGTTCTGGGCGAATCGGATGTCGTCCAGGATACGGTCGGCGAAGAGCTCGGGATCCGGTTGGATCTTCACCGCGTCCCCCACCAGGGCGACGAGCCTGCGTACGTACCAGAGGTTGTCCTCGATCCGGATCTTCTGCTGGGCCATGATACCCCCGTTCCAGCATCGGCTCCTTCCCGGCCCGCGTCAAGCCCGGGTCCGTCTTGATGTTTCCCCCCGTTCCTGGTATTGTACCTTGCCTCTTTATCCGTCCCCTGGCGGACGGATCGAAAGTCCATAGGGAGGAACTATGCGATCCTACGAACTCGTCTCGATTTTCCCGACGGAGGAAGAACTCTTCCGTCTGGGGAAGGAATCCGTGGCCGCCGAGCTTGTCAAGCAGGGCGCCCAGAACCTGAAGGATGAGGACATGGGCGACCGTCCCCTGGCGTACCCCATCCGCAAGAAGGTGAGGGGACACTACGTGCTCTTCACCATGCAGTTCCCCGGCGAAAACGTCGACGCCACGGAGAAGATCTTCAAGCTCAACCCCAACATTCTCCGGTATCTTTTCGTCCGGGCCGACGCGTAGCCGGCGAAAGGGCGGCGAAACATGTCCAGTTTCAGCGTTGTCGTATTGGTGGGAAACCTGACTCGCGACGCCCAGCTCAAGTACACCCCCTCCGGTTTCCCGATCTGCACCTTCGGAATCGCGATCAACACCCGCAAGAAGAGCGGGGACCAGTGGGTGGACGAGGCCAACTTCTTCGACATCGAACTCTTCGGTAAGAGCGCCGAATCCCTCAACCAGTACCTCACCAAGGGGAAGATGGTCGGGGTGGAAGGCGAACTCCGGCAGGACCGGTGGGAGCAGGACGGCCAGACCCGCAGCAAGGTAAAGATCGTGGCGAACAAGGTGAACCTCCTGGGTGGAGGGAGCCGCGACGGCTCCTACCAGGGAGGGGCCTCGGCTTCCGGAAGTCCCGGCTGGAAAGACCAGGCCGAACGCCCGGCGCCCCGGGGCCGACCGTCGCCGGGGGATTCGGGACCTCCGGAAACCGACGACTTTTCCGATGACATCCCGTTCTGACAAACCGAACGAAATTCAAGGAGATCAGCATGTCCGATATTCGTGAGAATCAGGATTCCCCCGCTCCGGCCCGGGAGGATGCTCGCCCGCCCCGGGATGACCAGGATACCCGCCGGGAAGGTCCCCGCGAAGGCGGCCGGGAAGGTCCCCGGGATGGCGGTCGCGACGGCGAGGACGGCGGACGGGGAGGTCCCCGGGGCGGCCGCAAGGGCTTCTTCCGGAAGAAGGTCTGCAAGTTCTGCACGAACAAGCTTCGCATCGACTACAAAGATCCCGACACCCTGCGCCGGTTCGTGACCGACCGTGGAAAGATCCTTCCCCGCCGCATCACCGGATCCTGCGCGAAGCACCAGCGGTCCCTGGCGGTCGCCATCAAGCGCGCCCGCGCCCTGGCCTTCCTGCCCTTCGTCTCCAAGTAGGCCGGAGTTCCCCCGCATGGAATCGAAGAGCGCACGGACCCCGGACGTCCGCTATCTCGCCCTGGGCGCGGTGGCGGCCTTCCTGTACGGGTCTACGGTATTCTCGCTGTTTTTCGCGATGCCCCTGCAGACCTCCTGGTCCCGGGGCGGGTACCGAGCGTTCTTCCTTTCCCTGTCCGTGGCCCTGGCCGGTACCGCGGGATGGCTCCTCTGGCAATTCCGCGGCCTGCCGCTGGGCGGTCCCGGCGGCTTCCTGCTCATGCTGTCCCTGCCGGCGGGCCTGGCCGCGGCCATGGCACTCTCGAACGCGGGATTCCTGGCGGGTCTGCCCCTGGTATACCGCATCATGGTCGGCAGCCTCGTCATCGTGGCGGTTTCCCTGCCCTCGGTGTACTCGCTCTTCGCGAACGCCGACGTGCAGGAATTCCTCATGCGGGGCATCGAGGAGACGACCCGGACGATGGACGCCGTCGGAGGCGAGGGATACGCGGGGTCCGTTCTTCGGTCCAGTCTGGAGCCGAAGGCCCTGCTGACATCCGCCCGGCGGGTCGTCGCCGACGGTTTCGCGGCGGTGCTCTTCGCCGCCACCTTCCTGGGCCACTGGATGGGATCCCGCGCGGCGGGACCCGATTCCCCGGGCTCCCGGAAGGTGCCCGCCCTTTCCGCGTTCATGGTTCCCGGATCGCTCATCTGGGCCTTTCTAGGTTCCTGGTCCGCGGTCCTGGCCGTCCGGCTTCCCTTCGTGGCCGCCCTGCGGGGCGCCCCCCTGCTGGAAGCCCTGGCATGGAACGCGGCCCTGGCCGCATCGTTCTGCTACCTGGTCCAGGGCCTCGGCATCCTGCGTCATTTTATGGAGCGGTTCGCTCCCACGGGTCCCCTCCGCTGGACGGGGATCCTCCTCGTCATCCTTCTCCTGTTCAACGTCACCACGGGAGTCTGGACGGCGGGGGCCCTCACGGTACTCGGCGCGACCGAGACCTGGATACCGTACCGAATCAGCAAAGGAGTCCAAGAATGAAGGTCATCCTGAACAACGACGTGCCCAACCTGGGCGAGCTCGGAGACATCAAGGAGGTCGCCCTAGGCTACGCCCGCAACTTCCTTCTTCCCCGGGGACTGGCCCTGCCGTACAACCCCAAGGTCGTGGCCCTGTTCGAGAAGCGCAAGTCCGAGATCGAGGCCCTTCGGGCCAAGAAACGCATGG
>CALMRC010000016.1 GCA_937873275.1 uncultured Spirochaetota bacterium
CGCTTGAGCAGCGCCACGGGGTCCCCGCGGATACGGTCGTCGATCATGGATCCCCCTATTCCCTCTCCCCGAGAAGTTCCTTTATTTCCCGGATGTCCCGCACCAGCTTGGTCCGGTCCAGGTTCTGGAAGCGCTTGGGGACCATCTCCTTGCTGGTGCACTCCAGGACCGCCACCAGGTTCTGGAGCTCGATCTCGTGGGGGTAGGCCGGGGGCACGAAATCGGCGAGGATCTCGTCCATGTCCTCCCGGGACACGAAGGACCGGCCGTCCATGGCGGCCCGGAACTTGGCCCGGATGAGGACGGCCTCCAGGTCCGCCCCGGAGAACTCGTACTTGAAGCGCTTCAGGAGGTCCCCGATCGGGAACTTGCGGATCGAGAGGTCCAGCTTGCGCACCAGGGTGTCGAAGAGGGCTTCCTTCTCCGCGTCCGTGTCGGGGTAGAAGAGGGCCAGGTGCTCCTCCGCCCGGCCCTGGCGCTTGAGGTCGATGGGCAGGAGGTCCGGCCGGCAGGTGATCAGGAACCAGATGATCCGGCCCCGGTACTCGGTGTTGCCCATGAACGAGGCGATCTGGGCGAAGATCCGGTTGGAGGTGCCGGAGTCGCCTTCCTGGTTGCGGTCCCCCAGGAAGGCGTCCGCCTCGTCGATCATCACCGCAACGGGGGCCATGGCCTTGAGGATGTTGAGGACCTTCTCCAGGTTGGACTCGGTCACGCCCTGCCACTTGGACCGGAAGTTCTTGAACTTGACCATGGGGATCCCGATCTCCCCGGCGAAGGCGGTCACCAGGAAGCTCTTGCCCGTGCCCACGGGGCCGGAGATGAGGTAGCCCATGGGCAGGACGTCCAGGCGCCCCTGCTTGAGGGCCCGGGCGGCGCTCTTGAACCGTCGCTTCACGAAGTCGTGGCCGGAGACGTAGGACAGGTCGTGCTCGGTCTCCAGGAACTCCAGGAGCCCGGCGGCCTCGTTCTCGATGATCTCCTTCTTCTTCTGCTTGAGGTAGTCCATCGAGATGGGGAGGTCCTCCTGGTAGGACTCCGCGGCCAGGCGGTTCAGGTTCATGAGGTTGAGTCCCGAGGTGATCGTCCCCACCTCCCGAGGCCCCAGACCCTTGTCCAGGAGGAGGGTCTTCCTGCGCTCCAGGAACTCCAGGAAGCTCGTGCGTACGGATTCGTCGGGTATGGGGATCTGGACCTTCACGGTGGTAGGGGAGGAGACGATCCGGGGGTTGATGTCCGTGAGGTTCTCGGTAAGGAGGATCACCGAGACGTCCCCCTTGGTGAACACGGGGTCGTGGGACCATCGGTTCAAGGTGACGAAGCAGTACCGGTCCTCGTCGGAGAGCCGGGCCACGTCGCTGGCGGGCAGAAAGGTCTCGGCGTAGTCCGCGATCAGCACGATCCGCTTCTTCTTGGGGATGTTGAGGAGGAAGTACTCCTCCAGGTACTTGAACGCGAGGAGGGGGTCCGGGGAGATGAGGTCGTCCCGGTCGACGTCGGGGTTCCTCTCCGCGTGGGCGTCCAGGTAGGCCTTCATCATCTCGGGGGTGCAGAAGGTGACCCCGCTGGACCGGTCCCAGAAGGCGATGATGTCCCGGTTCCCGAAAAGGACCTCGGACACGTAGTCCTGGATCTTCACGAAGATGAACTCCCCCTCGTTCATCTTGTGGGGGAGGAAGTCCCGGATGTTCCCGTGGACGATGTAGAGGTTCGCCGTCTTGGACAGGTACTTGTACGACAGCTCCTGCGCCCAGGCCGGCAGTATCTTGATGAAGGGCAGGTTCTTGACGATGAGCTGGTCTTTCATGGGGGGAAGTATACGGTGAACGGTGGACGGTGAACAGAAGTGACCTATGTATCGCGGCCGAATTCCGCGCCTATGCGTAGTCGTCTTCCGCTTGCTGTATTCGTTTCCGTCCACCGACCACCGTCCACCGACCACCACCTTTGACTTCCCGCCTCCGCCTGCTTAAAATTCTTACCGTACCAGGAGGTCGGCATGGCGGCATCGGTCGGTGCGGCCCGGACGGACGGGGCTCCCCGGGCCTGGGTGGCGGCGGCGAACATGGGGCTGGGGCACAAGCGGGCGGTCCGCCCCCTTTCGGACCTGGCGGAGGGGGGGATCCTCATCGTCAACGACCCGTCCTTCGCGGACCCCGAGGAGCTCAAGCTCTGGGAGCGCCTCCTTTCGATCTACGAAAAGCTCTCCCGGGCCCGGGGGATCCCCCTGGTCGGGCCGGCCCTGTTCGGGATCCTGGACTACTTCCAGCGCATCCGGTCCCCCTATCCCCGGGTGGACCTCTCGGCTCCCTCGGTCCAGACCCGCTTCGTGGACCGGATGCTGGAAAAGGGTCTGTGCCGGACCCTCCTGGCGAAGATCCGGGAGCGGCCCCTGCCCCTGGTCACCTCCTTCTACCACCCCGCGGTGGCCGCGGACCGGGCGGGGTGGGGCCGGATCTACTGCATCATCTGCGACGCGGACATCAACCGGGTCTGGGTGCCCTCCCGTCCCCGGGACTCCCGGATCGAGTACCTGGTGCCCTGCGGGTCCGCCATGCGGCGCCTCAAGCAGTACGGGGTTCCGGACGAGCGGATCTGGATGACCGGCTTCCCCCTGCCGGTCAGCCTCCTGGGGGACGAGGGCCTTTCCGTCCTGCGCCGGGACCTGGGGCGGCGGCTCCGGCGCCTGGACCCGGAGGACCGGTTCCGCCCCTTGCACGGCCGGAACGTGGAGCACTTCCTGGGGCCCGAAAACTTCCTGGAGGGCAAGGACCCCGGCCCGGTAACGATCACCTTCGCGGTGGGGGGCGCGGGAGCCCAGAAGGAGATCGGGGCGGCGGCCCTGGAAAGCCTGGCGCCCGGGATCCGGGCCGGCGAGTTCGCGATGAACCTGGTCTGCGGGGTCCGCCCGGAGGTGCGGGAGTTCTTCGAGGACGCGGTCCGGCGGATCCTGCCGGACCATCCCGGGGCCCGGGTGGTGTCCGGCCGGACCGACTCGGAGTACTTCGAGGCCTTCGAGGCCTGCCTCCACGACACGGACGTCCTGTGGACAAAGCCCTCGGAGCTCTCCTTCTACGTGGGCCTGGGGATTCCCCTGATCGCGGCCCCGACCATCGGGAGCCAGGAGGACTTCAACCTCCGCTGGCTCCGGGAGATCCAGGCCACCCTGCACCAGTCCGATCCCCGCTACGCCTTGGAGTGGATCCGGGAACTCCTGGAGCAGGGGCGCTTCGCGGAAGCCGCCTGGAGCGGATTCCTGAAGGCCCGGAAGTACGGGACCTACAAGATCCGGGAGCTACTGTCCACGGGAACGATGGAGCGGGAGTCGAACCCCCTGAGGCGCTGACCCGGGCGGGGCGGATTTAGCGGCGTCCTGTGGCCGCCGCCCCCCGCCCCTGGGTATATTTTACGGGAGTCCCCGTTGGAAATCCTGCGCGTTCCCCGGAGGTCCCGATCCCATGGAGAAGAAAAAGATCCTCATGACCATGATCGAGGTCGGGTTCGGCCACAAGGCTCCGGCCTTGGCGGTCCGGGACGCCGTCGTCGATCGCGTGGGGGATTCGGTCCAGGTGGACGTGGTGGATTTCGCCCGGGAATGCGGGGCCCTGAAGGACGACCGTGCCCTCAAGGATTCCTGGGACCTGGGTTTGGCCTTCCCCCTTTCCGCCCGGATCGGATACCTGCTGGTGGAGCTCTACGGCAAGGGGGCGGAGTACATCGACCTGTTGTTCAAGGACTTCGTCCGCAAGGGGATCGAGTACATCGATCGCTACGGGCCGGACCTGGTCTTCGCCACCCATCCCCTGGCCCTCTACGTGGCCGTCAAGGCCAAGGAGGCCCTGAAGCGGCGGTTCAAGGTGGTCGCCTACGTGGTGGATCCCTTCGACGGCTACGCCTGGTGGGCCAACGAGGGGGCGGACTCCCTCCTAGTGGCCTCGGACTACTCCCGGGACCGTCTGCTCCGCCACGGGGTACGCCCGGACATCATCCGAAGGATGGGCTTCCCGATCGCCAAGAAGTTCTTCGACATCCGCACCCCCTCGCCGGAGATCCACCGGGACCTGGACCTGAACCCGGAATGGCCGACCCTCCTGGTGACCGCGGGGGGGCAGGGGATCGGTAAGGTCTTCGCCTACGCCCAGGCCCTCTACCTCTTCCAGGCCCCGGTGAACATCATCGCCGTGGCGGGGCGGAACAAGTCCACCCTCCGGCGGCTGGAGGCCATGAAGGCCAAGGTCCTCTCCCGGACCCGGCTGGCCCCCCTGGGCTACGTATCCAATATGAACGAACTGATGGCGGCCTCGGACGTGGTGGTGGGCAAGGCCGGGGCATCCACGGCCATGGAGGCGATGTTCATGGGCAAGCCCTTCATCTTCACCGAGTGGGCCACCTACAACGACCGGTTCATCATCAACTTCGCCCTGAACTACCACGTCGGATGGTACTGTCCCACGGTGTTCTCCTTTTCCCGGACGGTCCGGAGGATCGTCGATTCCGACCTCCTGGCGGAATACAAGCGGAACCTCGCCCGACTCTCCCTGGAGCCGGGCACCGACGATGTGGCGGACTACTTGTTGAGGGAGACGGGAGCCTGAGGCCGGCTTCGCCGGCCTCAGGGCGCCGAAGCTTCGCTTCGGCGAGGTATCCGAATAGG
>CALMRC010000017.1 GCA_937873275.1 uncultured Spirochaetota bacterium
GACGGGGTCCCGCCCTCCCAGGTCCGAGGACGGAACGAGGTGGTTGGGGACGATGTCCGAGGTCCGCTCGAACCACCAGGCCGATACCCGGGTCAGGACCTCGCCCTTGAAAGGGATGGTGGAGAGGATACGGTCGAAGGCGGAGATCCGGTCGCTGGCCACCAGGAGCAGGCGGTCCCGGCCTTCGACCACGTCCCGGACCTTGCCCCGGTACACGGTCCGGCCGGCCGCGGCCGCCTCCGGAAGTCCCCCGTAGGCGCCCGGGAGGGCCGCGGCGAGCCTCCGCCGGTCCATCGTCTAGAGCTCGTCCCGGCGGGTGACCGTCCGGGAGATGAGGCCGTAGGCCACCGCCTCCTCCGCGGTCATCCAGTAGTCCCGGTCCGTGTCCTTCTTGACCCGCTCGAGATCCTGGCCGGTCTCCTGGGCGATGAGCTTGTTGATCCGGTCCCGGGTCCGCTCGATCTCCCGGGCGTGGATCTCGATGTCCGTAGCCACGCCCCGGAGCCCCGAGAGGGGCTGGTGGATCAGGTAGTGGGAGTTCGGAAGTCCGATGCGCCGTTCCTTGGGCGCCGCCAGGAGGATGAGGGCCCCGGCGCTGGCCACCAGGCCCATGCCGATCATCCACACCGGGGGCTTCACGAAGCGGGCCATGTCGAAAATGGCGTACCCCGCGTCCACGTCCCCGCCGGGGGAGTCGATCAGGACCCGGATGGGCTCGTCGGACTGGCTCTCCAGCAGGAGGAGCCGGCTGACCACCTTTTCGGCCATCTCCTTGTTCACTTCCCCGGAAAGCAGGATGGTCCGGGTCTTCAGGAAGCGCTCCGCCAGGGGATCGGGGAACGCGGGCTTCTCGGCGGGAGTGTCCTCCTCCTCGCCCTCGGCGCGGAGGCTATCTCGAACGGCTCGCATGGATTTCATCGGGGCTCCTTGGCTGGGATGGGGCCGCCGGGTATCGGACGGCGGGTCTTCCGGTACTAGTATAGCGAAACCGGACCGCCGACGGCTAGGACGAAGGGCCGCCCGACGTCCCCTGCGGAGGCGGTCGTACTTGATCGCAGGTCCTCAACATAGTATTTTCTATATACATTTCCCCGATCCGAACGCGGGGATGCCGAGTCCGGCCGTTCGCCGGCCCCGAAGGAGGCATCTTTGAAATACGCCCCCGTTTTGTTAATCGCCGCCGCCGTCCTGTCCGGCTGCTCCCGGGCCGAAGGCGCGGGGACGGCGTCGTCCTCCGACTCGTCCGCCGCTTCCGCGACCGCCGCACCGGCGAGCGCCGCGCCGGAGACCGCCGTTCAGGCGAGCGCCGCGCCGGCGCTGAACGCCTCCGAGCTCCGGCCTTGGTACGCGGACCGCTTCGAGGCCCTCGGGTTCTACGTCTTCCCGTCCCCCGTGGACCTGCCTCCCTTTTCGGTCCGGCCTCGGGCCGGGGGAACGGACCTTACCCCCGCGGTCCTGAAGGGCAAGGTCACCCTGCTCAATTTCTGGGCCACCTGGTGCCCTCCCTGCCGGGAGGAGATGCCTTCCATAGAAAAACTTCACGCGGAACTCCGAGGCGAGTCCTTCGCGGTCGCGGCGATCAGCGTGAAGGAGGATCCCAAGACCGTGGACGGATTCCTCAAGCAGTACCCGTATTCCTTTCCGATCTACCTGGATCCCTCCGGAGCCGCGTCCGGGAACTTCGTGACCCGGGGCATCCCGACTACCTTCGTCCTGGACAAGGACGCCCGGGCCATCGCGGCCATCATCGGGTCCCGCCCCTACGATGAACCCGAGGTGGTCTTGCTCTTCCGGGACCTGGCGCGGCGATGACCGAGGCTCCCGGAATCCTCCTGGCCCTGGGGGCGGGACTGCTCTCCTTCCTGTCCCCCTGCGTGCTGCCCCTGATCCCCGGGTATATCTCCTTCATCTCCGGGACCGGGGCCGCGGACGCGGCGGGGGGAACCGTCCCGCGCCGGGCCGTCCTGGCCCGGACCGCGGCCTTCGTCCTGGGCTTCACGGCGGTGTTCACGGTCCTGGGCATGGTCTTCGGCGGGGGGGCCCTCCTCCTGGGGGGCGCGGCGCGGAACATCACGACCGTCGCCGGGATCGTCATCGTCCTGTTCGGCCTCAATACCCTCTTCGATTTCCTCAAATTCCTGAACGCCGAGAAGCGGGCCCACCCGACCGAGCGCCCCCGGGGCCTGGGCGGGGCCTTCCTGGTGGGACTTGCCTTCGGCGCGGGATGGAGCCCCTGCGTGGGCCCGATCCTGGCGTCCATCCTCCTCTTCGCGGGCCGTTCCGGAAACCCCGGGGCCGCCGCTACCCTCCTGGCCGTCTACTCCCTGGGCCTCGCCCTGCCCTTCCTGGCCGCCGGCGCCTTCCTGGACCGGATGCGGCCCGTCCTGGACTGGTTCAAGCGCCGGGGCCGGGAGGTCCGGATCGTCTCCGGATCTATGCTGGTCCTTCTAGGCCTGGGCATGGCCCTGGGCCGGTTGGCGGATCTGAACGGGGTCCTTTCCCGGGCGGGCTTCGGTCTCGCGGCCTTCGCAGGATCGAATCCCGCAGGCGCCCGGGCCGCGGCACTGGCCGCCTACGGCCTCCTGGCGGTTCCGGCGATCCTGGTTCCCCGACTCCGGGGTCGGCCCTTCCTGCGGCCCGGGCGCCTGGTCTTCCTGGCCGTCCTGGCCGCCGCGGCCCTGGGGGAAACCCTGGGCTGGTGGTCCGGGGTCTCCACCCTCTCCGGGTGGCTGCTGTTCCAGGGAATCTAGGGACCGTACCGCGGCTCAATCCTCCGACAGGATGAGGGCCAGGCCGTTCGGGACGGGCCTCCGGATCCGGAAGGGACCGAATCCGTCCGCCGGCGCCGTGAGGACCCGGTACCCCCGCCCGGGAACCCGGATCACGAGGACCGAGGAGCCTCCCCCGTCCAGGTTGAGCGCGTCGACGCAGCCCAGATCCAACATGCGCTCCGTCAACTCGGCCAGGGTCATTCCCTCGCTCCGTCCGGGCCGGCGACCCTCCGCCACGACCAGGACCAGCCGGCCCCGGCCGTCCAGGCCGACCGCCGTTCGAGGCTCCAGGTCTTCCCCCGGGTTTTTCGTCCCCACGCCGCGGATCACCAGGGGGGAAAACCCCGCCGCCGCCTCCCGGACCTCCCCGTCCCGTTCCGGGGTTTCCCCGGGAAGCGCGAATCCGGGATCTCCGCGATAGTCCACGTAGAAGGACCCGTACCGGGGATTCGAGGGGCTCACGATCCTCCCGGAAGCCGCGGCCAGTCCCGCGACATCGACCCCCATGCCCCGGAGGTAGAGGGGCGGCCGTTTCCCCTCCGCGTATCCGACGACTCCGAAGGACGAGGCGTTGACCAGGACGACGGCCCCGGAGGACCGGGCCAGCCGCAGGGGGTCCGCGAGGCCCGCCTCCGCGGGACCGGGCCCGTCGGGATCCGGCCCGACCGGGGTCCGCGGGGCGAAGCCGCCCGTCGCGAGATCGGCCCGGATCACATGGATCCGGAGGGGCCGGGGCCGGTCTCCCAGGATCCGGCGATACTCGAGACCGGGAGCCAGGACCGCGAAACCCTCCGGGGTCTCCGGAAAGTCGGAGGCGCGGACGGGACCCGTGGCGCAGGAGGACGCGACGACCGCGCCCGCCAGGACCGCGGCGGTCCGGAGGAGACGGACACGCCGGAAGGGATGGTCGGATTTCCGATAGGCCATGGTCCCGAGTATACCGGACCGTCCGGCCTTGCCAAATCCCCGGGAATCCGTACTATGGTAGAGGCGCCCGCCGCCCCCCCGGCGCCGGCGCCGATTCCCGGAGGTGCCTTCCATGTCCGTGCCGAAGAACCTGCTCATCGTGGAAGACGAGGCCATCATCGCCTTGGCGGAAGCCCGGGTCCTGCGGAACGCGGGGTACTCCGTCCGGATCGTCCACGACGGGGAGGCGGGAGTGGCGGCCGTACGGGACGACCCCACCATAGACCTTGTCCTCATGGACATCGACCTGGGCCCCGGCCTCGACGGCCCCGACGCGGCGGCCCGGATCCTGGAGATCCGCCCCCTGCCCGTCGTCTTCCTGACCTCCCACTCCGAGCGGGAGATGGTGGACAAGGTCCGGAACATCACCCGCTACGGGTACATCGTCAAGAACTCCGGAAGCTTCGTCCTTTTGTCCTCCATCGAGATGGCCTTCGAGCTCTTCGACGCCCATAAGGAAGCGCGGCACGAGTCCCGCCGCCGGGAGGCCATGCTCCAAGCCATCCCCGACCTCATCTTCACGGTCGACCGGGAAGGGACCATCCGGGACTACCACGCCCCCGCGGGGGTCGGGCTGGCGGTCCCGAAGGAACGGGTGGTGGGGACGAACATCCGGGAAATCCTGCCCCCCGGGGAGGCGGAACGGCACCTGGCCCTCTACCGGACCTGCCTGGAGACCGGGGAGGTCCAGACGGATTCCTACGAGCTGAATCCCGACGGTCGCGTGCGGATCTACGAACTCCGCCTGGCCCGGCAGGACGAGGACCTGGTCCTGGCGGTGGTCCGGAATATCACCGAGCGGGTCGAGGCCGAGCGCCAGCTGCGCAGGATCACGGCCCAGTACGAGTACCTTTTCGAGCATGCCCCCCTTCCCATCGTCCTTCTGGACCGGGAGGACCGGGTTGTCACGACGAACGCGGAGTTCGTCCGGGTCTTCGGGTACGACCGGGGGGAGGCCGCGGGCCGGCCGATCAACGACCTCGTGGTACCCCCGGAGCTCCTCGGGGAGGGCCTGGAATTGACGGACCGCGTGGCCGGAGGGGAATCCATCTACCGGGTTTCCCGGCGCCGACGGAAGGACGGTCTTCTCATCCGCGTCGCGATCACCGCCGCCCCCATCGAGATGGAGGGGAGCCTCTTCATATACGCCATCTACCAGCCCGTGACCGGGGGGGAGCGCCCCTAGGCGGCATCCCCGGAATCCGCCGGCCCGAGAATCCGCACGGCGGCGGCTTACAATCTCCGGCGGATAGGACTATAGTGTAGGTACCCATACCGAGGAGCGGAAAACCGGATTGAAACCAAATTACACGGGAGAAAAGCGCCGGAAGGAACTGGAGCGCAAGAAGAAGAAGGAAGAGAAGGAGCTCAAGAAGAAGCTCCGACGGGAAGCGGCGGCGCGCGGCGAAATTCCCGAAGGGGAGGAGCCGGATTCCGAAGATGACGAAGCCGAGGATGAAGAATCCGGGGACCCGTCCTCCGAAGAATAGACGCGTCCTTCTCGTGGAGCCGGACTCCCCCGGCGGCGGCTCGGCGGCCGCGGCCCTGGAGTCCCTCGGATACGAGACGGCCGTGGAACACTCGGAAGCCGCGGCGGAAGCCCGGCTGCGCTCGGACGCCGGGATCGGCTTGGCCCTCCTGGACGTGGACCTGGACGGGGAGGATGCCAGCGCCCGCCTGGCGGTCTCCCTGCCGGCCATCCGGGACCTGCCCGTCGTCTTCCTGGACGCCCGGCCCGGAGGGCCCGCGTCGGACCGCGTCCGGGACCTCCCCCGGTACGGATACATCAGCAGGAACGCCCCCCCCTTCATCCTGCGATCGGTCCTGGAGACCGCCTTCGATCTCTTCGAGGCCCGGAACCGCCTCTCCGCGCGGGTCCGGAACCTGGACCGGCTCAACGACTATAGCCTGCGCCTGGACGAACAGCCCTACGAGGGACTCCGGACCTTCGCCCTGGACCGGCTGCGGGACTTGTCCGGCGCCGAGATCACGGCCTTTTCCGGCTACGTTCCCGAACGAAGGGAGCTCGTGCTGGAAGCCTATTCCCGCGCGGAAGGCTCCAAGAATCCCGCAATCGATTTCATCGGCCGGCGTCTGCTGGGAATGCGGACCCCCCTCAGCCCGGAGAACCACCGCCGGATCGTGGAGGAAAAGGTCGGGGTGATGGCGAGCATCCACGACCTGTCCTTCGGCCGGATACCGCCCGGCCTCGGAGGCCTGGCGGAGCGCCTTGTCGGCTTGGGGTGGTTCCGGGGGGTCTCCCTCCTTTCGGGGGGCGAGCTTTTCGGAACCCTGGGCCTGATCGGGCCGGCGGGAAGCCTTCCCCCGGAGAGCGACGAACTCCTGGCCTTCGCGGAGATCACCGCGGGGGCCCTCAAGCGAAAGGCGGCGGAACGGAAGATCCAGACCCTCCTGGCGGAGAAGGAACTCCTCCTCCACGAGGTGCACCATCGGGTCAAGAACAACATGGCCACGGTGGTCGGCCTCCTGGACCTGCAGTCCGAATCCGTGGAGGAGCCCGCCGCGGACGCCCTCCGGGAGGCGAAGTCCCGGCTCCAGAGCATGGGCACCCTGTACGAGAGGCTCTATCGGTCCGACGACTTCCGGGAAATTCCCCTGGAGGAGTACCTCCCCGACCTGGCGGCCCAGGTCGTCGGGATGTTCCCGAAGGGCGGATCCGTCCGGGTGGAGACCCGGATCGAGGACCTGCGGTTTCCCGTGAAGACCGTCTCCGTCCTGGGAATCATCGTGAACGAGCTGATCACGAACGCCCTGAAGTACGCCTTCCGGGACCGGGAGGGAGGGACGATCCGCATCTCCGCCGTCCGGAGGGGCCGTCGGGCGGTGGTCGAAATCCGGGACGACGGGGCGGGCCTGCCGGAAACCCTGGATCCCCTGGCGACCTCCAGCTTCGGGCTCCGCCTGGTGCGGGTGCTGACGGATCAGCTGAAAGGAACCGTCCGGTTCGAAGGCCGGGGCGGCACGACCGTCACCCTGGACTTGCCCCTTCCGGCTCCATAGGTCCTCGAAGGTCCGAGAAGCGAGAGATCCCCCACGACCTCGAGGCCCGCGGGTCGGGCGGTACCCTCGAAGCCCCGGCCGGACCGGCTTTCCAGCCGAACCGAGAGGACGGCGTCCACGGATTCCGCGATCCTGCGGTCCATCGCACCCGCCGCGGGAGCCCGCAGCAGGCCTCCCCTCCCCCGCTCCATCCGGAGCTCCAGGACCTCGTCCCCCCGCAGGATCCGCACACCGAGGCTCCGGTCCCCGGCCTCCAGGCGGTCGATCCGGGACCCGTTCCAGCTGGCCCAGACCCGGACCCATCCCGGCGCGCCGGACCGCCGCCGCGAACGGGGCCTGCCCGTGCGGGATCCCGATTCGGGCAGACAGGCCGCGCAGAGGAAGCCCGGGAAGCGGCCGCCCAGCCAGGGGATGTCCGCCAGGGAGAACATGAAGGACGTCCCCGGTTCCGAGAAGGAGTTCGACTGGCACCAGATCCAGGCGGCGGGCATGGAGGAGCCCCAGTCCTTCTCGATGTAGCCTCGGCCGCCGTCCATGGATATCCCGATGCCGTCGGCCTCCACCCGCCCGTCCGTCCGGTGGTCCAGGGATACGAGTCCGTGGTTGCATTCCAGGAAGGGCACGAAGGAATAGGGGCCCATGATTCCGGGGCGCCAGGGCCGGGAGGGGAACCGGACGGACGGACCGAAGCGGAGGTCCGCGCGGACCCGCCCCTCCGGACCGTCCAGATCCAGCTCGATCCCGGACAGGGAAAAGCGGTTGTCCCCCACCCGGAGATCCAGGACCCGGGGGCTCCACCGGAAGGTCTCGAAGGGGAACTCGTACCAGCGGGTGGTTCCGGCGCTCCCGTCGATGACCTGGACGAAGGCCTTCCGCCCGCCCTCCGCGTCCAGGCTCACACCGGGGATGAAGGACCAGGCCCTTCCGTCCGGGGACACCTGCTTGAAATACCAGCCCTCGAAGTAGCGGCGCCGCCTCCGGGCGCCCTGGAAGAGTTCGGGTCGGAACAGGGGCATGGGGCCGGGGTACCTATTTCAGGGTTTCCGCCAGCTCCCGGGCCCAGGCCATGACGGGCTCGGCCTCCCAGGAGTCGAAAATCTCCTTGCCGAAGAAGCCCATGCGGCCTCCGAAGGCGGACTTGGCCGCGGGGGCGAGGCCCGCCTTGGCGACGATGGGGTCGACGTAGAGCCCCACGGCCTTTGCCTGGCGCTCCGCTAGGCTACCCTGCGCCGGGGCGCCCGGGTCCGAGCCGGGCTCCCGGCCGTGGATCACCCCGCCGGCGGTCACGAACACCGCGGTCGGCTTTTTTGCCGCGGCCAGGCGGGCCAGGAGGCGGCGGGCGGGCCCCTTCCAGCGGCCCGCGGCGACGGACGATCCCACCACGAAGGTGTCGTAGGCTTCGATCTCCCGGCGGCCGACCTTCCGGGCGTCCAGGACGTGGGTCTCCCGGCCGTCCGCCTCCTTGAGGGTCTCCGCGATGAGCCGGGAGGTCCGCTCCGTCATGCCCCAGCGGGTCGAATAGGCGATCAAGGTCTTCATGGTTCCTCCGAACGAAAAGCCCCCGGCGGGCGCCGGGGGCCGGTTGCACTCGAGCCCGTGGAAGGCCTAGCTCAGAACTTCCACTGCTTCTGGCGGGCCAGGTAGGTCCGGACTAGGTCGTAGTCGGAATCCTTCGCGGGGGCGTAGCCCTCGTGGTTGTAGATCTTCCGCATGATCGCCAGGCCGTTGGGGTCCTTGATCATGTTGATGAAGGCCATCCGGATGGCTTCCTTGAGCTTGGGATCCAGGTTGGGGATGACGGAGATCGTGTCGTTGGGGATCTCGCTTGTGTTGCTGATCAGGACGACCTTCTTCATGAGGTCCGGGAAGAAGGCTTCCTTCTCGAAGAGGGTCCGGGCGTCCTTGAAGGTGAATGCCGCGTCCGCCTGGCCGTTGTAGACCGCGGTGATGGCGTTGTCGTGGCCGCCCACGTTCATCCAGGTCACGTCCTTCTCGGGATCGATGCCGTTGTCCGCCAGGAGGTTGGCGGGCCACACGAAGCCGGAGGTGGAGGTGAAGGAGGCGATGGCGATCTTCTTGCCCTTGAGGTCCTTGACGCTCTTGATGCCCGAGTCCACGCCGGCCACGAGCTGGGCCTTGTAGCCGGACACCAGGGGCTTGTCCTTCAGGAGCTTTCCGTTGTCGTCCACGTCGAAGCGCTGGGACTTGAGGATGGCCTCGGCATAGCCCTCGTCGGCGGCCATGACGTAGGCGGTGGTGGCCAAAAGGCCCACATGGATCTGCCCGGCGGCCATTCCCTCGATCAGGGCGTTGTAGTCCGTGGCGACGGTGACGTTGACCTTGCGCTTGAGTTGGGCTTCCAGCATCTGCTGCATAGGCATGCGCTGGGCGTCCAGGTAGGCGGCGTCCCGGGAGGGGATCAGCTGGACCTGGATCACGTCCGGGTTGACGGCCTTCTCCTTGGTCCCGTCGGCAAATAGGGCCAGCGGCAGGGCCAGGGCGAGAATGAGCACTAGGGCGATACGGTTCTTCATGCGATCCTCCTACAGTATGCGGAATCCGAGAACAAGAATCTTAGGATATGGTACTCTAGCGGGGCCGTTCTGTACATAGAGTTTTTCTTCGGATACAGTGTCGGATGCCGCCGGGAGCCCGGATGGTCCCCGACGGGCATCCGGTTATCCCCGCCGCCTGAAAGGAGCGCCCATGATCCAGTTCACCAACGTTTCCAAGACCTACCCCAACGGGGTCCAGGCGCTCAAGGGAATCAACCTCTCCATCGGAAAGGGCGAGTTCGTGGCCATCCTGGGCCTCTCGGGGGCCGGAAAGTCCACCCTCCTCCGCCTGATCAACCAGCTGATCGACACAACCGAGGGCGATGTAGTGGTCAACGGGGTGGCCGTGAACAAGGCGACCGGCAAAACCCTGAGGAACGTGCGCCGCCAGATCGGGATGATCTTCCAGGGCTTCAACATCGTGAAGCGGATGTCCGTCCTGGCCAACGTCCTGTCCGGCCGGGTGGCCTACAATCCCACCTGGCGGACCGTCCTGGGCCTCTTCCCGGAGGAGGACAAGCAGATCGCCTACCGGGCCCTCAAGCGGGTGGACATCCTGGAGAAGGTCCATACCCGGGCCAGCGAGCTCTCCGGAGGCCAGCAGCAGCGAGTGGCTATAGCCCGGGCCCTGGCCCAGGAGCCCCTGGTCATGCTGGCGGACGAGCCCGTGGCTTCCCTGGACCCGGTCACCACGATCCAGGTGATGGACTACCTCAAGAAGATCAACCGGGAGGACGGGATCACCACGGTGGCCAACCTCCACCACGTGGACCTGGCCATGAAGTACGCCACCCGGGTGGTGGGCATCCGGGCGGGAACCATCGTCTACGACAAGCAGATGAAGGACATCGACACGGGCAACTTCCTCCACGAGATGGAGCAGGTCTACGGCCGCCGGATCCACGCGGACGAGGTCCTGGGGGACGAGGAATGAGCGGCCCGGCCGAGCGGATCGTCGTCCCCAAGCCGAACCATCTCCGGCGGAACCTCATCATCCTGGGCGTCACGGCCCTGATCGTGGGGAGCGCCTGGTTCGCGGGCTTCGATATCGGCAAGATTCTTTTGAACCTCCGGAAGGGCGGCCGTCTCCTGGGCCGCATGTTCCTGCGCCCCGACTGGGCCTACACCCCCCGGATCGTGGACCCCCTCCTGGAGACCATCAAGATGTCCGTCGTGGGGACCTTCTGGGGCGCGATCCTGGCCTTCCCGACCGCGGTCTTCGCGGCCAACAACTTCATCAAGAACCCCTGGATCGCCCAACCCCTCCGGGTGATCCTGAACATCACCCGGTCCATCCCCGCCATGGTCATGGCCTCGGTCTTCGTGGCGGTCTTCGGGATCGGGGCCTTCAGCGGGGTCATGGCCCTGGTGATCTTCACCTTCGGCCTGATATCCAAGCTGACCTTCGAGTCCATCGAGGCCATCGACCACGGACAGGTGGAGGCCCTCCAGGCCGTGGGCGCCAACAAACCCAACATCCTGCGCTACGCCATCGTTCCCCAGATCCTGCCCCAGTTCCTCTCGTACACCCTGTACGGTTTCGAGATCAACGTGCGGGCCGCGGCGGTCCTGGGCTACGTGGGCGCCGGCGGCATAGGCCAGATCTTCGAGCAGAACCTGGCCTGGCGGAACTTCGACCGGGTGGGGCTCATCATCATCATCTCGTTCTTCGTGGTCCTGGTCATCGACCTGGCCAGCTCCGCCATGAGGAGGAAGCTCGTATGACCGACCGCATCCTGGTCCGGAGGGAACCGAACCCCCTGCGGACCCTGTACAACATCCTGAACTACGGCGGGCTCGCGGCCCTGGTCCTGTGGAGCTCCGCGGGAATCGAGTACCTGGGGATCATGCAGACCGCCCGGGGCACCGTCGAGGCTCTTCTCCGGGGCTTCGTCCTCCCGGACACCGCCTACCTTCTCAACTGGACCAAGGACGGACTTCCCTACGCCATCGTGGAGACTATCGCCATCTCCATCGCGGGGACCTTCGCCTCCGCCCTCCTGTCCATCCCCGTGGCCCTCCTGGCCAGCCAGAACATCGTGGGCCCCCGGGTCTCCAAGCTGGGCAAGGTGATCGTGACCGCGGTGCGGACCTTCCCGGAGCTCATCCTGGCCCTGATCTTCATCAGCGTGGTCGGGCCCGGGGCACCGGCGGGCATCCTGGCCATCGGGATCCACTCGATCGGGATGCTGGCCAAGCTCTTCTCCGAGGCCATCGAGAGCATGGACATGGGGGTCAAGGAGGCCCTGGACTCCTGCGGTGCAACCCCCATGGAGGTCCTCTTCCGGGCCATGCTCCCGGAGGTGGCGCCGGAGTTCATCTCCTACACCCTGTACCGCTTCGAGATCAACGTCCGGGCGGCCTCCACCCTGGGCCTCGTGGGCGCCGGCGGGATCGGGGCGCCCCTGATTTTCGCCATCCGGAACCGTGCCTGGCCCCGGGTGGGCATCATCATGATCGTGATGGTCATCGTCGTGACGGTGATCGACCTGGTGTCCGGCCGGCTCCGGAAGAAGCTCGTCTAGGTCCATGAACATACTGCTCGTAAACGACGACGGCGTGGAGGCCCGGGGGCTTGCCCTCCTGGCCCGGGTGATGCGGGAGCACGGCGACCTCCACGTCGTGGCCCCCCACAGCCAGCAGAGCGCCATCGGCCACGGCATCACCATCCACGACTCCATCCGGGTCCACAAACGGGAGGACCTCTTCCCGGGCACGGGCGCCCGGGTCTGGAGCCTGGAGGCCAAGCCCGCGGACTGCGTCAAGTTCGCCCTCTTCGCCCTCAATCTCCCGGTGGACCTGGTGGTCTCGGGGGTGAACGACGGGCCGAACATGGGCACGGACATCGTCTATTCCGGCACCCTGGCGGGGGCCTCGGAGGCGGTGATCTGCGGAAAGCCCGCGATCGCCGTGTCCACCGACTTCGGGTACTTCGACCTGGCGGAGCGGGAGCTGGCCGGGGTGATGTCCACGCTCCTCGCCTCGGAGGTCCTTTCCAAGGACAACGTCCTCAACGTGAATTTTCCCCGCCGAGGCTTCGAGAAGAGCAAGGGGATAAAGGTCTGCGACATGGGGGACCGCCCCTTCCTCCACGAGTTCGTGGAGATCGACGGGGTCTTCTGGGCCAAGGGCACCTGGGGGGAGGGGAACAACCCCCCGGGCACGGACGTCTGGGCCTACAGGAACGGCTACGTGTCCGTGACCCCCATCCAGGTGAACCGGACCAATTACGAGTACATGAAGGTCCTCCGGGAACGGCTTCCCGCGGCGGACTAGACCGGAGGCGGACGGTGGACGGGATCTGGCAGAGACTGGGCATTCAATTCACGGAACCCTACCGGGATCCCCTGTGGGGCACCATCCTCTTCCCCTCGGAATTCCTTTCCATCCTCTCCAGCCCGGAGTTCGTGAAGCTCTCCCGGATCCTCCAGCTGGGACCCACCCACCTGGTCTACCCCGGCGCCACCCACACCCGCCGGGCCCATTCCATCGGGGTCTTCTCCATGGCCGCGCGGGTCCTCAAGGCCGTGGCCCCCGGCGCGGGGGACCAGGTGACCCCGGAGGGGGCCCGGGCCTTCCTGGCCGCGGCCCTCTGCCACGACGTGGGGCACTTCCCCTACGCCCATTCCCTGAAGGAACTCCCCTTGGAGGAGCACGAGGCCCTGACGGCCCGGGCCCTGACCGGTCCGATGGCCGCCGCGGTGGAGAAGGCCGGGGCGGACCCCGCCCAGGCGGCGGCCATCGTGGACGTGAAGTCCCCGGCCGTCGGGACCGGGACGGCCCTCTACCGGTCCCTGCTCTCGGGGGTCCTAGACCCGGACAAGCTGGATTACCTGAACCGGGACGCCTGGGCCTGCGGGGTCCCCTACGGGGTCCAGGACACCGAGTACATGCTCCGCCACATCGTCCTGGACGAGGAGGGGCGCCCCGGGGTGGACGACCGGGGGGTCATGGCCGTGGAGTCCGTCCTCTTCTCGAAGTACCAGATGTACCGGGCCGTCTACTGGCACAAGGGGGTCCGAGCCCCGACCGCCATGGTCAAGAAGGCGGTGATCGAGGCCCTCCGGACCGGCGCCGTGGACTCCCGGGACCTCTACGGCCTGGACGACTCGGGCTTCTACGCCCTCATGTCCGGCCCGGGCCGGGATCCCGAGGGCCTGGTGCGCTCGGTCTTCGACGGCAGGATCTTCCCGTCGTGTTACGAGGCTCCCTACGACGAGACGGTCCCCGCCCAGCGCAAGGCCGCCCACCTGGTCACCCGGACCGCCGTCGAGAAGGAGCTGGCCGAGGCCGTCTCCGCCCGGACCGGCCGTCCCTGCCGCCTGGTGGTGGACCTCCCGGAGCCCCTGTCCTTCGAGACCTCCATGAACGTGGCCGGCACCGGCAAGAAGTTCAGCGAGTCCGCGACCGTGTTCCGGCCCGAGGTGGTCCGGGGCTTCTCCCACAGCCTCCGCGTCCTCCGGGTCTTCTGCGACGCGGATCCCGGGACCGCGGCCCCCGCGGTCTCCGAGATCCTGACGGGGCGCGCCTAGGCCTGGATCTTCGGGAAGAGCCCCACGTGCCGCTTGTCCAGGATGACGTTGTGCGCCTTCAGGCGGATCGAGTTGAGCCGGATGAAGCCCCGGGAGTCCGTCTGGTCGAAGCCCCCCGCCACGTCCATGCTGCCCAGCTCCTGGTTGTACAGGGAGGTGGGGGAGGTCCGGGCCACGGCCATGGCGTTGCCCTTGTACAGGGCCATCGTGACCGTCCCGTCGATGGCCTCCTGGGACTGGTTGAAGGCGGCCATCAGGAAGTCCATCTCCGGGGCGAACCAGAACCCGTTGTACAGGTACTCCGAGAACTTGGGCTCCAGCATGAGCTTGAGGTGCATGACCTCCTTGTCCATGGCGATCCCCTCGATGTCCCGGTGGGCGGCCCAGAGAATCGTGGCCCCGGGACTCTCGTAGATCCCCCGGGACTTGATGCCCACGAAACGGTTCTCCACCATGTCCACCCGGCCGATCCCGTTGGCCCGGCCCAGGTCGTTCAGGTACTCGAAGATCGCCAGGGCGCCCGTGACCTTTTCCTTGGATCCGTGCCGGGAGACCCGCACGGGCAGGCCGTCCTTGAACTCGATGTCGATCCGGGTCTCCTCGTCCGGGGCGTCCTTCGGGGAGACGGTACGGGAGTAGATGTCCTCCGAAGCCGCGCTCGCGGGATCCTCCAGGATCCCCGCCTCGTGGCTGATGTGCATGAGGTTCTCGTCCTCGCTGTAGGGCTTCTTGACCGTGGCGCTGACGGGAATGCCGTGATCCTCGGCGTACTTGAGCATATCCGAGCGTCCCTGGAACGCGGCCAGGTACTCGGCGTCCTTCCAGGGGGAGATGACCTTCAGCTTGGGTCCCAGGGCGGCGTAGGTCAGCTCGAAGCGGACCTGGTCGTTGCCCTTGCCGGTGGCCCCGTGGGCCACGTACTCCGCGCCCTCCTCCCGGGCGATCCGGACCTGGTGCTTGGCGATCAGGGGCCGGGCCAGGGAGGTGCCCAGGAGGTAGCGGCCCTCGTACAGGGCGTTCGCCTTGAGGGCCTGGAAGATGTAGCCCGTCACGAACTCCTCCCGCAGGTTCTCCAGGTAGACCTTGGAGGCCCCGATCTTCAGGGCCTTCTGGCGGGCCTTCTCGAAGTCCTCCTGCTGGCCCACGTCGGCCAGGAAGCAGATGACCTCGTAGCCCTTGTTGAGGAGCCACTGCAGGATGACGGACGTGTCCAGTCCGCCGGAATACGCCAGAACCACCTTCGCGCCCATTCGGATACCTCCGGTTTCTACTGAGGGGATGGGGAACCGGGCGGCCGCCGTGTCCCGGGGGATCCGGGGCCGTCCCGTGTTTCTATCGAACGATACAATGGAGCATACCGATCCGGGGCCGGAGAGTCAAACCCCCGATTGAAGTCCGGGTCGGGGCGACGGCCGCCCGGAACACATGTCCGGTATACGTCCGGGTTTCCGACGGTAGGCGGCTGATTCGGCTTGACATTCAATAAAACCGGATCGAGAGTATACCCAACATTCGAAGCTCCACACCCTGGGTCCGTCTCTCAAACGTTTAAAAAGCCGAAGGAGACACCATGGATTCCAGACCTTCCCGCCGTTCAACGTCGTTCATCTCCCTGTTGATCCTGACCCTCACGAGCGTCATCCTGGCCCAGGGATGCAGCACGCTGGAAAAGGCCTTCCAGGTCCATCGCCTGGAACCGGCCACCATCTCCGACTCCCCCGTCCTCATCCGGGCCATTCGCCTGGAGGACTGGAAAAAGGCCGACAGCCTCGTCGCCTCCGGCACGGGCCTCGGAGACCACGGCTTCGACGGATCCTCCGCCCTCAGCCTCGCGGCCAAGGCGGGCCGGGAACCCCTGGTACGGGCGATCGTGGCCACGAAGACCCCCACGCCCTTCGACGGCGAGCTGGCCCTGATCGAGGCCGCCGCCGCGGGGCACAAAGCCGTCGTCGACTTCCTGATCGACTCGGGCTTCAAGGCCGGGTCCGCGAAGGGGTACGACATTCTGGTCCACAAGCGGAGCGTGGAAGCCCTGCGCCTGCTCCTGAGGGCGCCGGACCCCTCCTTCAAGGTGTCGTTCAAGACCGGAACCGGGGTGGGCCCGGTCCTGCCCTGGGCCGCGGCCACGGGAGACGCGGACCTGGTGAAGGAATTCCTGCGGCAGGGAGCCAAGCCCGACCAGTCAAGCGACCAAGTCCTGTCGTTCGTATCCGGAACCTCGGCGCTCTGGGTCGCCGCCTTCTTCAATTCCGAGGAGGTCGTGCGCCTTCTCCTCGCCGCCGGTGCGAAGATCGAGAAAGGCGATTACTGGTACGAGTTCACACCGCTCATGGCCGCGGCCATGAGCGGAAGCGTGGAGTCCGCACGCGCCCTGGTCGAGTCGGGGGCCAAGATCGCGGCCAAGTCCAAGACGGCGAGGATCGAGGATTTCAAGGTTACTCTGTACGGGTCGGGGGAAAGCAAATACTCCTGGACGGACGTGGATCTCAAGCAGCGGACGGCCCTCATGCTGGCGGCCGAGCACGGGCGCGCCGACATGGTGCGTTACCTGGTGTCCGCCGGGGCGGAGGTGGACGCGAAGAACGACGACGGGATCACGGCCCACGACGCCGCCCGCGCCGCCAACCACCCGGAGATCGCGGAGCTCCTGCGGTCCCTCGGTTCCGGCGGGAAGGCGGCATCCGCCCCGGCCGAGGCCCCCATCGTCAGCGCGGTCTTCGCCTACCTCCCGGAAGTCGTCGAACAGCTCCTGCCGAGGCTGGAGGAAGCGTATACCGGGAAACAGCTCATCGAGCCGCTGACGGCGGCCGTGCTCGCCCTGCGATCGGCCGAGCGGGTCGAGGACAAGACGACGCAGTTTCTGCTGTCGAAGAGGGCTCACGAGTCCCTGGTCATCCTGCTGAAGGCCCGCGACCGCATCTCCGAGTTCGACCAGTACGGGGCGCTCCTGTACGCGGCGTACTCCCCGGCTCTCCTCGTCGAGCTCGTCGACAGCGGGGTGAAGGCGGATGCCGACACGATGTTCAGGACCGCCTGCACGCTCGCCGAACTGGGGGCGGAACCCCAGTTCCTCAAATGCGTGGAGGCCATGGGCAAGCCGATGAAGGACGACCAGCTGACCAAGGCGCTGTTCTACGCCGCCTACGGCGGGAACACCGCGATCATCGGCCGCCTGATCGACCTCGGCGCCAAGCCGAACCCCGGCAATTTCTGGGTCAAGAATTTCGGCACGCCCCTGGGCGCGGCGGCCTTCAACGGCAAGATCGAGGCCATGCGCTTCCTGCAGGGGAAGGGCGCCGAGTTGGATCCCAAGCTGGCGAGCCCGAAATGGGGCGCCCTACCCGAGGTGAATCCGCTCATGGACGCCTCCCTGGGGGGCAGCCTGGCCGCCGTGAAGTACCTGGTGTCCGCGGGAGTCTCCCTGGACGGTATTTCCTTCCGCGGACGGACCGCGCTCTCCTACGCGGCCGTCGAAGGGCACGCCGACGTCGTCCGCTTCCTGCTGGAGTCCGGCGCGGACCCGAATACCCGGATGAACGCGCTGGGAGCGGCCGTGTTCGAGATGCGGGGCGAGACCGCCCTGATGCAGGCGGCCCGGGCCGGGAAGCTCGAATCCGTGAAGGCTCTCCTGGCCAAGGGCGCGGACCCGCGGCTGACCGACTGGAACGGGGACGACGCCTACCTCATGGCCTACGAGGCCGGCTGGAAGGATGTCGCCGCCGCCCTGAGGACCGCGCTGGGCGACCCGTACCGCTAGCCCGGCTGGTACCCCAGGCGCTGCGAGATCTCCCGGGCGCTGTCCTTCACCAGCTCACGGACAGACTCCATCTGTCGGTCCGTGAGGCGGACGCTGGGGCCCGAGACGGAGAGGGCAGCGGCGATGCGGCCGTGCATGTCGAAGATCGGCGCCGCCGCGCACCGGACCCCGAGCTCGTGCTCCTCGTCGTCGTAGGCGAAGCCGGACATGCGGATCTTCTGGAGCTCCGACGCCAGGGCCATGGGGTCCGTGATCGTGTGCTCCGTGAACCGGGTCAGCTTCGCGTCCCGGAGGTAGCGGCGTATGTACTCGTCCTCCTGCCAGGCCAGCAGGACCTTCCCGACCCCGGTGCAGTACAGGGGAGTCACGAATCCGACCCGGGACACCATGGCGACCTTCAGGGAGAAGGTGGACTCGACTTTGTGCAGATAGAGGACCTGGTCGTTGTCCAGGATGCACAGGTGGACCGTCTCGGAGGTCAGCTTCGCCAGGCGGCCGATCACGGGCAGGGCCGCCTTGTTCAGGTCCAGGTTCCGGATCGCCCCGGACCCGATCCGGAAGAGCTTGAGGGAGAGGGAGTACTTCTCGGTTTCCGCGTCCTGGAGGATGTACCCGGATTCCTTGAGGGTCGAAAGGAGGCGGAACACCGTGCTCTTCTGGCCCCCCAGGGCCCGGGCCAGATCGCTCACCCCGCACTCCCCCCGTTCGGCAAGATATTCGAGGATCCGGATCGCCTTCCGCACCGCCTGCACGGTCTCGTTGCTTCCCGCCATGGACAACCGCCTTTCCCTTCGACTCGATTAAACCATACCCCGGTGGACGGCGCAAGGCATTTCGGTTTCTGATCCGTTCCGTTCCATTTTTATGCTATTTTTCGATTGACAGTTTAAAACAACCGAATAGATAATCGTTTTACGGAACATCGTTCCGACTTTTTCTATCGCCTACCCGAACAATACCTCGAGGTGCACATGAGCGATTCCGTCCCGTTCCGCGAACAGATCCGCCGCTCCCCCGTGGTCGCCGTCCTGGTGATCGACGACGCCGGGGACGCGGTTCCCCTGGCCCGGGCCCTCCTGCGCGGCGGCGTCCGCGCCATGGAGCTGACCCTCCGGACCCCCGCCGCCCTGGACGCCCTGAAACGGGTAACCGCCGAGGTGCCGGAGCTCTACGCCGGGGTCGGGACGATCCTCTTCCCGGGCCAGATCGCCCAGGTGAAGGCCGCGGGCGCCGCCTACGGCGTCTCCCCGGGTTTCAATCCCGCCGTGGTGGACGCGGCCCGGGCCGCCGGGCTCCCCTTCGCACCGGGCATCGCCACCCCCTCGGAGATCGAGGCGGCCTACGGGAAGGGCTGCGACGTCGTGAAGGTCTTCCCCGCCGAACCCCTGGGCGGCCTGCCCTACATCAAGGCCATCGCCGCGCCCTACTCCCACCTGGGGATCGCCTACATCCCCCTGGGGGGCGTGTCCATGAAGAACCTGGCGTCCTACCTGGAATGGCCGGAGGTCCTGGCCGTCGGGGGATCCTGGCTGGCCACCCGGGACCTGATCAAGGCCAAGGACTGGGACGCGATCAGCCGCAACTGCGAGGAAGCCTCCTCCCTGGCGGCCCGGGTCCGGGGCTAGATCATGGCCGCCCGATTCGTGACCTTCGGCGAGATCATGATGCGCCTCAAGACCGAGGACTTCCTCCGGTTCCGGCAGGCCCTCCCGGGCCGGCTGGAGGCTACCTTCGCGGGGGCCGAGGCGAACGTGGCGGCCTCCCTGGCCCTCCTGGGCGCGGACGCCTCCTTCGTGACCACCCTGCCCTCCCACCCGATCGCGGACGCCTGCCTGGGATCCCTGCGGAACCTGGGGGTCGACGTGAGCCGGGTCGCCCGGGCCGGGAAGGGCCGTTTGGGCATCTACTTCGTGGAGGCCGGTGCCAACCAGCGGCCTAGCAACGTGATCTACGACCGGGACGGGAGCTCCGTGGCCCTGGCGGATCCCGCCTCCTACGACTGGGACGGGATCCTCGGAGGGGCCTCCTGGTTCCATTGGACCGGGATCACACCGGCCCTGTCCCGGGCTGCGGCGGAGGCGGTGCGGAACGGCGTCCGCCGGGCGAAAGACCTGGGCCTCACGGTCTCCTGCGACCTCAACTTCCGCAAGAAGCTCTGGGCCTGGGAGACGGGGACCTCCCCCAACGCCCTGGCCTCCCGGGTGATGCGGGAACTCCTTCCCTACGTGGAGGTCCTCGTGGCCAACGAGGAGGACGCGAAGGACGTCCTGGGCATCGACGTCGGGTCCCTGGACGCCTCCCGGGGAACCCTGGACGCGGGTCGGTACCCGGAGGTGGCCCGCCGGATCGCCGAGCAGTTCCCGGGGATCCGGAAGATCGCCTTCACCCTCCGGGAAAGCGTCTCGGCGACCCACAACGACTGGGGCGGAATGATCTTCGACACCGCATCGGGCTCGGCCTCCTTCGCCCCCGTCGAGGACGGCGCCTACCGGCCCTACCCGATCCGCTCCATCGTGGACCGGATCGGCGGAGGGGACTCGTTCTCCGCGGCCCTGATCCTGGCCCTGACGGATCCCGGGCTCGGCGGGTCCGACGCGGACGTCGTCGCCTTCGCGACGGCGGCGTCCTGTCTCTGCCATTCGATCCACGGGGATTTCAACTTCTCGACCCGGGAGGAGGTCCTGGCCCTGGCGGGAGGGAAGACCTCCGGGCGCATCGTCCGCTGACCCGGGGCGGCGCTGGCAAAGCGATTCGAGGGATACGTCCCTCAGCAATACGGATATGGAGGATTGTATGAAAAGAACGGCGTGGAATCTCGCGGGCCGGACGCTGGCGGCGATCGTGCTGGCCCTCGTCGCCCTGGCCCCGGTCGCGGCGCAGGCCTTTCCCCGAAAGCCCGTGACGGTCATCTGCCCCTGGGCTCCGGGCGGCGGCACGGACACCATCCTGCGCGCCCTGTGCAAGGAGGCGGAGAAGACCCTCAAGCAGACGATCAACGTCACGAACAACACCGGCGGGGGCGGGGCCGTGGGCCACTCCGCGATCATGCAGGCCGCCCCGGACGGCTACACGGTGGGAATGATCACCTTCGAGCTCAACTCCCTGCCGCCCCAGGGCCTGATCCCCTTCGACTACAAGGCCTACGATCCCCTCATGCGGATCAACGCCGACGCGGCGGCCCTGACGGTCCACAAGGACGCCCCCTGGAACACCCTCAAGGAATTCATCGACTACGCCAAGGCCAATCCCGGCCGGGTCACGATCGGCAATTCCGGTCCGGGCTCGGTGTGGCACATCGCCGCCGGCCTCATGGCCCAGAAGACCGGCACCAACCTGGTTTACGTGCCCTTCGACGGGGCCGCCCCCGCGGTGACCGCCCTGGTGGGCAACCACATCCGGGCCGTCTCGGTCTCCGTCGCGGAGGTCCGCGGCCAGGTCCAGGCCGGCCAGCTCAAGATCCTGGGCGTCATGGACACCCAGCGGAACGCGCTCTTCCCCGAGGTCCCGACCTTCCGGGAGCAGGGCGTGGACGTGGTCTTCCACACCTGGCGCGGACTGGCCCTTCCCAAGGGAGTCCCGGCCGCCGCCCGGAAGACCCTGAGCGACGCGTTCAAGGCCGCCTTCGACTCCCCGGACTTCAAGGCCTTCGCGGAAAAGGCCAGCCTGAACCTCGCGTACCAGGACGCCGACGAGTTCGGCAAGTTCCTGGCCCAGAACGCCGCGGACGTCGCGGCGGTGATGAAGAGCCTCGGGCTCGCGAAGTAAGCGGGGCCCGGAAGGGCAGGAGGAGACGATGAGAGTCCATGACATCGCGGGGGGAGCGGCGGGCGTCGGGATCGGCGTGTTCGTGCTGGTCCAGGGAGCGAGGATGCCCCCGGATCACATCATGAAGATCGGACCCAGCTTCTTCCCGAGCCTCGTCGCGGCCGTCCTCATCGGCTTCTCCGCCCTCCTCGCCCTCCGGGGCGCCCTGTCCCGGAAACCGGGGGACTTCGAGCGCCTGGATTTCCGGTCCTTCGGGATCTGGAGGGCCCTGCTCGCCCTCGGGGCCGGGGCGGTCTACACCGCCCTGCTCCGGCCGGTGGGCTTCCTCCCCATGACGATCCTGTTCATCCTGGCCCTCATGCTGCTCCTGGGGGCCCGGAAGCCGCTTACCCTCGTCCTCGTTCCCCTCGCGGCCACCGCGGGGGTCTGGCTCGTGTTCGAGCGGCTGCTCCTCATCACCCTCCCGACGGGCCTCCTGGCCCTCCTGGGATTCTAGGAGGCCCCCATGGATTTCGGACTGTTCCTTACGAGCCTGGGAAACGTGGTCCTGCATCCCAGCGTGCTGCTCCTCGTCTTCGTCGGAGTCGCCGGGGGGATCACCGTGGGGGCCCTGCCGGGACTCACGGCCACCATGGGGGTGGCCCTCCTGGTGCCCTTCACCTTCGGGCGGCCCCCCACCGAGAGCCTGGCCATGCTCCTGGGGATCTACTGCGGGGCGATGTACGGGGGATCCATCTCGGCCATCCTGATCCGCACCCCCGGAACCCCGGCCGCCGCCGCCACGGTGCTGGAGGGATACCCCCTGGGACAGAAGGGCCAGGCGGGCCGGGCCCTCTCCATGGCCCTCTTCGCGTCCTTCTGCGGGGGCACCATCGGCGCCCTCATCATGACCTTCCTCTCTCCCGTGGTGTCCCGGTTCGCCTTGGAGTTCGGGCCGGTGGAATACTTCGCCCTGGCCCTCTTCGGCCTCTCCGTCATCATCTCCATCTCCGGGGAAAGCGTGGTGAAGGGGGTCATGTCGGGGATGTTCGGCCTGCTCCTGGCCACTATCGGCTTTGATCCGATCTCGGGGTTCCCCCGGTACACCTTCGGCCGGGTGGAACTGCTGGAAGGCCCCGCCTTCATCCCCACCCTGATCGGCCTGTTCGCGGTCTCCGAGATCCTGAACTCCATCGAGAAGATGGGGGCCCTGGAAGAGGTGAAGGCCTCCATCGACCGCTACATCCCGTCGTGGCAGGACATCAAGGTCTCCTTCAAGAACATCCTTAAGTCCAGCCTGATCGGGACCGGCATCGGGTCCATCCCGGGGGCGGGCGGGGACATCGCCGCCTTCGTGGCCTACGGGGAGGCGAAGCGGTCCTCCAAACATCCCCACCTTTTCGGGACCGGGGTGATCGAGGGGGTCGCGGCCACGGAATCCGCGAACAACGCGTGCTCCGGCGGGGCCATGATTCCCCTGCTGTCCCTGGGGGTTCCCGGGGACGCGGTCACCGCGGTGCTTCTCGGGGCCTTCATCATCCAGGGACTCCAGCCGGGGCCCCTGCTCTACTCCGAGCACCTGGACGTCGTCTACAACGTCTTCGCGTCCATGCTCGTGGCCAACGTCGTCATGCTCCTGGTCGGAATGGCGGGGATCCGCCTCTTCGCCCGGGTCATCCTGGTCAAGCGGGAGATCCTGAATCCCGTCATCTTCGTCCTCTCCCTGGTCGGCTCCTTCGCCATGCGCCAGAACATCTTCGACGTGGGACTCACCCTGGGCTTCGGCGTGCTGGGCTGGATCATGATGCGGGCCAAGTACCCGCTCTCCCCGATCCTCCTGGCCCTGATCCTGGGCCCCATGACGGAGGCGAACCTGCGGCGGGCCCTGACCATCTCCCAGGGAGACTTCTCCATCCTGGTCTCCCGGCCCATCGCGATCGCCCTCTTCGTCCTGGCCGGGCTCTCCTTGGCCGCCGGGATCCTCAACCAGCGCAAGATCCGGAAACTGCTGGCGGAAATCGCCGACCGGGAAGCCGGGAAGCCGGAGGGGACTCCTTCCTGAGCCGAACCGCCCCGGCCCGCCCGGCCGGGGTGCGAAAACCTAAACCGTCCCCTCCGCGTACTCCTCGGCCCGCCGCCGGACCTCCTCCGGGGGCTCGGCCCCCCGGAAGGGGAAGACGGCGACGGAGAATCGGCTCGTCTTTCCGTTGTAGGAAGGGGCGTAGCTGTCCAGCTGGTCCGCCATGAGAATGGCCATCGCCCGGCCCAGGCCCGTGACCGCCGTGGCGTACTTCCACTGGGGGCCGTAGTAGGTCCCGAAGGGGTTGAGCCGGAGGCGCTGACGGCCGCCGGCCACCTCGGAGCGCAGGGGGCAGAAGGCGAAATTGCAGGAGCCGCCCTCGTACTGGGCAACCAGGATCCCCTCGGATCCGTTGGAGACGGCGACCCAGGGATGGGTGATGTGGTTGTTGAAGGACGCCGTGCGGCGGGCGCCCGAGACGAGGTGGTGGTCCGCGGCGTAGGAACTGACGTCCCCGAAGAAGTTCCTCTTGAAGACCCGGAAAGGCCGGGACGGATCCGCGTCGAAGGCCGGAACGATCTCCGCGGGCAGGACCTCGGTCCACCTGTGGTCCCAGGTCCGATCCAGGCGGGCCGCCTTCCCCTTGTCATAGCCGACATGGGGCGTCTCGGGGTACTCGACCTCCAGGGAAAGGAAGAGGGCGTCGTCCCCCGGCAGCCTGGACTCGGTCCGGGTCCACCGGCCGCTCCGGACCTGGCCCGGCAGGGAGAGGGTTCCCCGGAGCGTCCGGGCGGTTCCCCCGCCGGCGAGCTCCCGCCCGGAGGACTCCTCGGCGGCGCCCGACCGGACGCGGCCTCCCCAGGTGATCCCGGGATCCAGGACCCGGAAGCG
>CALMRC010000018.1 GCA_937873275.1 uncultured Spirochaetota bacterium
CGCCGTCGCTATGGGATACGGAACCCCGGAGCCTTCGATCCGGGGACGCGCCGCCCCCGCCGGACCCCGTCCCGCGGGAGCCCTGCCCCGGGCCCGGGCCTGCGATATACTGGGCATGCTGGGCACCCCCCGGGCGGTCCCGGTCCTGACGGAGGTATACCTCCGGGATCCCGACCCCGCCGTGCGGGCCTCCGCGGCCCGGGCCGTCGGGGCTATCGGACTGGATCTGACGGGACAGGCGCTCCGGGCCTTCCAGGGGGCCGCGGACCGGGAATTCTTCCTGGATGAGCGAAGCGCCCTGGCCACGATCGACGCGGTGGAGGGGATCTACCGCGCTTTGGGTGAACTTGCCGATCCCGGCGGAATCCGGGCGATCCTGCGCCTGGCGGGCAAGCCCTACGGACCCGCCGTGCGGTCCCGGGCCCTCGCGGCCCTGCGCCGCCTCTCGGAACCCGCGCGATAGATTAAGGGGGAATCGTGAGAAAAATCTGCGCCCTTCTGACCCTCCTGGCCGCCGCGGCGGCCCTCTCCGCCCAGACCGTCGCGGAGGAGGAGTTGCGCTCCGTGAGCGGTCGGACCATCGAGTTCATCAACTACGTGGGACCCCACGCCCGGGTCGACACCCTGGACGAGATCCGGGGCCTGGGCGCCGCCCTCGGCAGGGCCGTGAAGGCCGGGGCGACGCGGGCGGGGAACGAGTCCCGGTACGCGGTCATCCGGGTCCGGGATCCCCAGGCTCCCTCGGGACTGGACGCGGACATCATCATCCTGGGGCCCGACGCCGGGGTGGACCACATCCGCAACCTCCGGCACATCCTGGGGGCCTACCTGGAGGAGGCCTACGGCTATTCCCGGTCCGACGGATTCCTGCTGGCCACCTTCCTCACGGTGTACAACGCCGTCTACCGGGGCGACCTCGCCTACTTCGGCAAGGCCTACAAACCCGCGGTGCTGACCTATCTTACGGCTCAGAACGCGGGGCTCTCGGTCCGCTGGGACGAGTGGGCCGGGCGCAGCCGCATCGTCCTTCCCGTCACCGCCCGGCCCGGGACCGCCGGCCGGGTGGACACGGGTCCCATCACGGACAAGTCCGTGGTGGAAAGCCTCAAGGAGGAGTCCGGAACCTCGGCCCTGCCGGAGCGCCGGGACATGGTGGACCTCAAGGAGCGGGAGGTCGCCCAGGACAAGGCCCGGCTCGAGGAGGACAAGGCCCGGATCGCCCTGCAGGAGAAGGCCGCGGCCGAGGAGACGGCCAAGGCCGAGGCGGCCCGGGCTCAGTTGGAAGCGGACAAGGCTTCGGCCCAGGGGCCCGAGCAGGAGGCCGAATTGACCCGCCGGGAGGCCGAGGTTGCGGCCCAGGAGAAGGCGGCGGCCGAGAAGGAGGCCGCCGTGGCGACCGCCAAGGAGGAGACCGCCAAGGAGGAGGCCGCCGTGGCCGCCAAGGAGGCGGAGATCGCAGAGGACCGCAAGGCCGTGGCGGAGGACCAGAAAGCGGAGATCGCCAAGGAGGTCGCGGCCAAGGCCCAGACGGCGCCCCGGGGCTCGGTCCTCCTGGACTTGGTGGACCCGAACCGTCCCTACGCCCGGCTGGCCCTGGTGGATCTGGCCGGCGGGACCTACCTCAAGACCGGGGAGCTCAACACCCTCCGGGCGGACAGCCTCGTGGACGTCGGGGGCGCCTTCGTGGCCGTGGCCGGACGAGCCGAGGGCTCCGGGGCCGTGCGCCTCGTACTCCTGGACCTGGAGACCCTGGCCGCCAAGGTCACCGGAACCGTGGACGTCCATCCCGAGACCGGGGTCTGGAAGGAGGGCGCCGGAATCCTTGCGATGGCCAACGACGGCGGGAAGTGGGTGCTTGGCCTCTTCGATCCCGCGACCCTGGAGCTCAAGGCCAAGTCCGAGGCCGCGGTCAGTCCCTTCACCTTCCTGCGGTCCGTCCCCGAGGGCCTCGTGGTCGCCGGGGCGGGGGGAGGCCTGATCCTGCTGAACAAGGCGGACTTGAAGACCGTCAAGGAGATCCGACGGTAATACGGAAGGCGGAGGCCGAAAGGGCTTCCGCCTTTTTTTAGATTTCGGCCGGCGCGGCGGCAAGGAGGACGAGGGTGGAACGGACGGGGCCCTTCCGAGGCAGGACGATCGCGGTGGTGGACGATCTTTCCAGGGACGAGCAGAGGTATCTGTACGGCCTGGCCCGCCAGATCAAGGATACGATACGGTCCGGGCGGGATCCCTCCCGGTTCCGGATCTCGGACCGGGACTATCAGGTTTACCTGATCTTCCTGGAGAACTCCACCCGGACCCGGGAGTCCTTCCGGAACGCCGCGGAGTTCCACGGATGCCGGGTGAACATGTTCGACGCCGCCACCTCCTCCTTCGCCAAGAACGAGAGCCTTTCGGACGCGGTCAAGATGCTGGTCGGCTACGCGCCGGAATCCTGCTTCGTCCTGCGCACCGGCCTGGAGGGGGTCTGCCGCTGGCTCGACGCTTCCGTGGGGGCCTACTGCGAGTCCGCGGGCTTCCCCAAGCCCGCGTTCCTCAACGCCGGGGACGGCAAGCACGAGCATCCCACCCAGGAGTTCCTGGACGAGTTCACCTTCCTGGAACACCTGGGAGGGGATGACTCGCGCATCCACCTGGCCCTGGTCGGGGACCTCTGGCACGGCCGGACCGTCCACTCCAAGGCCGAGGGCCTCGGGATCTTCCGGGAGGTCTCCGTGGACTTGGTCGCCCCGGAGCTCCTTTCCATGCCCCCGGTCTACGTGGAGCGCATGCGTGCCGCGGGCTTCGAGGTCCGGGCCTACGAGTCCCTGGACGAATACCTCGCCTCCGGCCGGGTCGCCCCGATCTGGTACTACACCCGGCTCCAACTGGAACGCATGGGGGAGAGGGTCCTGGACCGGGCCGCGGAGCTCCGGAGGGCCGTCACCTTCCGTCCGGACATGATGAGCCGCCTGCCCGAGGGGTCCCGGTTCTACCACCCCCTTCCCCGGGACCGGAAGGCCCCCGTCATCCCCACCTTCCTGGACGGCCTGCCCCTGAACGGCTGGGACGCCCAGTCCGCGAACGGCTATTACGTCCGCATCGCCCTCCTGGGCCTGGCCTCCGGGGCCCTGGGCGGAGACTTCCAGGGCGCTCCCAAGGAGCCCCTCCGCTTCGAGGAGGATTTCGTCACCGAGGCAGCCGTGACCCCCCGGGTCAAGCCGGAACACAAGGTGGGCATCAAACCCGTGGAGAACGGGATCGTCATCGACCACGTCGCCGCGGGCAGGCCTGTCCGGGAGATCTGGGACACCCTCGACAAGATCCGACGCATCCTGGGCCTGGACGTCCGGTCCTCCCACGGGGTCTACCACTCCAACGCGGGCCCCGAGGTCTTCAAGGGCATCCTCTCCCTTCCGGATATCCTGGCCTTCGACCGCCGGGACCTCAAGAAGCTGGGGGCCATCGCCCCGGGCTGCACCCTGAACCTGATCAAGGACTCCCGGGTCCTCCGGAAGTACCGCCTGGCCATGCCTCCCCGGATCTACAACTTCGATCAGATCTCCTGCAAGAACGAGGCCTGCGTCTCCCGTCCCGCCCACCAGGAGGGTGCCCCGGCCCAGTTCCGCCGCACGGGAGAACGGAAATTCACCTGCCTCTACTGCGACCGGGAGCACGAGTTCGGGGAGATCTGGGACCTTTAGGAGGGGGGAGCGGCGGATCGGGGCGGGTCAGCCGGTATACCGTCTCCGGTATTCCCACATGAGGATCCCCGCGGCCACGGAGACGTTCAGGGACTCGATGCTCCCCCTCTGGGGTATGGAGAGGGACCCGTCGCAGGTCTCCTTGAGCAGGCGGGCGACCCCGTATCCCTCGCTGCCCAGGACGACGGCGGTCCGCTCCGGGAGCTGGGCGGAGCCGATCTCGGCCCCCTCCATGTCCGCGGCGTAGCCCCAGAAGCCGTTCTCCTGGAGGGCGGTCAGGGCCCGGACCAGGTTGGGAACCACGGCGACGGGCACCCAGGCCACGGCCCCCGCGGAGGCGCGGGCCACGGTGTCCGTGTCCCGGGCGCTTCGCCGTTCGGGAATGACCACCAGATCGACCCCGAAGACGTCCGCGGACCGGAGGATGGCCCCGTAGTTGTGGGGATCCGTGACGTGGTCCAGCAGCAGGACCAGGGCTTCGGGCTTGGTCAGGGTTTCCAGGAATTCGTCCAGGTCCACGTCGTTGGCCGGTCGGGAATCCCCCTCCAAGGCCAATACGATGCCCCGATTGTCCGGGGCCGCGGCGTCCAGGTCACCCGGGGCCGCGCGCTCGACCCGGACGCCGGTCTTTTCCGCCAGCTCCAATATGCGCTTGATCCGGGGACCGGAGCCGGCTACGCGGAGGTACCCTTGCACCCGACCCCGTTTGAGGGCCTCCTCGATGGCGTGGAATCCCGTGAGGAACTGCATGCCTCAGGATACCCCGGCCCGCCCGGCCGCGCAACCGGAATTCGGCCGTCCGGTCCGTCCCAGGCAGCCGGAATGTCCTGCAGGGACATTCCGATCACCGTTATGCCGTAGGGAACCTACGGCATAACGGTATACTCCTGCACTACCTGGATCGCGCTCTCCACCTGGCCGACCCCGGGGATCTCGTGGGCGGCCGCGACCGCCGCGTCGATGGTCTGCTGGGTGTTGGCCACGCCGTGGAGGGTCACGAGGTCCCCCTTCACGTCCGCCTCCAGGAAGTGGATCGAGATTCCCTTGTCGAAGAGGACCGAGGTGACGACCTTCTGCCCCAGGGCCAGCTCCCGGAGCCTCTGGCCGCACTTGGCCTCCAGTTCCTTCGTGATGGTGAGCAGCCGGTACTGGTTGATGATCTGGGCCACCGTGGCGGGATGCTCGAGCCCGGTGTTCAGGACCATGTCGTAGTTCACGGGGTCCCGCCAATCCAGGTTGAAGAAGTACCGGTGGAACCCGTCCCGGTCGTTGTCGCTCTGCCGGGCCAGCTGCTCGGCGTGGCGCTCGTCGCAGTTGTAGAACTTCTTGATCCGCTCGATCCGGACGGGCAGGGGGGAGGTGAGGCGGACGGCGATGACGCCCGGCACCCCCGTGAAGATGCCCATGCCTCCGCGGCCGACCAGGATGCAGTCCCCGATCTGGGCCTCGTCGTAGAGGACGGTCTTAAGGAAATGCAGGTAGTCGTCCCGGCCCCGGCTCAGGGAGGCCCAGAATCCGGGTTTCTTCTCGTCGAACTTCTGGATCTCCGCCGAGGCGATCCCGTACTCGGCGAGCTTCTTCTCCACGTAGGCCCGATCCAGGTAGCGGTAGCCCGTGAGGTCCGCCAGTTCGTGGGCCGTCTCCTCCCCGAGGGAGGCCAGTTCCCGGGCTATGCAAATCACGGCCATGTATCCTCCCTTCCGGACCCAGGTCCGGTCCGGCGATGACGTCCGATGATCTCCCACCTACAAACATAGGACCTGCCGGGCGGGAAGTCAAACCGCCCGGGGGCTATCCACACCCTCCGGGGGCGGTATAGGATCGGCCATCATGCAACGCATCGGCGAACTCGCGGCCTTCGGGACCGCCGTCTGCTGGACCGTGTCCGCGGTCTTCTTCGAGACGGCCTCCCGGCGCATCGGCACCCTGGCGGTCAACTTCTACAAGCTCGTGGTCGCCATCCTCCTTCTGTCCGGCACGGCCTGGATCCTCCGGGGCCTTCCCTTCCCGACGGACGCCCCGGGACGGGCCTGGCTCTGGCTCTCCGCGTCCGGCCTGGTGGGTTTCGTGGTCGCGGACATCTTCCTCTTCAACGCCTACGTGATGATCGGGTCCCGGACGACCATGCTCTTCCTGGCCCTCTCCCCCCCCACGACGGCCCTGTTCAGCTTCCTGGCCCTCGGGGAGCTCATGCCTTCCCGGGGACTGGTGGGCATGGCCCTGGTCTGCACGGGCATCGCCGCCGCGGTCCTGGGACGGCGCCGGGACGCCCAGGCCGAGCAGGTCCGGGACCGGGATCGGCGTCGGAAGGGATACCTTTTCGCCTTCCTGGCCTCGGTCGGCCAGTCCGCGGGCATGATCCTGACCAAGCTGGGCTCCGCGGGGTACGACACGGTGGCGGCCACCCAGATCCGGGTGCTGGCCGGGATGATCGGCTTCGCCGGGGTGGCCCTGGTGACCTGCCGGGCCCGGCAGGTCTTCCGGGAAACCCTCGGGGACAGAGCCGGAATCCGGAACACCGCGGCCGGGGCGGTCTTCGGCCCCTTCCTGGGGGTCACCCTCTCGGTCTTCGCCCTGAACCATACCCAGGCGGGCACGGTCTCCACCCTGATCGGCCTGGCCCCGGTCCTCATCATCCCCCCCTCGGTCCTCTTCCTCCGGCAGAAGGTGAGCCTCTGGGAGGTCCTGGGCGCCTGCCTGGCCGTCGGGGGGACCATGGTGTTCTTCCTGTAGACTCGCGCCGCCCTTCCCTCCGGGGGACCGGGGGATTATAGTGTTTCCATGGCGATAACCTTTTACTCCGAGGGAGCCGCGGGGGAAGTCACCGGCTCCAAGCATCTTCTGGAGGTCGACGGGAGGCGGTTCCTGGTCGACTGCGGAGCCTTCCAGGGCAAGCGCGAGGTGGCGGAAAAGAAGAACAAGGCCCTGGTCCCCGATCCTGCGGGCCTGGAGGCCGTCTTCCTGACCCACGCCCATTTCGACCACTCGGGCATGCTCCCCCTCCTGTCCAAGCGGGGCTTCCGGGGGAACATCTTCGCGACACCGGCCACCCGGGACCTGGCGGGGATCATCATGATGGATTCCGCCCGCATCCAGGCCCGGGACGCCGAGTACCTGGCCAAGCAGGCGGCCAAGCGGGGCGAGCCCTTCACCTGGAAGCCCCTCTACGACGAGCAGGACGCGGTGGCCGCCATGGGCCAGTTCGTCACGGTCTCCTACGGACGGCCCCTGTCCGCCGGGGACGGGGTCCGGATCGAGTTCTTCGACGCGGGGCACATCCTGGGCTCCGCCATGATCGTGGCGGAGGTGAAGGATTCCGAGGGGCGCTCCACCTCCATCGCATTCACCGGGGATCTGGGCCGGAAGGGCAAGCCCATCATCCGGGATCCGGATGCCATCCCCCCGGTGGAATGGATGGTCCTGGAGGCCACCTACGGCAACCGGCTCCACGAGTCCCAGGACGACGCCCTAGATAAGCTGGCCCGGGTTGTCCGGGAGACCGCCGCCAAGGGCGGGAAGGTCGTGATCCCCGCCTTCGCCATCGAGCGGACCCAGGAGCTGGTCTACTACCTCCACCTCCTCTCGGACCAAAAGGCCATCCCGGACATTCCCATCTGGGTGGACTCCCCCATGGCCATGAACGCCACGACCATCTTCCAGGTCCATCCGGAGTGCTACGACCGGGAGACCCACGACGCCTTCCTCAAACACCACAAGAACCCCTTCGGGTTCAACAACCTGAAATTCGCGTCCTCCGTGGAGGAGTCCAAGGCCCTGAACGACCTCAAAGGTCCGGCCATCATCCTCTCCGCGGACGGGATGTGCGAAGCCGGCCGGATCCAGCACCACCTCCTGCACACCGTGGAGGATCCGGCCAACACGGTCCTGATCGTCGGGTACATGGCCGCGGACACCCTGGGCCGCCGGATCAAGGAGCGGGTGCCCGAGGTCCGGATCCACGGGAACGTCCTCAAGCTCCGGGCCCGGGTGGAGGAGATCAACGCCTTCAGCGCCCATGCGGACTACCAGGAGACCTGGGACTGGCTGGCGGGCCTGGACCTCTCCCGGCTCAAGGGGATCTTCCTGGTCCACGGCGAGGCGGAGAGCCTGGCCGCCCTGTCCTCCTTCCTGGGGGGCAAGGGGATCCGGAACGTCCGGATCGTGAAGTACGGGGACCGCCACGACCTCGTCTGAGCCCGGGACCGAGGAGCCGGGGGCCGCGGAGCCGGAGGCCGGGAATTCCGGGACGGCACCTCCGCTGCTGTTCCGGAACGGCACGGTCCTCACGGGCTTCGCGGCCATGGAGAACTGCGACCTTTGGCTGGAGGGCGGCCGGGTTGCGGACGTCTTCGGGGAGCGGCGCTTGGCCGCCCGGTCCTTCGGGCCGGAGGTCCGAGTCCTGGACGCCGGGGGGTGCTGGATCGCCCCGGGATTCACGGATTCCCACATCCACGGCGTCGGGGGATTCGGGACGGAGGAGGGGGACCCCCGGGAGATCGAGGCGATGTCCCGGGTCCTGCCCCGGTACGGGGTGACCTCCTTCTGCCCGACCCTGTACCCCGCCCCCCGGGCCGAGCTCGTGGACCGGGTACGGCGGGCGGCCTCGGCCCGGGCCCCCGAGGACGGGGCCCGCATCCTGGGGCTCCACCTGGAGGGGCCCTTCATCTCACCCGAACGCCTGGGGGTCCAGAAGCCCGAGGCCGCCAGCCCCGTGGACCTGGACTTCCTGGAGGAGCTCTGGGAGGCCGCGGGGGGCCGGATCCTTTTAATGACCGTGGCGCCGGAGCTCAAGGGCATGCGGGAGCTGGCCCTGTCCTGCGCCAAGAAGGGCATAGTCCTATCCGCGGGACATACGAACGCCACCTACGAGAACATGGTGGAGGGGATGCAGGCCGGGATCCTCCACGCGACCCACCTGTTCAACGGCATGAGCCAGATGCATCACCGGAACCCCAACGCCGTCGGGGCGGTGCTGATCCATCCCGAGATATCCTGCGAGATCGTCGCGGACGGCCGGCACGTGCATCCGGACCTGGTCCGGCTGGTGGCCCGGGACAAGCCCCTGGATCGCATCGTCCTGGTGACCGACTCCATCCGGCCCGCCGGGCAGGCCGAGGGGCCCTGGTTCGCGAACGGCGAGGAGGTGGAGCTGTCCGACGGGGTCTTCCGCAGGAAATCGGACGGGGTCATCGCGGGTTCCCGGCTTTCCATGATCGAGGGAGTCCGGAACCTGGCCGCCTGGGGGATCTCCGTCCAGGACGCGGTCCGCATGGCCAGCGGGAACCCCGCCCG